>JAYTTZ010000031.1:0-2938 GCA_043744805.1 Gammaproteobacteria bacterium
CTCCGGAAGCCGCAACCCCGCGCGGTACCCTGGTGGTCTCTGCAGCGCTGGATTCCTGGGTGAAAATCTCCGACGCCAAAGGCAAGGAAATCTGGTCCGGCGTAGTGAAGGCGGGCCGCAGCATCAACGTCAAGGGCCGCCCGCCGCTTCGGCTCTACGCCAGCAAGGCCGGCAATGTGTCCGTTACTTTCCAGGGCAAGCCGCAGGTTTTCCCCAACACGCCAGGCGACGCACCGGCGACCCTGACCGCTGGCGACGGTCGCTGAACGTTCCGGCGTCCCGCCCTTCCCCTCCGGAGTCCAAGGTGAAAGAACTTCTCCGCGCCATCCGCGGCATGAACGACATCCTGCCGCCCGCCAGCGCACGCTGGCAGGCGTTCGAGGCGACCGTCTGTGAGGTGCTCGGCGCCTATGGTTACCAGCAAATTCGCCTACCGATCGTGGAGCAAACGGCGGTCTTCGAGCGCTCGATCGGCGACGCCACCGACATCGTCCAAAAAGAGATGTACACCTTCGCCGACCGCAACGGCGACCGCCTGACCCTGCGGCCGGAAGGTACCGCCGGCTGCCTGCGTGCGGTGCTCGAACACGGCCTGCTCAACACCCAGCCACAGTTGCGGCTGTGGTACGCCGGCCCGATGTTCCGCCACGAACGACCGCAGAAAGGCCGCTACCGGCAGTTCCACCAGATTGGGGTGGAAACCTACGGCATGGCCGGCCCCGACATCGACGCCGAACTGCTGCTGATGACCGCCCGCCTGTGGCGTGAACTCGGGCTCAAGGGCCTGCGCCTTGAGCTGAACACCCTGGGCGTGGCCGCTGAGCGCGAGCGCTATCGCGAAGCCCTGACGGTGTATTTCGAAATCCATCGCGAGGCGCTGGACGAAGACAGCCTGATGCGCCTGACCCGCAATCCGCTGCGCATCCTCGATTCGAAGAACCCGGCCATGCAGGCTCTGGTCGCCGATGCGCCGCGCATGGGCGAATTCCTGGAAGCCGAGTCCCGCGCACATTTCGCCGCGGTCTGCGCCACCCTCGACGCCGCCGGGGTCGAATACACGGTTAATCCCACCCTGGTGCGCGGCCTCGACTACTACTCGCGCACCGTCTTCGAGTGGATCACCACTGAACTTGGCGCCCAGGGCACAGTCTGTGCCGGGGGTCGCTACGATGCGCTCATCGAGCTGCTGGGCGGCAAGCCCACCCCAGCGATTGGTTTTGCGCTGGGCGTGGAGCGCCTGATCGAGCTGCTGGCAGCCCAGGCCGGCGATGCACCGGACGCCACGGTGGATTACTGCGTGGTCCCGGCGGGCGACGCGCAAGCCACTGCTGCGCTGCTGCTGGCGGAGTCGCTGCGTAACGACTGCCCGCAAGCGCGGGTAGTGAGCATCTGTGGCGGGGGCAGCTTGAAGTCGCAGATGAAGCGCGCGGATCGCACCGGTGCCCGCGTGGCACTGATCCTCGGCGAGGATGAACTGGCCAGCGATACGGTCAGCGTGAAGCACTTGCGGGAACAGGCACCCCAGCAGCGCATTGCGCGCGCGCAACTGGTCGACAGCCTCCGCAAGTCCAGGTTGACCTGACGGCGAAACCCGCAGGCTATACTCCCCCGCCCGGCCGCCCGCCGGGCCGAACCATCGAAAAGGACGACAGACGTGGAAGGCTATATTTCGGATAACGAGCAGGTCGATGTCATCCGCAAGTGGTGGCGCGAGAACGGCAAGTCACTGGTCCTCGGGCTCATCATCGGCATCCTCGGCCTCGCCGGTTACCGCTACTGGCAAGATACCCGCACGCTCCGGTCCGAAAGCGCGTCCATCAATTACGAGGAACTGCTGGCCCTCGTCAACAAGAAGTCCTTCGAGGACGCCCGCAAGGCCGGCCAGATCATTCTCGACAACTACCCTGACAGCACCTACGCTCGCCTCGCCGCCCTTTCGCTTGCCAAGGTTGAACTGGGCGACGGCAAGATCGACGCCGCGAAGGGCCGTCTGCAGTGGGTGCTCGACCACGCAGGCAGCGACCAGCTCGCCAGCCTGGCGCGATCGCGGCTCGCGCAACTGGCGCTGGGCGAAGGTAAAGCCGACGCCGCCTGGGCCCTGCTCGAACAGGGAGGGCTAACCCAGGGTGACCGCTTCGCCGAACTGCGCGCCGATATCCTGGCTGCCCGCGGCAAGGTGGACGAAGCGGTCCCCCTCTACCAGAAGGCGCAGGAAGAAATGGTGGCCGGGGGCGGCAACCCGGCCGTCATCGAACTGAAGCTCGAACGGCTCGGCCGTTCGAACCCGGGGACCTGATCAATGCGGCGCGTGCTCCCGCTGGTCGTTGCCTTCGTTCTCGCCCTGGGGGGCTGTGCCTCGCAACGCCATGCCGCGAAGGACGCGGTGACCGGCATTTTCGACGAGAAGAATCCCGAGAACACCGCCATCATGAAGGCGGCGGAGCCTCGCGTCCTCGACAAGAAATTCAAGTCCAAGATCAACCTCAAGGAAGTCTGGTCGGGCCGCTTCGGCAAAGGCTACGAGAAGCTCTACCTCAAGCTCCTGCCCGCAACCTACGAGGACCGCGTATACGTCGCCGACCGTGAAGGCCGCGTGATGGCGCTCGAAGCCGCCACCGGCAAGGTGGTCTGGGAAGACCGCGACAAGAAGCGCCTTATTTCCGGGGGCCCAGGGGTGGGCGACGGCAAGGTCTTCGTGGGCACTTCGGACGCCGAGGTCGTCGCGCGCGACGCCGCCACCGGCAAGAAGCTCTGGATTGCGGAAGTCTCCAGCGAAGTCCTCGCGGCCCCCCGCGCCGGCAAGGACGTGGTCCTCATCCGCACCGGCGACGGCAAGCTCTACGCCCTCGACAGCAACACCGGCGTCCAGAAATGGGTGCTCGACCGCACCATTCCCACCCTGACCTTGCGCGGCTCCGCGCCCGCTGTCATCCACGAC
>JAYTTZ010000032.1:0-2926 GCA_043744805.1 Gammaproteobacteria bacterium
CGCTTCATGAAGCTCAATCCCACCCACGTGCACATGGACTACGCGTTCTACCTGCGCGGGCTCATCAATTTCAACAACGGCAAGGGCGTGCTCGAGCGCTACCTGGTGCGGGATCCGTCACAGCGCGACCCGGGCGCCTCGCTGCAGGCCTTCAACGACTTCTCCGAACTCATCAAGCGCTATCCGGACAGCCGCTACGTGGCGGACGCCCAACTGCGCATGCGCCACCTGCGCAACATCCTTTCCCAGCATGAGGTGAACGTCGCCAACTGGTACATGCGCCGAGGCGCGTTCGTGGCGGCAGCCAACCGGGCGCGTTACGTGGTGGAGAACTACCAGCAAACGCCAGCCATGCCGGACGCCCTGGTGCTACTGGCCAAGGCCTACAAGGTGCTGGAGCTGAACGACCTCTCAGCCGACGCGCTGCGGGTGCTTGAACTCAACTATCCCAACCATCAGGGCATCGAGGAAGTCAACCGCACCACGGTTGAATAAAGACCGTCCGGGCGCCGGGTGTGCCCGGCGGATCATTCGCCGGGGACCGGCTCCTGCTCGTCGTAGCGGGAGGTGATGGGGAAACGCCGGTCGCGGCCGAAGGCCCGCTCCGTGATGCGCACCCCGGGCGCGGCTTGGCGCCGCTTGTACTCGTTCCTGTCCACCAGTCGTGCCACGCGCTTCACGGTTTCAAGGTCATAACCGCCTGCCGCGATTTCCCGTGGCGTCCGGTCCTGTTCGATGTACTGCTCGAGGATGGGATCCAGAACGCCGTAGGGCGGCAGGCTGTCGCTGTCCTTCTGGTCCGGGCGCAGTTCCGCCGATGGCGGGCGTTCGATGACGCGGGGCGGAATCACGGGCTGCGCGCCTTGCGCGTTCCGCCACGTGGACAAGCGATAGACCAGGGTCTTGGGGCAGTCCTTGAGTGGCGCGAAGCCTCCGGCCATGTCGCCGTAGAGCGTGGCGTAGCCCACTGCCGTTTCGCTCTTGTTGCTGGTGGTGAGCACCATGCGGCCGGTCTTGTTGGAATAGGCCATCAGCAGGATGCCGCGGCAGCGGGCCTGGATGTTTTCCTCCGTCACGTCCGCGCCGCGTCCCACGAACACCGGGGCCAGGGTGGCGTTGAAGGCGTCCACCGTGGGTTCGATGCTGAGCAGGTGGCATTCGCAGCCCATCACCTGCGCCTGTTCCAGCGCGTCGTCGATGCTCATGCTGGCCGTGTACTGCGAGGGCATGGAGATGGCGGTGACGTTGGCCGGGCCCAGCGCGTCAGCCGCGATGGCCAGGGTGAGGGCGGAATCGATGCCGCCGGACAGGCCGAGCACCGCGCCGCCAAAGCGGTTCTTGTGTACGTAGTCGCGCACCCCCAGCACCAGGGCCTGGTAGACCGCGGCCTCGCCTTCGAGCGGCGCGGCGAGTGGGCCACTGGCCTGCCAGCCCATGGCACCGCGTTCGAGGTCGACGCAGAGTAGGGCCTCGGCGAACTCCGGCGCCTGGGCGCGCAGGTGACCGCTGGCATCCAGCGCGAACGACGCCCCGTCGAACACCAGTTCGTCCTGGCCGCCAACGAGGTTGAGATACAGCACCGGGATGCCTGCGGCGGCAATCGCGGCCTGGACCGCCCGGTGCCTGGCTGCGCGCTTGTGCTGGCTCCAGGGCGAGGCGTTGATGTTGAGCAGCACTTCGGCGCCGGCGGCGCGCGCGCTTGTCGCAGTCGCCGGATCCCAGATGTCCTCGCAGATCGAAAGGCCCAATGCGAGCCCGTCGAGGTCTACCACGCAAGGCTGGTCGCCGGCCGTGAAATAGCGTTTCTCGTCGAACACCGCGTAATTGGGCAGGCGCTGCTTGCGGTAACGCCGCACCAGAGCGCCGTCGTCGAACAGGCTCAGGCTGTTGTAGATCTTGCCGTCCATGGCTTCCGGATGACCCACCGCCACGGCGATGCCGCGCGATGCAGCCGCAATCCGCTCGAGCTCATGCGCGACGCGGCGGTGCAGGCCGGGTCGGAACAGGAGGTCTTCGGGGGGATAGCCGGTGACGGCAAGTTCCGGGAAGGCCACCAGTCGCGCGCCGTGTTCGTCACGGGCGCGTGCAGTGGCGTCGAGGATCCGGGCCGTGTTGCCGGCCAGCTCCCCGACACAGAAATCGAGCTGGGCGAGCACGATTTTCATGGTGCCCGCCCGGCCTGGCGGGCCTGCTGGCCCGCCGTGCTGGACGCGTTACTGCAGGACACGCTTCATCGCGGCGCCAAGTTCCGCCGGGGAGTTCACGGTGGTCACGCCTGCGGCCACGAGCGCAGCGTACTTGTCGGCCGCCGTGCCCTTGCCGCCGGCAATGATGGCGCCCGCGTGGCCCATGCGCTTGCCCGGCGGGGCGGTGACGCCGGCAATGTAGCCAACCACCGGCTTGGTCACGTGCCTGGCGATGAATTCAGCAGCTTCTTCCTCGGCGGAGCCACCGATTTCGCCCACCATGATGATGCCTTCGGTCTGCGGGTCCTGCTGAAACAGGGTCAGCACGTCGATGAAGTTCATGCCGTTGATCGGGTCTCCGCCAATGCCGACGCAGGTGCTCTGGCCAAGGCCGACGCTGGTCGTCTGGTGCACGGCTTCATAGGTCAGGGTGCCGGAGCGCGAGACGATGCCGATGCGCCCCGGGAGGTGGATGGCCGCCGGCATGATGCCCATCTTGCACTCGCCGGGCGTGATGATACCCGGGCAGTTGGGGCCGATGAGGCACACGTCCGGACGGCCCAGCAGCATGTGCTTCACTTTGAGCATGTCGAGCACCGGAATGCCTTCGGTGATGCAGGCGATAACCTTGATGCCGCCGTCGACGGCTTCGGCGATGGCGTCGGCCGCGTACGGGGGCGGCACGAAGATCATGCTGGCGTCGGCGCCGGTCGCCCTCACCGCCTCGTGCACGGTGTTGA
>JAYTTZ010000033.1:0-2925 GCA_043744805.1 Gammaproteobacteria bacterium
TGACATGCTGTGCTTTGCGGCTTTTTCCTTTGAACGGGCCACGGCAGGGCGTGGCATCCCTATGGACACCCTCTCTATAGCGTCCACGCAAGCGGAAGCCTGAGGCCTGGCAGGCGAAGGGCAGTACTCGAACGGGTTCGGAAGGGAGCATGGGCAGGCGGGAATCAAGGCGCCGGGGGAAGGGAAATCCTTGGCTGCTGTCGCGAGTAGTCGCAGCGCAGTGCTGAACGCACCGCCACCCGGGGGCTTATCCAATCAGTCGGCGCCTGCCGGTTGTTTCACCACGGCCCAGTGAATTCAGCCGGAAGATTTCGTTGGGGTGGAGTGGAGTGGTGTAATGGGCCGCCGACCATTGCTACCAATCATCCCAAGCCACCGTTCGACATCTCTCGGGGGAACCCACATGGCCTCTGCCGCCGACGTCTTCGCGCACCACCTGCAGGCCTTCGCGGCCGGCGACATCGACGAAATTCTGCTCGACTACTCCGAGCACAGCGTGATGCTTTATGGCGTTCGCGAATGGCGCGGCCTGGCCGGCGCGCGTGCCTTCTTCACGCTTTGGCTGGAGGACTGGCTGCCGTCGGGGTGTCGTTTCGACATCATCGACCAGCAGGCGGTGGACGACATGGTGTACCTGACGTGGACCGCGGAGTCGGCGGCCTATGTCTACGACTTCGGCACCGACACCTTCCTGATCAAGGATGGCAAGGTGCTGCGGCAAACCGTGGCGACCCTGCATCGGCGCAAGTAGCGGGGCGCTCCGGGTAACGGAAGCCGTCGGCTAAAGCCTTCGCCAGCGTCCACCGATCGACACGAGACGGAGCTCAAAGGTGACCACCAATGTCGAGTGCCGGAAGTACTGCTTGCACGACCGCTGCATGCGCTGCAGGCGGGGCCATGCCACGCCAACGCGCCATTGCCGGTAGCGAACTCGCCAAGCTGGAGGAGCAATTGTCGGAGTGGGTCCACTGCCCGTGATGCAAGACGTCGCCGGGCCAGGCCAAAATCGCGGCGATCACCGCGCAGATCAAAGCCACAAAGTAGAGGCCAGGAAGGCCGCAGAGGCGAGCGCTCCTGCTTCTCCGGGAAATCCGGCGCAGGCCACCCAGGCACCCGGGCAGCAAGGGATGAGGTTTGATGGCCTCGGGAGCCGGGTTGACGTCACGGTCCAGGGGCGTCGTCCGGTGTGGCCCCGGGTGGCCCGCCCCGGGGCTTCCTCGTTACCGCGTTGTACCAGCCCCGGGCGGGGCCAGCAGCGATCGGCTCAAGCGCTAGCCGAGGCCAGCCAGGTCGTGCTCGACAACTGCACGGTCCCCTGCGTGAGATGGGCAGCAAAGCTGGTCCGCAGTGCCTTGACTACTTCTGCCTGCAAGGCGGGCGCAGCTTCATCGAAAGCCGGCGCCGCTGGCCCCATGCGGGTCATCTGCTCGACGGCCTCATCAATGGACCCGAGGTCCAGCATCTTCTCGTGCGAGGTGAGTTGGATGCCCGTGAAGCCGGCGGACTCCAGCACGCCGCGCAGATGGGTTTCATCAGCGAGCCCAAAAGGGCCGGGTGCGTGCGGCGGCAAGGGCAGCGGCTTGGGGAGATGTTCGAACATCACGCGCACGGGCACGCCCATCCATGGATTGATCTTGATCTCGCGCCAGCAGATAAAGCGCATCCGGCCGGCGGGTTTCAAGGCAGTGCGCAGGTTCGTGAAGGCGCCGATTGGATCGGGAAAGAACATCACGCCAAAGCGTGAGATGAGGAGATCAAAGCTTGCCGGGTTGAACGCGAAACTCCCGGCGTCCTCCTGCATGAACTGGAGGTTCGGCAGGTGGCCAAAGCGGGCGCGGGCGCGCTCCAGGATGACCTCGGAAACGTCCAGGCCAAGCACGCGCCCAGTGGATCCGACTGCTTGCGCAAAGGCTGCACTGGTGGGGCCGCCACCACAGCCCACGTCGAGCACTGCCTCGCCAGCTTGCGGTGAGGCAACAGCCAGCAAGTCGTCGGCCAGGGGCCGCAACATGCGCTCGACCCTCTCGATGTTGACGGCCCAGCGCTGCCCGCCATTCTCGTTCCAGTAGCGGGCCATCTCGGAGTTCATCGAATTCGTTTCGGTCATTGCGTGTCCCTTTTTTGGAGTTGTCTCGTTCTGGCGTCCAAGGCGTCCGATGTAGCGTCTTGCCCCTGGGTACGGCCAAGCCTTGGTGCCACAGCTTGGATCATTACGGACGTGTTGTGGAAATCTGTCAGTGCCTGTCCCTGACTTGAGTCCGGTCCGCACCCGGGTTCGTGATCAGGGTGCCAGACCGGGTGTTTGGTGCGATGCGGTGTTAGGTTTGGCATGCCGTGCGCTAGCGCTCGGTGGCAGGTCGAATGCCTACTTCCGCCGCCGTTATTGAATCCGGCGCAGCGTATTGGTCCCCGGCAATTCAAGCTTCGAGGAGCAGTCCACCATGGCAGCGAGTGATTTTGGTGATCTCGACGCAACCGCACTTGCGGCGCTGGTTCGTGGCAAGCAAGCCAGCGCACTGGAACTCGTGGACGATTCAATCCGGCGCTGTGAGCAGATCAACGGCCAGCTCAACGCAGTGATCACCGAGACCTTTGATCGAGCGCGTAGCGAAGCACGCGGGCCCCTTGGTGACGGCCCTTTCGCGGGCGTGCCTTTCCTGATGAAGGACTTCGGTGCCGAGGTGGCCGGCGTGCGGTTTTTCGAAGGATTCTCGTTCCTGTCGGGTTACATTCCACCGGTGGACTCCGAAATCTACACGCGCTTCCGGCGCGCGGGCTTGATCAGCATTGGCAAGACCAACCTGCCGGAACTGGCGATTGGCACCACCACCGAGCCGCGCCTCTTCGGTCCGACCCATAACCCCTGGGATCTCGCCCGTACCCCGGGTGGATCCAGCGGCGGGGCGGGTGCTGCGGTCGCGGCGC
>JAYTTZ010000034.1:0-2925 GCA_043744805.1 Gammaproteobacteria bacterium
GCCCATAGCCCGGCTATGGGGCAAAAAGACGGTGCCGAATGGACGGCTGCGGTCGGTTCGCAGCCGACGCTCCCCAAGTCCGACAGGCTGCTAGGGGCGGGTAAGGGAGGTCTTGCCGGCGGCGCCACCTTCGATGTCCGCCGCCTGGCGGCGTTTCAGCAGCAGGTCCATTTCATCGGGGTCGTAACCGCCGATCACGTCGCCATCGAAGAAGATGACGGGAATGCCGCGGTGGCCCGAACGCTGGTGGAGGGCTTCGCCGACTTTCGAGTGCTCGATGTCGTACTCGCAGTAGGCGACCTTGTGGGCCTGCAGGTAGCGACGCGCCTTGGCGCAGTAAGGGCACCAGCTGGTTGCCAGCATGACCACCGTGTTCTCGCCCTTGGGGCCTTCCTCGGGACAGAACACCGGGGCACTTGCCGCCGGGTCCACGCCGCGGAACAGGAACATCAAGGTGGCCAGGACGACGAGGGTGAGAACGAAGCCGTGGCGCCGTGGTGTCCGGCCAGGGAAATCAGTCATGGGTTCCACCTGTAAATGCCGAGATCCACGCGACCGGTCAGGTCGAATTCAACGCCTTCCCCTTCGAGGATCTCGCGCTGGGTTTGTCCGCCCGGGGTATCACGGGCGCTGATCCGCCCGGCCGCATTGAGCACCCGGTGCCAGGGGATGGTTGAGCCGGCTTTGAGTGCGGCCAGCGCATACCCCACCTGCCGGGGCCCGGTCGGGCCGGCGAGTCCTGTGAGACCCGCAAGCTGCCCATAGGTTGCCACGCGACCGCACGGGATGGCCATCACGCCCTGCCACACCCGCTGGTTGCGGTTACCGGCAGGCCCAGCCGGGCTACGCGCCACGCCAGTGGGCTCAAGCCCGCGCCTTGAGGAAATCGAGCAGCGCTGCGTTGAACGCCGTCGGCTGCTCCACGTTCACCAGATGCATGGCGGCGGGAATGACCACCAAGGTGGCGCCCGGAATCCGTTGCTGGAGGAATTCGGAGGCCGCCACGGGCGTGCTGGGATCTTCTTCGCCCACCATCACCAGGGTTGGCGTGCGGATGCCAGCGATGGACTCGCGCTGGTCCATCAGCGCGATCGCGCCCCCGCAGCTCGCGTAGCCGCTGGTCGGTGTCGCCAACACCTGCGCCCGGATGTGCGCGACCCGCTCCGGCAGGCGCTGCTGGCCGGCTGCCGTGAACCAGCGGTTGAGGGTCGCGTCGGCCACCGCCGCCATGCCGCCTGCTTCCACCAGGGCGATGCGTTCACGCCAGACGTCCGGTGGGCCGGCATAGGCGGTGGTGGCGCAGAGGACGAGGGACTGCAGACGATCGCCGTGATGCGTGCCGAGGTACTGGCCGGCCATGCCGCCCAGCGAGAGTCCGCAGAAATGGACGCGCGCGAGCCCGAGCGCATCCATCATGCGCAGTGCGTCCCCCGCCAGATCGGCGATGGACCACGCGCCCGGAGGCAGGCTGGAGGTGCCGTGCCCGCGGGTGTCGTAGCGCAGGCAGCGGAAGCCCCCGGCGAGCAGCGCCGGCACCTGCTCGTCCCACATGCCGAGCGCCGAACCCAGCGAGTTCGACAGCATGACCACCGGTGCCCCGTCCGGACCTTCAAGCTGGTAGTTCAGGGTGAGGTCGGGCAGGGTGAGTTGCGGCATGGTGATTACCTGTTGCGGGCTTACTTACTGGCGGGTCTTGAGGAGATCGCGAATCTCGGCCAGCAGGACTTCCTGGGCCGGGGGGGGCGGCGGTGCGGCCGCCAGTGCGACTTCTTCGCGCTTCAGGGTATTGATGGCCTTCACCACGAGGAAGATTGCCAGGGCCACGATGATGAAGTCGACGCAGCTCTGGATGAAGCTGCCGTAATTGAGAGTCACGGCGGGGATCTTGTCGTCCACCGCTTCCTTCAGCACTACCTTGAGGTTGCTGAAGTTGACCCCGCCCAGCATCACGCCCAGCGGCGGCATGATCACGTCCGCCACCACGGAAGAGACGATCTTGCCGAACGCCCCGCCAATCACGACGCCGACCGCGAGGTCGACGACGTTCCCGCGCATCGCAAATTCCTTGAACTCTGCAACCAAACTCATGCCCTGTTCTCCTTGGGTCTCATGCTTTGGGGGGGCGCACGTGGCGCAGTTGTCCGTCCCAGTCGTGGTAGTTGAACACCTGCCCTTCGGCGCGCACGCGCTGGATTGCGTCCAGATCGAGATCCGCATACACCCAGATCGGGGCATGCGGCTTGCCGGACGCCAGGATCCCGTTGGGTGGAAAGCCGTGGTCGACCGGCGTGTAGAAGGCGGCGACGCCGATATTGGTGTCCACCGCTGGCTGCCAGCTGCAGTCGCCGATAGTAGGTGATTGCACGACATAACACTGGTTCTCCAGCGCGCGCGCCTGGCAGCCGATCTTAACCCGGTAGAAACCCGCCATGGTGTCGGTGCAGCTGGGCACGAGGAGGATTTCGGCGCCCTGCTCCACCTGCCGGCGGGCCAGCAGGGGAAACTCGCTGTCGTAGCAGATGCTCACCGCCACCGTACCGAAATCACACAGGAACTCGTTCAGACCAGAGCCCCCGCTGATGCCCCAGCGTTCGCTCTCGAAGCGCGTCATCATCAGCTTCTCCTGGTATTCGCAGTGGCGGTTGGGCCAGAAGAAATACGAGCGGTTGTAGTAGGTGTCGTCGTCCCGGACCGGGAAGCTGCCGGCGCAGATATGCACCTGGTACTTCTGCGCCAGCTCGCGGTACAGGCCGAGGAAGTTGCCCAGCGCGTGGCTCAGCTTCTCCAGGGTAAGGCCCAGCGAGGAATACACCCCTTCGCCGAAAATCGAGCTGATTTCCAGGCTGAAATACTCCGGAAACACCAGCAGCCTTGCCTTGCCCTCGGCGGCTTCCGCCACCCATTTCTCGGCGTGGGCGGCGTAGT
>JAYTTZ010000035.1:0-11420 GCA_043744805.1 Gammaproteobacteria bacterium
CCCTGGCGGTCTTCCTCCTGCCCGGGCGCCTCGCCGATGATCATCCAGCGCGCGGCACGGCTGCCCACGCCAAAGACGGTCTGCGTGCGTCCACCCGCAAGTGCGCAGCGCTGGCAGGTGGAGACCGCCTGTTCCAGCGCCGGCCAGTCGAGGGTGCTGGCCTCGACGTCTGGCGCGGCGCTGACTTCTACCCGGGCGGCAGCCTGGCCACTGGCGGGGATCGGGTCCGGTACAGGGACCCCTGCCCCTGCGGATTCCAGCGCGCGGGGAACCCACTCCAGGATGCCCATCGCCGCCAACGCCCCGCGGCGCGTCCCCTGATCCGCCATTCCCTGGCCTCAGGCAGCGTCGCGCTGCCCCGGGCGGGACCGGCGGCGTTCGCGGCGCGTGGTACGCAACTGCTGGAGCGTGAGGACCATGCCGGAACCCGCGTAGCCCAGCATGACCAGCATGCACATGAGCGGCGGGTCCACCGACACCAGGCCGAAGCACAGCACTACGCCAAACACCACCGCGAAGGAAATACGCCCGCGGAGGTCCAGATCCTTGAAGCTGTAGTAGCGCAGGTTACTGACCATCAGCAGCGCGGCAATCACGGTCAGCAGCACCACCAGCCACATCACGCCGCGATGGCCGTGCAGGCCCTGGTCGTTGGCGAACCACAGGAAGGTGGCGATGAGCGCGGCCGCGGAGGGGCTTGGCAGACCCTTGAAGAAACGCTTGTCCTGGACGGTCGTCTGGACGTTGAACCGCGCGAGGCGCAGCGCCGCCCCGGCGGTATAGAGGAAGGCGATGAAGAATCCGAACTTGCCGATCTCCTGCAAGGTCCACTGGTAGGCCAGCAGGGCCGGGGCCACGCCGAAGGACACCATGTCGGCGAGGCTGTCATATTCGGCGCCGAAATCGCTCTGGGTGTTGGTGAGGCGGGCAATGCGACCGTCCAGGCCGTCCAGCACGATGGCGACCAGGATGGCGATAGCGCCCGCTTCGAAGTGGCCTTTCACCGCCGCGATGAGCGCGTAGAAGCCGGCAAACAGGGCACCGGTGGTAAACAGGTTGGGCAGCAGGTAAATGCCTCGGCCGCGCAAGGCAGATGCGTTCGGCACGATCAGGCGGTGGATGTTTTCCTTGGGGCGATCGCTCATGGCCTCAACTCCCGCCGGCAGGGACCGGCATCAAAGGGGAAGTCCAGCTTACGCCGCCGGGTCGTCGATGCAACGAGCTCCAGCGTCGCCCATGCGGGCACGGACGACGCCGGGGCAAGGCGGCCTAGTTCTTGGCCTGGTCGACCAGGCGGTTGGCCTTGATCCACGGCATCATGCCGCGGAGGCGTTCGCCCACTTCCTCGATCTGGTGGCCACGCGCAATGCGGCGCTTGGCCTTCAGCACGGACGCACCGGTCTTGTTCTCGCCCATCCATTCGCGGGCGAATTCGCCGTTCTGGATTTCGGAGAGGATTTTCTTCATTTCCAGCTTGGTCTGCTCCGTGACGATGCGCGAGCCACGGGTGAAGTCACCGTATTCCGCCGTGTTGGAAATCGAATAGCGCATGTTGGCGATGCCGCCCTCGTAGATGAGGTCGACGATGAGCTTGAGCTCGTGGAGGCATTCGAAGTAGGCCATTTCCGGCGCGTAGCCGGCTTCCACCAGGGTCTCGAAACCGGCCTGGATCAGGGCCGTGGCGCCGCCGCAAAGCACGGTCTGTTCGCCGAAGAGATCGGTTTCGGTTTCTTCGCGGAAGCTGGTTTCGATGACGCCGGCGCGGCCGCCACCGTTGGCGCTGGCGTAGGACAGGGCAATGTCCTTGGCCTGGCCGGAAGTGTCCTGGTGGATGGCGATGAGGCTCGGTACGCCGCCACCCTGCTGGTAGGTGGAACGCACGAGGTGGCCCGGGCCCTTCGGCGCGATCATGATCACGTCGAGATCAGCGCGGGGGTCGATCTGGCCAAAGTGGATGTTGAAGCCGTGGGCGAAGGCGAGCGCGGCGCCCTGCTTGATGTTCGGTGCGATTTCACTGCGGTACAGATCGCCCTGCGATTCGTCCGGCGCCAGGATCATGATGACGTCCGCGTCCTTCACCGCGTTGGCGACCGACTTCACGGTCAGTCCGGCATTGGCAGCCTTGGTGGCGCTGGCGGAATCCGGGCGCAGGCCGACCACGACCTCCACGCCCGAATCCTTCAGGTTGTTGGCGTGGGCGTGGCCCTGCGAGCCGTAACCGACGATCGCCACCTGGCGGCGCTGGATGAGGGAAAGGTCCGCGTCTTTGTCGTAATAAATGTTCAGGGCCATGGTGCTTTACTCCGGTTGAATCCTGCCAGGCGACTGCCTGGAAATCGGGAAGGTCGTCGGTGGGTCAGGCGCGCAGCGCCTTGGTGCCGCGCAGGATGCCGAGCGTGCCGGAACGCACGACTTCAAGCACACGCTTCGTGCTCACGGTCTCGATAAAGGCGTCGAGCTTGGCGCCGTCGCCGGTGAGTTCGACGGTGTAGCTCGATTCGGTCACGTCGACGATGCGCCCACCGTAGATGTCAGACAGGCGCTGCATTTCAGCACGTTGTTCCGGGCCAATGGCGCGCATCTTGATGAGCATGAGCTCGCGCTCGATGGCCTGCCCTTCATTGAGGTCGATGAGCCGGATGACGTCCACCAGCTTGTTCAGCTGCTTGACGATCTGCTCGATCATCGCTGGCGAACCCCGCGTGACGAGCGTCAGGCGGGACACCGTGGGGTCTTCGGTGGGCGCGACCGAGAGCGACTCGATGTTGTAGGCGCGGGCGGAAAAGAGCCCTGCCACCCGCGACAGCGAACCTGCGGCGTTCTCGAGCAGGATGGCAATGGTGTGGCGCATCTCAGGCCAGCTCCCGCTCGGTGGTGGACGACGGCGCGAGGTGCATTTCGTGCTGTCCCTTGCCGGCCGCGATCATCGGATAGACATTTTCGGTCTGGTCGGTGATGAAATCCATCAGCACCAGGCGGTTCTTCAGCGCAAAGGCTTCCTTCAGCGCACCGTCGATGTCGGCCGGGTTTTCCACCCGCATGCCCACGTGGCCGAAGGCCTCGGCGAGCTTCACGAAATCCGGCAGCGCGTCCATGTAGGAGTGCGAGTAGCGGCTGTCGTAGAAGAACTCCTGCCACTGCCGGACCATGCCCATGTAGCGGTTGTTCAGGCTGATGATCTTGATGGGCAGATCGTACTGCAGGCAGGTGGACAGCTCCTGCACGCACATCACGAAGCTCGCCTCGCCGGTGACGCAGGCCACTTCCTTGTCGGGGAAGGCGAGCTTCACGCCCATGGCCGCCGGCAGGCCAAAGCCCATGGTCCCCAGGCCCCCGGAGTTGATCCAGCGCCGGGGCTGGTCGAACGCGTAGTACTGCGCGGCCCACATCTGGTGCTGGCCGACGTCCGAGGTCACGTAGGCGTCGCCGTTGGTCACGCGGTGCAGGGATTCGATCACGGCCTGCGGCTTGATCAACTTGCTGGTCTTGTCGTAGCGCAGGCAGTCGAGCTTCTGCCACTCGCGGATCTGCTTCCACCAGGCGTTGCTTGCGCGCTCCACCGGTTTGATTCCGGATTCCTGCAGCAGGCGGTTGAGCTCGGACAGCACGTTGGTCACGCTGCCGACAATGGGCACGTCCACCCGCACGTTCTTGGAGATCGATGCCGGGTCGATGTCGATGTGGACGATCTTCGCCTCCGGGCAGAACTTGGCGAGATCCCCGGTAACCCGGTCGTCGAAGCGCGCGCCGATTGCGATCAGCACGTCGCAGTGGTGCATCGCCATGTTCGATTCGTAGGTGCCGTGCATGCCCAGCATGCCGATGAACTGCGGGTCGCTACCGGGATAGGCACCGAGGCCCATCAGCGTGTTGGTCACCGGATAGCCGAGCAGGCGCGCGAACTGGGTGAGTTCGGACGCCGCGTTGTCGATCACCACGCCACCGCCCGAGTAAATCATGGGCCGCTCGGCGGCCATGATGAGCTGCGCGGCTTTCTTGATCTGGCCCGGATGGCCCTTGGTGTTCGGCTTGTAGGAACGGATTTCCACGTGATCCGGGTATTCGAAGGCGCAGACATTGGCCGTGACATCCTTCGGCACGTCGATCACCACCGGGCCAGGGCGCCCGGAAGTCGCGATGTAGAAGGCCTTCTTGATGGTCGACGCGAGATCCTCCACCCGCTCGACGAGGAAGTTGTGCTTCACGCAAGGGCGCGTGATGCCAATGGAGTCGACTTCCTGGAAGGCATCATTGCCAATGAGGTGCGTAGGCACCTGGCCGGTGAACACCACCAGCGGGATGGAATCCATGTAAGCGGTGGCAATGCCGGTGACGGCGTTGGTGGCGCCGGGCCCCGAGGTCACCAGCACCACGCCCGGCTTGCCGGTCGCGCGGGCATAGCCGTCGGCAGCATGGGTCGCGCCCTGCTCGTGCCGGACCAGGATGTGCTTGATGCTGTCCTGTTTGTAGAGTGCGTCGTAGATATGGAGCACTGCCCCGCCCGGATAGCCGAACAGGAACTCCACGCCTTCTGCGATGAGGGACCGCACGAAGATTTCGGCGCCCCGTAGTTGCTCGCTCATGGACTGTGTCCTCACTTGGTGTCAGTAAGCGTCGACAGGTGGGCCTTGCTCCGCCGGGGTACCGACAGGTTTGCGCACGCCTGCTGCCAGCGCTTCTTGGGCGCGGGCTCGACAGTGTCCCGGTAGCTGGCCATGGGGCACAGCTGGAGGGGCTGGCACCATAAAGCGATTTTGCGGCCGGTTCAAGGCAAAAATCGTGGGTTTGGGCCTCGCAAGCCGGTGCTGCCGGGGTCGGCGTTGCGTGATGCCCGGTGAGTGCCGAGAATGCCGCGAACCCCGCCTACCCACCTTCACGGATCCACCACGAGTCCCATCATGCGAATTTCCAAGCTCCTCCTGCCCACGCTCCGCGAATCCCCGGCCGACGCCGAAGTCATCAGCCACCAGCTGATGCTGCGCGCGGGCATGGTTCGCCAGCTCGCCAGTGGCGTGTACACCTGGCTGCCGCTGGGCCTGCGGGTGCTGCGCAAGGTGGAAGGCATCGTGCGGGAGGAAATGGATCGCGCGGGCGCGCAGGAAATGCTGATGCCCGGCGTGCTCCCGGCGGAGCTCTGGCAGGAATCCGGTCGCTGGGACAAATACGGCCCGGAACTGCTGCGCTTCACCGACCGCCACGACCGCCCGTTCTGCCTCGGCCCGACGCATGAAGAAGTCATCACCGACATCGCCCGCCGCGAGATCCGCAGCTACAAGCAGCTACCGGTCAACCTCTACCAGATCCAGCACAAGTTCCGGGACGAAATCCGCCCCCGCTTCGGCATCATGCGGGCGCGCGAATTCCTGATGAAGGACGCCTACTCCTTCCACCTCGACCACGCCTCGCTGGAAGAAACCTACCAGCAGATGTACGCCACCTACAGCCGCATCTTCGACCGCATCGGCCTGGCGTGGCGCGCGGTGCAGGCCGACACCGGCAATATCGGGGGCTCGAAATCCCACGAGTTCCACGTGCTGGCGGACTCCGGGGAAGATCTCATCGCCTTCTCCAGCACGGGTGACTTCGCGGCCAACGTCGAGATGGTGGCGGCGTACGCACTCGGCGGCGAGCGGCCGGCCGCCTGCGAAACCCTCGCGGAAGTGAAAACCCCCACCCAGCATTCCATCGACGAGGTTTCCAGCTTCCTCGCAGTCCCGCCGAGCCAGTGCCTGAAAACCCTGGTGGTGGAAGCCGAAGGCGGTGGACTGGTCGCGCTCGTGCTCCGTGGCGACCACGACCTCAACGCCATCAAGGCGCAGTCCCTGCCGCAGGTGGCGAGCCCGCTGCGCTTCGCCAAGGCCACTGAAATCGACGCCGTGTTTGGCTGTGGCCCGGGCACCCTCGGCCCGGTCGGCGCGCCGGTCACGGTGATCGCGGATCTATCTGCGGTCAACGTGGCGGACTTCACCTGCGGCGCCAACCGCAGCGGCGCGCACCTGCGCGGCGTGAACTGGGGCCGCGACCTGCCCGAACCGCTCACGGCGGATTTGCGCAACGTGGTGTCGGGCGAGCCCAGCCCCGACGGCAAGGGCACGATCGATCTCAAGCGCGGCATCGAGGTGGGCCACATCTTCCAGCTCGGCACCAAGTACAGCGAAGCCATGAAGGCGACGGTGCTGGACGAGAAAGGCAGCGCGGTCACCCTGGTGATGGGCTGCTACGGCATCGGCGTCTCGCGCATCGTGGCCGCCGCCATCGAACAGAATCATGACGAGCGCGGCATCGTCTTCCCGCTGTCCATCGCCCCGTTCACGGTGGCGGTGGTCCCCATCCACATGCACAAGTCCGAGCGCCTGCGCAGCGCGGCCGAAGCGCTGTACGAACGGCTGCTCGCGGCAGGCGCGGACGTCGTCTTCCACGACAAGAACGAGCGTCCGGGCGTGATGTTCGCGGATCTCGAACTCATCGGCGTGCCGCATCGCCTGGTCATCAGCGACCGTGGCCTCGACGCTGGCACCGTGGAGTACAAGGCCCGGACCGACGCCGCCGCACAGGATCTGCCGCTCGAAGACGCCGTCGCGCTGGTGCTGGCGCGCCTCGGCAAGGGTTGAGGTCCGCCGGCCTGCCGTTTCAGCACCACCGATCAGCCTGCCCGTCGGTCACGGGCGGGCCACCCGCGCGAGCATGGCCAGCACCGGGCCGTCACCCGCGCCCGCCGTCCAATGTTCGACGGCCACCGGCTGCAGGCGCTGTTCCAGCAACCTGAAGGGATACATGGCTTCAATCCACGGCACTTCCGGAAACGGCAGCGCCGCAACCATCAAGACGTAGGGACAGCGGGCCAGTCCCTGCTCCAGCGCGGTGGCGCCTGCCCCCACGCCCGCCAGATCGAGCCCCAGCCGTTCGCCATACATCAGCACTTCCTGCGGCAGGATGGTGAGCACGCAGGCTTGCGCCGGGAGCGCTTTCACGGCGTCCAGGACCGGGCGCAGCCGGCGGCGGAAATCCGCTTGGGCCTGCGCCTTCGCGGGCGCCTGCAGGGTCCAGCCCGGCGCACGCAGGTCGCCGGCCAGCGGCGTGCCTTCGGCCGCGACGAGCGCCTGCAGGCGCAGCGAACTGGCCGGCGCCGCGATCAACAGTACGAGGAGCGGCAGCAGGCAGGGCACGGCCCTTCGCAAAAAGCCGTTGGAGAGCCGTGCGCCGACCTGGCACGCCGGCAGCACCGCATAGGCAAGGAGCAGGGGCAGCACGGCATAGAGGAAGCGCTCGGCGTGATCCGGATAGGGCCACAGCGCCATCACCGCCACATAGCCTGCGAGGTACCAGGCGTCGAAGCGCCCCCGCAGCAGGCGCCTGAGGCACACCCCGACGATGCACAGCACGAGCACCGGCAGCAGCCAGCGGGCCACCGGGCCATGGGCGGGATCGAACAGCCCGGTCCCATGCCAGGTAAAGGCCGCAAAATTGATTTGCATCCGACGCCATGGCCCGGCGACGCCGCTGTCGGACAGGCCGTAATCGGCGTAGCCCTGCAGCCACTGGAAAGCTTTCCACCCGAGCCACGGGATCACGGCCACCCCCGGCGCCCAACGCGCACTGCGCCAGGCCTGCTGCACGGTCCAGCTGATCAGGAACGCCGCCAGCGCCACCACGCCGACCGATCGCGTCAATGCGGCGCAGGCCAGCAGTGCGGCGGAGAAGTACCAGTCCGCGCAGGTGGGTCGCGTACCGGCGAGCCGCGCAGCGGCGGCGCAGGTCAGCAGCAGGAAAAGCGGTTCACTGAGGACATTGGTTGCCACGTTCAGGGTCGCGGGCAGTAGCGCCAGGGCCAGCAGCAGCAGCGCCGCCGGCGGGAGGGGGATGCCCAGGGCTCGCCACCAGCGAAAGGCGACGGGCAAGAGCCCCGCCAGGAGCGCGGCACCCAGGGTATAGCTTGCCGTAGCCGACTGCGCGCCGGCACCGACGCTCGCCAGTAACAGCGGGAACAGCGGCGGAAAAGGCCAGGTTTCGGCGATGTGTTGCAGCAGGTCCAGATCGCCCGGGCTCGCCCCTGCGATCGCACGGGCGGCGGCAAGGTAAACGTAGGCATCGGCCAGCAGGCCGTTGAAGTCCGGGCGCAGGCCCACCCAGCGGTAGAGCAGGAAAGCCAGGCCCGCGACGCCCGCGAGCACGGGCGTGGCGAGCAGCGAGCGCCGCGTCTTCACTTGACCCACGCGAGCACCGTGCACGCGCGCTTCACTTCGCCGGGTCCCCGTCCGGCATCAGGGAAGCCAGCGAGCTGAGGTCGAGCAGCGAGAGGTCGTCCAGATCGCGGACCAGCACCCAGCGGAACATGGTGTCCCGGGCTCACCAGTGCGCCGCGGTGAGCAGGCGCAGGATCTCGGCCAATTTCCGCGCCCCGAAGTCGGGTTGCAACGCCAGCAACTCCTCCCGTGCGATGGCCTGTCCGGTGCGCTGGGCCGCGAGGAGATGCACCAGCACCCGCCACGCACGGTAGCCGCCTGAACTGCGCATGGCGCTGGGCCCCGGCCCGTCGCCATGCGGCGGCAGGGCTTCCAGGCAGCGCGTGAACTGCGCGCCAAGCAGCACGCTGAACCACGCCAGGTACACCCACAGCAGGAACACCGGCACGGTGGCGAACGCGCCGTAAATCGCCTGCTGCGCAGGGAAGTACACCAGCCACGAGGCACCCAACCGCTTGGCGATTTCAAACAGCAGGGCCGCGCAGAGCCCGCCCGCCAGCGCGTGCACCCAGTTCACCGGAGGGTAGGGAATCGCCTTGTAGCCGAGCATGCAGGCGAGCCAGGTGATCAGGAGTGGCAGCCAGTGCAGCAGCATCTCGCTCAAGCCGGTCATGGCGACGGCATCGCGCAACAGCGGCAGCGACGCCACCAGGGACGTGGCCACCAGCCCTGCGCCAATCAACAGCGGCCCCAGGGTGAGCACCGTCCAGTACCGGAGGAAGCGCTTGCCGGGCGGCCGATGGCGCCGCACTTCCCGGATTTCGTTGAACGCCGCCTCGATGCTCGACATCGGCGACCGCACCGTCACCAGCAGCGCGGCGACGCTGAGGCCCCGGAGATCCCGCGCCTTGGCGGCGAAAGCCATCAGGTGGCCCTGCACGAGGTCCCCCACGCCGGACACGAAACTATGGAAGATGAAGCCCTGCAGGGTGCCTTGCACGTGGCCAAGGCCGGGAACAGCGACAAGGTGGCGAAGCCCACCAGCAGCGGCACCACGGTGAGGATCGAGGTGTAGGCGAGCGCCGAAGCGAGTTGCACACTGCGCCCGGCCACCGCCCGCTGCCACGTCTCGCGCAGGAACCACAGGCTGCGGTCGAGCGCTCGCCTGCTCATGGCGGCGAAGCCTGTGCCTTGCAAGCGCAGTGGGCCGTCGAGGCGCGGCTGACGCTCATGCCGGGCCGCCGTTAGACTCTCTGGCGCGACGTGCTTGCGCTGGTTGCGGCGACATCCCGACACCCCCGGGGCTGGCGACGAGCACACGATGATCCCCCATGATCCCACCGCCCCGGAGCGCCGCCCATGCTTGAAGTCCTGGTCCTCTACTACAGCCGCCATGGCCACGTACACGGCATGGCCGAACACATCGGCCGGGGCGTGCTGTCCGTCGCGGGCTGCGCGCCGCGCCTGCGCACCGTCCCCCCGTGGGGCGCGCCGGAAGACGCCGTGCCGGACGCCGGGCCACCGTACGCCAGCAAGGACGATCTCCGCGACTGCGCGGCACTCGCGCTGGGCTCGCCCACCCGCTTCGGCAACATGGCGGCCGCGATGAAAGCCTTCTGGGATTCCACCAGCGATCTCTGGCTCTCGGGCGATCTCATCGATAAACCCGCCGCCGTGTTCACTTCCACCGCGAGCCTGCACGGCGGCCAGGAATCCACCCTGCTCAGCATGATGCTGCCACTGCTACACCACGGCATGGTGATCGTGGGACTGCCCTACAGCGAACCTGCGCTGCTCGCCACGCGCACAGGCGGCACGCCCTATGGCGCGAGTCACCTGGCAGGCAACCGCGACGAGCTTCCCTTGAGCGATCACGAGCGCGAACTCTGCGTGGCACTCGGGCGGCGTCTCGCCACTTTTGCCAGCCGGCTCGCGCCGCGCCAGGCCGCGCCAGGCCGCGCCGCCGACCCGTACTAATCGGGCAGGCCGATGACTTCACGTGCAAACGGCACCGTCAGCGCGCGACCGGCGCTGAGCGAGGCGCGATCCAGCGCATCCAGCGCCTGCTCCAGTTCCAGCCAGTCGCGCGGCAGGCGCCGGAGCAGCCACGACGCCACCGGATCCGGCAGGTGGAAGCCGCGCCGGGCCGCAGCGTCGACCAGCGCGGCGTGCTTGTGCTCGTCGTTCAGGGGTTCGAGGTGGTAGACCAGCGCGGCGGCGAGCCGCGAGCGGAGATCGGGCAGCTCAAGTGCCAGCACCTGGGGCGCGGCCGCTGCGGAAAACAGCAGTCGCCCGCCGTTGGCCTGCAGGCTGTTGTAGAGCGCGAAGAGGGCTTCTTCCCAGGCGGTGTCCCCGGCAATCACGTCGAGATCGTCCACGCACACGGCATCCAGGGTTTCCAGGCCTTCCAGCAGGCCCGGCCCGAAGCGCAAGGCTTCGCGGAGCGGCAGGTACATACAGGGCCCACCCACTGCGCTGGCAGCACCCTGCAAGAGATGTGATTTCCCGCAGCCAGGCGGCCCCCACAGCAGGAGGCACCACGGCGCGGAAGGGTCGACCGCCCATGTCCTGACCGCGCGCAACGCTTCGGCGTTGGGCCCCGCGAAAAAGCTGGCGAGGCTGGCGGGCGCGTGGCTGAACAGGCCCAGGGTCAGCTGGCGCCAGCGCGGATCCTCGGCAGGCAGCAGGGACATCAGCCGGGTGGCGGTGCCTGGTCGTAAATCCCGCTGCGCAGGTATTCGTCACGCGAATGGCGGAGCAGCACCACCACGGCGGCAGCCACCGGCAGCGCCAGCAGCACGCCGACGAAGCCGAACAGTTGCCCGCCGGCCATGACCGCGAAGATCACCGCCACCGGATGCAGGCCGATCCGCTCACCCACCAGCAAGGGTGAAAGCACCATGCTTTCCAGGGTCTGGCCGATCCCGAACACCACGCACACGGCCACGAGGTGCCAGACGTCGCCGAACTGCAGCAGCGCTGCGCCGGCGGCCAGCAGGACGCCGACGATGACCCCAAGGTAGGGCACGAAACTGACGAGCCCCGCGATGACGCCAATCGAAAACGCGAGTTCGATGCCCACCAGCCACAGGCCCCCCACGTAGATCGTGGCGAGCGCGGCCATGAGGGTGAGTTGGCCACGCAGGAACTCGGCCAGCACGGCGTCGATTTCCCCCATGATTTTCGCGACGCGCGGCTCGTAGCGGCGTGGCAGGAGTTCGCGGAGCTGGGCGACGA
>JAYTTZ010000036.1:0-2901 GCA_043744805.1 Gammaproteobacteria bacterium
TTGAGTCTCCAGAGGGGCTGTCGGCTGTATAGCGGTGACGGTACCGGCAGGCAAGTCTGGCGTGGGGCCCGGGTTTGCGCGAGCGACTGCGCCGGAAGCCAGAGGCATCGAAGGCCGGTAGACTCCGCGGCCATGATTGCCTTCCCGCCCATCGACCCGATCGCCCTGCAGTGGGGTCCGCTCGCCATCCGCTGGTACGGCCTCGCCTACCTCGTGGGCATCGGCTGGGGTTGGCATGTGCTGGGCCGCCGCGCGAGCCGCCAGCCCGACCTTGGCTGGACCCGCGAAGCCGTGGGCGATCTCGTGTTCTACGCTGCAATGGGTGCGGTGCTGGGCGGCCGCGTGGGCTACGTGCTGTTTTATGACCTGCCCACCTACCTCGCGAATCCGGCTGCGATCCTCGAGGTATGGCGCGGCGGTATGTCCTTCCACGGGGGCGTGCTTGGGTTCATCGTGGCGTCCCTGTGGTTTGGCGCCCGCACGCAGCGTGGGTTCTTCACCTGTACGGATTTTCTGGTGCCGGTCGTCCCGATCGGCCTCGGGCTTGGTCGAATCGCCAATTTCATCAACCAGGAACTGTGGGGCGCACCCACCAGCCTGCCCTGGGGCGTGATCTTCACTACGGCAGCAGGCGGCGTGCCGCGCCATCCATCCCAGCTTTACGAGGCCCTGCTCGAAGGGCTGTTGCTGTTCATCGTGTTGGACGTCGTTCGCAGGCGCACACGTCGCGAAGGTGTCGCGACGGCCACGTTCCTCGTCGTCTACGCGCTGTGTCGCGTGCTGGTGGAGTTCGTCCGCGAACCCGATGTCCAGTTGGGCTACCTGTGGGGGGGCTGGCTGACCATGGGCCAGCTGCTGTGCCTGCCAATGGTGGCGGTCGGGCTTTCCATCCTGGCCTGGGCGTACCGCGCGCGCCCGGTCGTTCCTTGAGGCGACGTTTGCATGCAGCAATATCTCCAGTTGATGCGCCACGTGCGCGAACAGGGCGTGAAGAAGGCCGACCGCACGGGCACCGGCACGCTTAGCGTCTTCGGCTACCAGATGCGGTTTGATCTTGCGGCGGGCTTCCCCTTGCTGACCACCAAGAAGCTCCATCTGAAATCCATCATCCACGAACTGCTGTGGTTCCTGCGCGGCGAATCGAACATCGCCTACCTGCGCGAGAACGGCGTGAGCATCTGGGATGAGTGGGCCGACGAACACGGCGAGCTTGGCCCCGTCTACGGCGTGCAGTGGCGTCACTGGCGGACACCCGATGGCGGCGAAATCGACCAGATCAGCGAACTCGTAGCCAGCTTGAAGCGCGACCCGGATTCTCGCCGCCATGTGTTCACCGCCTGGAACGTGGCCGAGATCCCGGCCATGGCGCTCGCGCCCTGCCACGTGATGTGCCAGTTTTACGTGGCCGACGGCAAGCTCTCGTGCCAGATGTACCAGCGGAGCGCGGATGTGTTCCTCGGCGTGCCCTTCAACATTGCATCCTATGCACTGCTTACCCTGATGCTGGCCCAGGTGTGCGAACTCGCGCCAGGTGATTTCGTCCATACGCTGGGCGATGCGCACCTTTACCTCAACCACCTCGAGCAGGCCGACCTACAGCTGGCACGCACGCCGCGGGCGCTCCCGGCCATGCGCATCAATCCGGCGGTGCGCTCAATGTTTGATTTCCGTTTCGAGGATTTCACCCTCGAAGGCTACGACCCGCTGCCCGGTATCGCGGCGCCCATCGCGGTGTAGCACCGGGCCATGCGAGTCAACCTGGTCGTGGCCATCGATCGCAGCGGGACCATCGGCGCGGATGGCGCGTTGCCGTGGCGCCTGTCGGCGGACTTGCGCCGCTTCCGTGAAATCACTGCGGGCCATCCACTCGTGATGGGACGGCGCACGCACGAATCCATCGGCAAACCCTTGCCCGGGCGCCTCAACATCGTGCTGAGCCGCGATCCCGACTACACGGCGTACGGCTGCGTAGTGCGCGAAAGCCTCGATTCAGCGCTCGCGATGTGCGCGGAACTGGATGAAGTGATGGTGGTGGGCGGCGCGCAGGTCTACGCCGAGGCCTTGCCGCTGGCGAGGCGGCTGTTCCTGACCGAAGTGGATGCAGAGGCAGTAGGGGAGGTGCGCTTTCCGGCTTTCTGCCGCGAGGAATGGCGTGAAACCCGCCGTGAAACCCACCCTGCCGACGAGCAGAACGAGTTTCCCTTCAGTTTCGTGGTGCTGGAAAAGCGGTCGCCTGGCGAGTGAACCCAATGCCTGGCGGGCATAGCGTGCTGGCCCTGCCTTGACGTGCTGTTACCGCGCGCAATGATTTGATTGGAACGCCGGTAGCACGCGGCAGGCGGGGCTGCGTTCGGCCCGCCGGTTAGTCGTCCAGCGCGACCGGCGTGCTGCCCCGGACGGTAAAGCGCTCGCCGGTCTCCACGCACCAGGCGGAGAGCGCGCCACCCCAGACTGCGCCGGTGTCCAGCGCCACCACGTTGTGCATGGTTTCCTCGTCCGGACTCAGGGCGAGGGTGGACCAGTGGCCGAACACCACGCGTTGCGGCTGGCTCCGGCGTTGCGCTGCCGCGAACCACGGCACGAGGTTGTTGGGTTGGCGCTCAGGTGCCCCCTTCGCCTTCAGGTCAAGTTCGCCGTCGCGCGTCACGTAACGAATTCGAGTCAGGCTGTTGACGATGTAGCGACTGCGATCTATGCCGCGCAGGTCCTCGTGCCAGCGACGCGGTTGGTCGCCATACATCCCGGCGAGGAACGTGGTGCAGGTGTTGTTCCTGAGCAGGAGTTCGATTTCCGCCGCATAGCCGATGGCATCTTCAACGCACCACTGGGGTGGCAGGCCGGCGTGGACCATGGTGAGCTTGAGCTCGGGGCTGTGGTGGAGCAGCGGCTGTTGGCGGAGCC
>JAYTTZ010000037.1:0-37904 GCA_043744805.1 Gammaproteobacteria bacterium
CCGGGGCGCACGACATGCGCTTTCTGGGCGACCTGTGGCGCGGCGGTCTTGTCCGTGGGCAGGGCGGGCACCGGGGTCGACGGCAGGCTGGACGCAATCTGGATGGCCGCCTCGACCCGCGCAATCGGCACCAGGACCTTGGGGCGACTGGTCGCGCCAGTATGGCCGCGGCGCCAGGCAGCATTAAGCAGTTTGAATTCATCCACCGGGGCCCCGAGCGCATTGGCCAGTTGGCGCAGGTCCAGGCTGTGGGGTAGCTCGATCCGGGCGAAATAGGGTTTGTCAGGGACTTTGGGGAGGTCGACGCCGAAGCGGTCAGGGTCGCTGACGACTTCAGCCAGCGCGAGCAGGCGGGCCGCCAGGTCGCGGGTTTCGGTCTTGACGTCCAGCGACCAGATGTCGGCCTTGCGTCCCTTGCGATGCTGTTTCACCACGGCTTTCTCGATCGTTCCCCAGCCCGCGTTGTAGGCCGCCACCGCCAGCAGCCAGTCCCCGTCGAACCGTTGCTGCAGGGCTTGCAGGTATCGGAGCGCCGCGTCGGTGGACTGCATGACGTCCATGCGGCCGTCGTACCAGGGCGTCACATCAAGGCCGAGCTTGTTGCCAGTCCCGTCCATGAATTGCCACAAGCCGGTAGCACCGTAGGGGGATTTGATGCCCGGGTTGTAGCCACTTTCGATGATGGGCAGCAGCGCCAGTTCGCCCGGCAAGCCGCGCTTTTCGAGTTCGACAGCCACGTACTGGATGAATGGCGTGGCGTTACGGCTGACCTTGGCGAGGTAGCCGGGGTTCTTCTGCAGCCAGAGAATTTCCCGGGCAACTTCTGGTCGGGAGCGGCCGGAAAGGCTGAATCGTTTAGGTAGGCCGGCCCAGACATCGCCCGGCGTAGTGGCGTCAGCCAGGTCTTTGGGTCGGGGCGTCGATTCGCGCGGCTCGGGCCGGATCGAGTCCGCGATCCTTGAGTGGGACTCGATGGGGGCGGAGGCGTTTTCGGCGCGATCTCCACCGTTGAGGACCCCATGGCTGCAAGCCCCGAGAAGCAGGGTGCAGAAGGCCATCGCGGCGGTTCGCGAGTGTCGAGAATAACCGGGCATGGCCGTATGCTAGGCGGGCCCGTTTTAGAACGTCAACCCGGACCCTTGGCAGGGGACGACCCGCCGGG
Source organism: Gammaproteobacteria bacterium (assembly GCA_043744805.1). Lineage (GTDB taxonomy): Bacteria > Pseudomonadota > Gammaproteobacteria. The sequence continues at coordinate 1,163 of JAYTTZ010000037.1, forward strand.
ACCCTGTTGCACCGCGCCCGAGTCCCCCGGAAACCCCGAAATTACATGCCAGAAGTCGAACCCAACACCCGCTCCGGACCGCACCTGAGCCTGCGGGACTGGTTCAGTTCCGGGGCCGGCGCCGCGATCGCCACCCAGGAAGCGGCCGTCGCTGCGGAACTCCTCCCGGACCTCTTTGGTTACCACCTGGTGCAGCTTGGGCGGCCCCACGGGGAACCCTTGCTGGGGTCCAGCCGAATCGGCCACCAGGTGATCCTGGACCCGGCCAGCGGCGATCCGGGGTTGGGGCTGCGAGGACGCGCCGACGCACTGCCGCTGCAGACCGGTGCGGTCGACGTCGTGGTCCTGCCCCACGGCCTCGAGTTCGCCACCGACCCTTACGGCGTGCTGCGCGAAGTGGAGCGCGTGCTCATCCCCGAAGGCTACCTGCTCCTTTACGGGTTCAATCCCTTGAGCGTGTTTGGCGCCTGGCGCCTGGCGCTCGGCTGGCGGGGGGAATATCCCTGGTGCGGCCGGTTCATACCGCTGGCCCGCTTGCAGGAATGGCTGGCCGTGCTCGGTTTTGAAGTGGAACGTACGGCAGGCCTCTCGTTCCGTCCGCCCTTGCAGCACTCCCCGAGCTTCCATCGCCTGGAATGGCTGGAACGCCTGGGCCGGCACTTCCTGCCGTTCCTCGGCAATGTGTACTGGTTACTGGCCTGCAAACGGGTCCCTGCGATTCGGCCCATTCGAGCCGTGCGCGCGCGGCGTCGGCGCTTGCAGACGGCTGCCATCGCCGAACCTTCGCGCTGGTGCGAAGGAAGTCAGGAGAGAAATGATGCCTGAGACGTCCAAGGCCGCCCGCGTGATCGTTTATACGGACGGCGCCTGCCGCGGCAACCCGGGACCTGGCGCTTGGGGGGCGCTGCTGCGCTACGGGGAACACGAACGCGAAATCAGCGGTGGCGAGCGCACTACGACCAACAACCGGATGGAACTCATGGGTGCGATTGCGGCGCTGGAAGCCCTGACCCGGCCAAGCGAGGTGGTGCTCTACACCGACTCCCAGTACGTGAAGAAGGGCATGTCGGAATGGCTCAAAAGCTGGATTTCCCGCGGCTGGCTGACGGCCGATCGCAAGCCGGTGAAGAACGCCGACCTCTGGCAGCGACTCCAGGCCGCTGCGTCAATCCACGAGGTCGACTGGCAGTGGGTCCGGGGACACAACGGCGATCCGGGTAACGAACGCGTGGATGCACTGGCTAACGCGGCCGTCGACCGCCTGCTGGCCGGCGCCAGCAAGCAGGGGGGGTAGGGCTCAGTGCGCCAAATCGTGCTGGATACCGAAACTACCGGCCTGTCGGTCGAAGACGACCACCGGGTGATTGAAATCGGCTGCCTCGAGTTGCAGGGACGGCGACGCACCGAGCACCAGTTCCACGTCTTCCTTAACCCTGACCGCGAAATCGACGCTGGCGCCGTTGCCGTCCACGGCATTTCCAACGAAAAACTGCGCGATGCGCCGCGTTTCGCCGACGTGGTGGAGTCTTTCATCGAGTTCATCCGCGGCGCGGAGCTCGTCATCCACAATGCCAGTTTCGACGTGGGCTTCCTCGACCGTGAACTCGAGCGGCTGGGCCCTGCGTGGGGACGCCTGGGTGACTACTGCACAGTGCTCGACACGCTGAAGCTCGCACGCGACCTCCATCCTGGCCAGCGCAACAGCTTGGATGCACTGTGCAAGCGCTATGAGGTGGACAACGGCCACCGCAGCTTCCATGGGGCCCTGCTCGACGCCGACCTGCTCACCGAGGTTTACCTCGCGATGACCGGGGGGCAGACCGCGTTGGTGTTGCTACATACCAATGCCGCGGGTCCCGGGCAGGGCGCCGATGCCTGGGCACCGGCGGCAGTGCGCCCGCGCCCTGTCCTCAGGGTGGTGTTGCCGACCGACGAAGAAAAAACCGCGCACAGGGCGCGACTCCAGGTCATCAACGACGCAAGTGGTGGAAAGTGCCTGTGGCTTGCCGCACCTGGCCCGGACTGAAGGCCTAGTTGGCGGTCGTCAACTTCTGCAGTTCGCCGCTCTGGTAGAGGTCCATCACGATGTCGCAGCCGCCCACCAGTTCGCCGTCGACGAAGACCTGCGGGAACGTGGGCCACTGGGAGAATCGGGGCAGGTTCTGTCGGAAGTCGGGATCAGCCAGCACGTCGACGGCGTGGAAGCTGGCGCCACAGGCCTGCAGCGCCTGGACGGTTTTCATGGAGAAACCGCACTGCGGGGACTGCGGCGTGCCCTTCATGAAGAGCACGATGCGGTGGTCGGCCAGAAGCTGCTTGATACGTTCGATAGAGTCCATTGGCGAGTACCTCGGCGGGGGCATGGAATGACCCCCAGTGTAGGCGGCTCCGGGCCAAACAAAAAAGCTGTGTGCAATGAGGTTTAACGGCGGTCGTCCCTGCCGGAATCCGGGGGGCGCCCGCAGGCTTGAATCTTCATACCCCGTCATTGAAAATGTGGGGGCAAGTCCAGTGGCTTGTTCACAAAATCAAAACCGAATGCTGTTCTCGCCGGGAGAATCCTGATGAATCCTTTAGACACTCTGCAAGGCACTGTCATCGCTGGCGTGGTGCTGGCTGTCGCCCTGGCCTTCCTGGCCACCCATCTGGTCGGCGGCTAATCCGCTGGCAACGCTCATCAATAGCAGTAACCTCGAAGGAACCTTGAAATGGAAATAGCAATTCTGGCGCGCTGGCTTCACGTCGTGGCGGGTGTCATGTGGATTGGCCTGCTTTATTACTTCAATTTCGTCCAGGTGCCGGCATTGGCGCAGGCCGGCGCAGAAGTCAATTCCGGCGGCCCCGGCGGTGCAGCCATCACCAAGTACGTCGCGCCCCGTGCCTTGTTCTGGTTCCGTTACGCCGCCCTGGTCACCTGGCTGACCGGTGCGTATTACCTGGCCGTGAGCCACTACACGCTCCACGGTGCATTCACCCTGGGCCTCGGTCTTGAAACCCGCAGCCTGCCCGTGACCTCGATGGGTTTCGGCGCCTGGCTCGGTACCATCATGCTGCTCAACGTCTGGGGCCTCATCTGGCCGAACCAGAAGAAAATCCTGGGCATCGTCCCGGCCACCGATGAAGAAAAGGCGCGCGCCCGTCGCGTGGCCTTCCTTGCTTCCCGCACCAACACCATGCTGTCGATCCCGATGCTGATGTTCATGCAGGCGGGCGCGCACGGACTGCCGTTCTTCGGCTAGTTCAGGCGACTGACCTCTGAGTACGCTGAGCCCGGCCAGTTGGCCGGGCTCAGCGTTTCTGGAACTACGCTAAGCAGGCCTGCCCATGTCGATATCAGCCGTAATGGCCACCTATGGCCGGATGAACGTGTCTTTTGTACGCGGCGAGGGCGTCTGGTTGTGGGATACCGACGGTCGCCGCTACCTCGACGCCCTCAGCGGGATCGCGGTCTGTGGCCTCGGACACGCCCATCCACGACTGGCTCGCGCGCTGGCAGACCAGGCCACCCAGCTCTGGCATACGTCCAACCTCTATCGGGTGGGCCTGCAGGAGCAACTTGCAGAACGCCTTGCCGGACTTGCCGGCCTTGATGCGGTGTTCTTCGCCAACTCGGGCGCCGAAGCCAACGAGGCCGCGATCAAGCTCGCGCGCTTGCACGGGCATCGCAAGGGCATCGAACGTCCCGTCGTCGTCAGCATGGAAGGCAGTTTCCACGGCCGGACGATGGGTTCGCTCAGCGCGACGGGCAACCAGAAAGTCCATGCAGGCTTCACGCCGCTGCTCGAAGGCTTCACGCGGGTGCCCTATGGCGACGTTGCTGCGGTGGAAGCAGCCATTGCCGCCGAGCCCTCCGTCGTGGCCGTGCTCGTCGAACCTGTGCTGGGGGAGGGCGGGATCGTCATCCCGCCGGTCGGCTACCTGCGCCAGCTCCGCGCTCTGTGCGATCGCCACGGGCTCTTGCTGATGCTCGACGAAGTGCAGACCGGAATGGGGCGCACGGGCGCCTGGTTTGCATGCCAGCACGAGCAAATCACGCCCGACGTCATGAGCTTGGCCAAGGGGCTCGGCAACGGCTTCCCGATCGGTGCCTGCCTTGCGGGCGGCGCGGCGGCCGAAGTGCTGCAGCCCGGCACGCATGGCTCCACTTTTGGAGGCAATCCGCTGGCCGCCCGGGTGGCCTTGACGGTTTGCGAGATCATCGAGTCCGAACAACTCGTGCAGCGTGCCGGCGCCCTTGGCGCGGCGCTGAAGGGTGAATTCCAGCTTCGCCTTGGCCACCTGCCAGGCGTCCTGGAGGTCCGTGGGCACGGACTCATGCTGGGCATCGAACTCGATCGCCCCTGTGGAGAATTGGTCGGACGGGCGCTCGCGAATGGGCTCCTCATCAACGTCACTGCCGAACGCACGGTCCGGTTGTTGCCGCCGCTGGTCATGCAAGACGAGGAAGCCGCCCTGATGGTGGACGGCGTGGGAACCCTCATTGAAGACTTCCTGGCAGCGAGCGATCCCCCATGAGTTTGCGACACTTCCTGAACCTTTCAGATCTCTCCGGAGCCGAAATCCGCGCGCTCATTGCCCGCGCCAGCGAGCTCAAGCAACGGCGGGCGCAGGGCGACAAGCCGGCCATTTTCCCGGGCAAGGTCCTGGTGATGATCTTCGAGAAGTCCTCGACGCGTACCCGCGTCTCGTTCGAGACCGCAATGCTCGAAGGTGGGGGTGGTTCGATCTTCCTGTCGCCGCGCGATTCACAACTCGGTCGTGGAGAACCCATCGAAGACACGGCGCGCGTGCTGTCGGAAATGTGCGACGCGATCATGGTGCGCACCTTCGCCCATGACACCCTGGAACGCCTCGCGGGTTACGCCCGCGTCCCCGTCATCAATGGCCTGACCGATCGCTCGCATCCCTGCCAGGTCCTGGCTGACATGCAGGCGTTCTTTGAACACCGTGGCGATATCGCCGGCCGCAAGGTCGCGTGGGTAGGGGACGGCAACAACATGTGCAATACCTATGTCGAAGCCGCTGGGCTCCTCGGCTTTGACCTTGCCGTGGCAGTGCCGCCGGGTTTCGAGCCCCCGCTGCTGTCGAGGGGCGCGGCGCCGGGGGGCCGTGTACGGGTGGTGCATAGCCCAGAAGAGGCCGTCCGCGACGCCGATCTCGTGGTCACCGACGTTTGGGTGAGCATGGGCCAGGAGCAGGAAGCCGAGCGTCGTCGCGAAAAGCTGGGGCTCTACCAGGTCAACGCTGGTTTGATGGCGCTTGCGGCGCCGGGTGCGCTTTTCATGCATTGCCTGCCCGCCCATCGTGGGGAGGAAGTGACGGCCGAGGTCATCGACGCCCCGGACACCGTCGTCTGGGACGAAGCTGGCAATCGACTGCACGCACAGAAGGCGCTCCTCGAATTCCTCCTCAACCAAGCCGCCTGAGCGCATGCGGCTGCTGTTGTCCAATGACGACGGTTACCGGGCGCCAGGCCTCGCTGCTCTTGCCGCAGCGCTGCGACCGCTCGGCGAGGTCGTCATCGTTGCGCCAGAACGCAACCGCAGCGGCGCCAGTAACTCACTGACCCTGGACCGCCCGCTGCGCGCCACGCGCATCAGCGAGGACTGCCACATGGTCGACGGCACGCCGGCGGATTGCGTTTATCTGGCCATGACAACCTTGCTGGCAGAGCCTCCGGATCTCGTGGTTTCAGGTATCAACGCCGGCGAGAACATGGGCGATGACGTCCTCTACTCGGGTACCGTTGCCGCAGCCATGGAAGCGTGCCTGCTGGGCACACCGGCCCTGGCGTTCTCGCTGGCCAGCACTGACCCCAGCCATTATGCTACGGCTGCCCTCGTCGCCAGGGCCTTGGTGGAAAAGGTGCAACTCACGGGCATGCCCCCGCACTGGTTGCTCAACGTCAACATCCCTGCCAATGCGAAGGCCAGCCTGGACACTGCCCGCATTACCCGCCTTGGCCGCCGCGACCGTGCGGCAAGTACGGTCAAGCAGCTGGATCCCCGTGGACAGCCGGTGTACTGGATAGGCCCCGCCGGGGTGCCAGGGCAGGCATCAGGGCCGGGCAGTGATTTCCACGCGATCGCCGAGGGCTGTGTTTCCATTACGCCACTGCACATGGATCTTTCCGCCTACTCGATGATGGACGACCTTGTTCAATGGCTGAGGCCCTAGCCCACCTCCGATGATGACCGATCACAGCGGCATAGGCCTCACCTCACAGCGCGTTCGCAACCGCCTTGTCGAGCAGCTGCGCGAAATGGGAATTTCCTCCGACGCCGTGCTCGAGGTCATTGGCACCACACCGCGCCACCTGTTCGTCGATGAAGCGCTGGCCAGTCGTGCGTACGAAAACAACGCCCTGCCGATTGGCTTCGGCCAGACGATTTCCCAGCCTTACGTCGTGGCTGCCATGACCCAGGTGCTGCTGGAGACCGGCCCGTTGGATCGTGTCCTGGAGGTTGGCGGTGGGTGCGGCTACCAGAGCGCCGTGCTCGCGCGTCTTGCCAGCCAGGTCTATACCGTCGAACGCATCGCGGCCCTCGCCAACCGGCTGCGCTCGCGCCTCACCGAACTGCAGATCACCAACGTACGCGTTCGACACGGCGACGGGCGGCTCGGCTGGAGCACGCATGCCCCGTTCGACGCCATCCTCGTCGCTGCCGCGGCAACTGCCATGCCGCCGGCCCTGTTGGAACAACTCGCCCCGGGTGGTCGGGCCGTGATGCCCGTAGGGCGCCAGGGCGAACAGGTACTCACCCTGTTCAGGCGCACCGACAACGGCGTCGAGGAAATCGCCCTGCAACGCGTCAGCTTCGTACCCTTGCTGGAAAATGTCGATTAATCGCCGGCGCCATTCCCGTCGACTTTCGCTCCTGTGCTGCCTCGCCTTGCTGGGCGCCTGCGCGGAACAGGAACTCGCGCCCATCGAACAGAAGTCAACATCGCGCAGTGCTTCGGCAACCCGACCGCAGGCACCGCGATCCTCCCAGACCGATGCACCGGCTGGGGCCTATCGGGTGGTCGCGGGGGACACGCTTTATGGCATTGCCTGGCGTTTCAACCTCGATGCCCGCGACATCGGTCGCTGGAACAACCTCGACGATTTCAACCGGATCTTCGTCGGGCAGACGCTGAAACTGCGTGGGCCGGAACGACAGGCACCCGCCATCGATACTCTGCCAAAGGTCGTGGTGGGCACGCTGCCTGGAACCCGCACGCTCGCCCCCGGTGCTCCGAAGCCATTGCCGCAGGCTACCGCACTTGCGGCGCTTCCCGCGGACGTACCGCAAGCAACAGCTGGCGCCTCGACGCCCCTGGGACCGACTGCTGTACCGCAGGCCGGTGCGTCAGCCCTCACGCCGACGCCCGCCGCGCCGGTCGCGGCAACGTCGACCCTCCTGGCCGCCGCACAACCCGATGCCACTGCGCCCGAAAATGCCGCACCTACGCGTTCCAACGGCGGCATTGCCTGGCGCTGGCCCGCCAGCGGCAAGCGGCGCGGCACCGTGGCGGCGACCGGCGCGCAAGGCGTCGACATCCTCGGCACGCGTGGACAGCCGGTCTATGCGGCGGCCGATGGCCAGGTGGTGTACAGCGGCAACGGATTGCGCGGCTACGGGCAACTCATCATCATCAAGCACAGCGATGTGTTCCTCAGCGCTTACGCCCATAACGACAAGCTGATTGCCGCTGAAGGCACCACGATCAAGGCAGGCCAGCAGATTGCGGTCATGGGTGATTCGGAGGCCGACGAGGTGATGCTCCACTTTGAAATTCGCAAGGGCGGCAAGGCGGTCGAGCCCATGCAATTCCTGCCTGCGCGTTGACGCACAGCCGCCGTGGCTCCGCCCATTCCTCCAGGCAAGGGCATCCCGGGGCACCCTGCGCTTCCACCGGCGGAGAGCGACGATGACCACGACGCTACGGCCACCACCTCGCAGGCGCTCGACGAGGGAGAGGAAGACGAAGCCCGTGAAACGACGCCCGGCATCGAGGGCGAGGAACTGGTTGCCACGCCGGGTGGTGAAATGCCGGACGGTGAGCTCGATGCAACACGCCTCTACCTGAACGAGATCGGGTTTTCCCCGCTGCTTACCGCCCAGGAAGAAGTCCACTTCGCCCGGCTCGCGCTACGCGGTGACCAGGCGGGTCGTCGTCGCATGATTGAAAGCAACCTGCGGCTGGTGGTGAAGATTGCCCGGCGCTACCTGAATCGCGGGCTACCGCTGCTCGATCTCATCGAAGAAGGTAATCTCGGTCTCATCCGCGCAGTCGAGAAATTCGATCCCGAACGTGGCTTCCGCTTTTCGACCTACGCAACGTGGTGGATCAGGCAGACGATCGAGCGTGGCCTGATGAACCAGACGCGCACCATCCGCCTGCCAATCCACGTCGTGAAGGAAATCAACGTCTACCTGCGCGCGGCGCGCAAGCTGGCGCAGACCCTTGAGCGCGAGCCGTCGGCCGAGGACGTGGCGACGATGCTCGATCGCCCGATCGAGGAAGTGAAGCGACTGCTCGGGCTGAACGAACGCATTTCGTCCGTCGACCGTCCCGTGAACCGCGAGTCCGATCGCACGCTCATGGACACCATCCCGGATGAGCGCAATCTGGATCCCGCGCGGCTCCTGCAAGATGCCGACATGGCGCGTCACCTTCAAAAATGGCTCGAGCAACTGAACGAAAAGCAGTTGGCCGTGGTGTCGCGGCGCTTCGGCCTGGATGGCAGGGAAGCGGCGACCCTCGAGGAAGTCGGGCAGGAACTCGGCGTGACTCGCGAGCGCGTCCGGCAGATCCAGATCGAAGCGCTGCGTCGCCTGCGGCTGGTACTGGAACGCGAGGGGTTTTCGGTCTCGACGCTGTTCGATTCGCCCTGAGCGTCAAGCCTCGATGGGAAAGAGAATGACCGCGACGGAGCGCGATTCGGACAAGAGCACGTTGTAGCAGCGACAGGCGGCGGCGGTATCCATGACCTCACAACCGATGCCGCGTGCAAGCACGGTTCCCAGCAGTTGCGAAGACGGAAAGATCTGGCGTTTACCGGTGCCGATCAGTAGGACGTCGGGCTGCAGCGCGCAAACTGCATCCAGGTGGGCGGCGGTGAGCAGGTGGATGCCATCGGGCAGGAGATCCTGGCGCAGCACGTTTTCCTTCAGGACGACGGGACCTTCCACGCGCTGTTCACCGACCACGAAGGCCCCGGGTTCGTAGGATCGTATGATGCGTCCAACCGCGCCGTGGTCGAGTTCGAATTTCATCGCGGGCGAGTGTGAGGCTGGCGCTTCCGTCAGGCAAGCAACACACGCGGCGCCCAAGGCGTCGCACAGGATTCAAGGCAACTTTGAGAAAGGCTGGATTATGCGAGTGATTTTGCTGGGAGGCCCGGGGGCGGGTAAGGGCACGCAGGCAGATTTCATCTGCCGCGAACTGGGAATACCCAAGATTTCGACCGGTGACATGCTGCGCGCCGCCGTGAAGGCAGGCACGCCACTGGGTCTCGAAGCGAAGCAGATCATGGACTCAGGCGGACTGGTTTCAGACGATCTCATCCTCAACCTCATCCGCGAGCGGCTGCAGGACGCAGACTGCAAGTCTGGATTCCTGTTCGACGGTTTCCCGCGCACGATTCCCCAGGCCGAAGGCCTCGACGCCATCGGCGTGTCGATCGATCGAGTGATCGAGATCGCCGTCGATGACGATGAAATCGTACGCCGCATCTCGGGCCGTCGCGTCCATCCGGCATCGGGCCGCACCTACCACGTCAGTTTCAACCCGCCCCGCGTTGCCGATCGTGATGACGAAACAGGCGAGCCCCTGGTCCAGCGCGACGACGATCGCGAGGACACGGTGCGTAATCGACTGCGGGTCTACCACGAACAGACCTGGCCGTTGGTCGAGTTTTATTCGAAGCGCGCACTGGTGGATACACGCCTGGAATATGCACGTGTGGAAGGCGTTGGCGCCGTCGACGAAATACGCCGGAAGGTCATGTCGGCACTTCATTGATCACGATGGCGTTGTGGCGCTGAAGAAACACAAATTTAACTTACGCGATATTTTTATGATCTTGCTTTACACATCGTCGCTAGCTGCGGTATATAGCCCGCGTGGTGTTGTAAATGTGTTCAAACTATGTTGAAGGGGAACTAAGAAATGGCAACTGCAAAGAAGAAGGCGACGACGAAGAAAGTTCCGGCCAAGAAGGCCGTGGCCAAGAAGGCGCCCGTGAAGAAAGTTGCGAAGAAGTCTGTCGCCAAGAAGACTGTCGTAAAGAAGGCCGTAGCCAGGAAGGCGCCGGCAAAGAAGGCCGTAGCCAAGAAGGCCGTAGCCAGGAAGGCGCCGGCAAAGAAGGCCGTAGCCAGGAAGGCGCCGGCAAAGAAGGCTGTAGCCAGGAAGGCACCGGCAAAGAAGGCCGTAACCAGGAAGGCGCCGGCCAAGGCCAAGTAGTAAACGAGGATCTTCCTCGCTGTTATCGGCGACTGGTGTCCGCTCGTGCTTGTGCCGACGGACACCATCGCTCACCGGCGGTCCGTCGGTGCACACCCAATCCCCTGATGATTCCCAGCGCTACCGCTCAGTCGCGAATCCTCGCGTTTTCTGGCTTGTTTCGACCTGATCCGATTGCCATGAAGCGTCCGTGAAGGCGGTTTACGCAGCAGCATGACCGACCACGATTCGCGCACCGAGCCTTCTGTCCTGTCACGCTACCTGGCGTGGATCGGCTTCCTGTTACGCCACGCGATCCTGTGGCTTGTCCTCGCGCTCGTTGCCTACTGGGCCTGGCTCGATCGCGACATCGTCAGCCGCTTCAACAATCGCCAGTGGGCCCTGCCTGCGCGTATCTATGCGGCGCCGCTTGAACTCCATGCCGGCATGCACATCAGCAACGAGCAGTTGGCCGAGCAGTTGTCTGCAACTGGTTATCGCATGGTCGACTCGGTCAACGGGCCGGGGCAGTTCAGCGTGGCGGGCAATACCGTCACCCTGCAAAGCCGGGCTTTCATTTTCCCCGACGGCCCGGAGCCGTCCCAGAACGTCGTCGTGTACTTCTCGAACGATGGTTTGAAGATGATCGCGAGCCGCGTCGGCGGCGCTGCAGTTGATTTATTGAGGCTCGACCCGCTCGAGATTGGCCGCTTCCATAGCGAGTCCTTCGAAGACCGCGTGCCGCTAACGCTGAAGGAGTTGCCCGCGTTCTTCGTGCAGGGACTGATGGCTGTCGAAGACCGCCGCTTCGCGAGCCATTTTGGCATCGACCCCATGGGCGTTGCCCGCGCCCTCCTGGCGAACCTGCGCAGCGGCGGCATCTCGCAAGGCGCCAGCACGCTCACGCAGCAGCTGGCGAAGAATCTTTTCCTTTCGCGTGAGCGGAGCTATGTCCGCAAGCTGAAGGAAGCCCTGATTGCGATTTCGTTGGAGCGCGCCTTCGGGAAACAGGAAATCCTCGAAGCCTATGTCAACGAGGTCTTCCTCGGGCAGGACGGTAACCGCGCGATCCATGGGTTTGGCCTCGGCGCCAGGTTCTACTTCGGGCGACCGCTCGATGAACTAGGCGTCGCCGAGCAAGCCCTGCTGGTCGGGCTCATCCGGGGACCTTCGCAATACAACCCCTTCAAGTTCCCCGACCGGGCGATGGAGCGGCGTAACGTCGTGCTCGGCCGATTCCACGACGGCGGGCTCATCAACGACGAGGAACTGGCGCGCTTCAGCGCGGCGCCGCTGCAACTGCGCGAGGGCGCGTGGCGCGGGAGCGGAAGGTATGCCGGATTCATCGATCTCCTGACCCGCCAGATGAAGCATGAATACCAGGAATCCGATCTGCAGACGGCAGGCCTCAAGATTTTCACGACCCTCGACGTTGGCATGCAGCAGGCCGCGGAGAAGGCGGTCGAGGCGGTCCTCGCCGACATTGAAAGCAAGCGCACCGCGAGCCGCGGCAAGCTGCAAGCTGCGGTTGTCGTGACGGGCAGCCGCAACGGCGACATCAAGGCGCTGGTCGGCGAACGCTCTGGCGTGCCTGGAAGCTTCAACCGCGCGCTCGATGCAAGTCGCCAGATTGGCTCGTTGATGAAACCCTTCGTCTACCTCACTGCGCTGACCGACTCGGGTCGCTATAACCTTGCCACCCGGCTCAACGATGAGCCGCGTACCTGGCGAGGAACCGATGGAAAGACCTGGACGCCGCAGAATTACGACAAGCAATTCCATGGGGCCGTGAGCCTGGAATACGCGTTGGCGAACTCCCTGAACCTGGCAACGCTTGACCTCGGATTCCAGCTTGGCGTGCCACGGGTCACCCGGACTTTGCGCCAGCTCGGGGTTTCGTCACCGTTGCCGAACTACCCTGCGTTCTTCCTCGGGGCCGTCGAAATGACTCCCTATGACCTTGCTCAGCTCTACCAGGTGCTGGCGAACGACGGCTATCGCAGCCCGCTCCGGGCAATCAAGGCCGTCGTCGACATGCAGGGCACGCCACTGCAACGCTATCCGCTGGAGGTCGACCGGGTGCTGGATGCCCCGTCTGCCTGGCTGGCCAGGTATCTCCTGACCCGCGTGGTCGAAAATGGCACGGCGCGAAGCCTGGCGACGGCGCTGCCTGGGTCAATGCCGCTTGCCGGCAAGACAGGGACTTCTGACGATGCACGAGACAGCTGGTTTGCGGGATTCGGTTCTGATTCCCTCGGCGTGGCGTGGATAGGCCGCGACGACAACAAGCCGATCAACCTCACCGGTGCCACTGGCGCGTTACGCATCTGGACGGCCACCATGCGCGCGCACGGCATCGAGGCGGTGAACATGGACCCGCCGCCCACGATTGAGTGGCACCGGGTCACCGCAGACGGGACTGCCCTCGCAGAGGACGACTGCCCCAATACGGTCCTGATTCCGATGAATGTCGAACACTTGCCGCCAGCTGCGGCCGCCTGCGGTGGCAGCGGCGGTTGGGAGACCTTCAAGAACCTATGGCGATGACGATGAAAACTGATTTCCTGCGTGTTCCCCTTCTCTTGGCAGCCCTTGGCGGCTGCGTTGGCGGGCAGTCGATTCCGGCACCGGTCGAGGACAGGGCCTATCGGCCTGCGGCACCGCGCGTCCGGGCTGCGCCAACGCCGCCTAAGCCGGCTGCGCCAGTCCGGGATCCCAACCAGCCGGTCGTGAAAGCGCTGTCGGACCCCGAGAATCCGTTGCAAAAGGCAAGGCCACTCGGCATCGAGCCCGTACCGCTGCCTGAACCCAAAACCCTCGCGCCACTTGCGCCCGCGCTCCCCGGCAACTCGGCGACTGCCGCCGAGTTACCCTCCGCCGCCATCGCGGCGCTGCCGGCGATTCCTGCGGCTCCCAACGTTTCGGGCGCAGTGACGGCTCGGGCCGCCGCCGCTGTCTCTGCCATCGCGCCGACTGTCCCGTCGCTGCCGGCCTCGCGCGCTGCGTGGACCCCGCTCGATCCTTCAGCGAGCATCTCGCGCCCTGCAGCGGTCACGACGCTGCTTGGCGCCGCCGAACAGGCCGGCAAGGCCGGTCGTCGCGCGGAGGCGAGGGCGAAACTTGAACGGGGACTCGAAATTGCGCCGCGTGATGGAGAACTCTGGTTCAGGCTCGCACAGCTGAGCGCAGCGGAAGGGGACTGGAAGCAGGCCAAATCATTGGCGGAGCGTGCGAGTTCGCTGGCGGCCTCAGGTTCTGCATTGGCTTCGGCCAGTGCTGCCCTGGGCGAGCAGGCCGCCGCCTTGGTGGCGGGTAAGCATTGAGGCTGGGGGCGGCTCAGCCGCCTTCGACCTTCTGCCCGCGCAGTGCGTAGGCGAAGGCGATGACTTCGGCTACCGCGACATAAAGCTGGGCCGGGATTTGCTGGTCCAGATCAATCTTGCTCAGGACTGAAACCAGTGCGCGGTCTTCCCGTAGGGGGACGCCGTGCGCAGCGGCGAGTGCCACGATGCGTTCCGCGATTTCCCCACTGCCCTTTGCCGTGACGCGCGGCGCGCCCTTGCCGTCCCATTGCAGGCTTACGGCGATCGGAAGCTGGCGCGGTGCGTTGTCCATGTCAGACCTCGATGTCGATGAGCGGGCCCTGCCCGCTACGGACGGACTTGGGGGCATCCAATTTGCCCACAACGCTCGGGGAAACGTCAAAACCCTGGTTGACCAGGGCCTGGTCGAGCTGGCTGATGTGGCGGGCAATCAGCTCGCACAGTGCGGGCGTCTCGCTCCAGGTCGTGATGGCAATCCGTTCGCCAGCCAATGCGATCCGCGCCCGCAGTTTTCCCACAGTACCTACCGGGATCTCGAGCATGACCGTCAGTAGCTTGGGTGCATCGGCCTTGCGGTTCTGTTGCTCGTCGCGCACTTCGATGTCGAGCGTCTCGATGCCGACGTTGGAGTGCACCGGAACCTCGAAATGCGCGAGCAGCACGTTGGCTTGCGCGGCGTTACTGGACTGGAGCTGGTGCGTCGTGATGCGTGCGAGGCCGGCGTCGACGTCCTCCAGGAGCCCGTCCATCGCACTCGAGCTGGCAGCAGGCGTTGGCAGATCGTTGCCGGGGTCCAGGGCTTTCTGGCTTCCGTCCTGGGCAAACTGGGGAGTCGAGGGCGACGGTGATTGCAGCGCGGGGAGACTTTCATGGGCGCGGCTGGTAGTCGCGTGTTGCCGCGTGACGGCCGCCAGCACGACCTCGCGCAGGTTCATCAGTTGCCACTTCAAGTCCTCCACGGGCAGTTTGGCCTGCGGCGCCTGCGCGTTGGGCGCAGTACCTGCCCCCGGAACCCTCGCAACCTCCCGGGCAAGCGCGTGCTCCATCTGCAACCCCGCATGGCTGAGCGCAGTGGCCAAGGCGGCGGGTTGGCGGAGGGACGCCAATTCCGGCATTGCCTGGGCAAGCGACGCAAGGCTTTTTGCCACTGCCAAGGGCACGGATTCGTCGCTGGCTTTCAGCGTGATCACGTCGATCAGCCTGGGGATCACGTCGGCGAGGGGTTGCTGCTGCGGCAGGGCGCGTCCGAGGGCGGAGGTTACTGCCAAAGCTTCAGGCGCGGCCGCCGCAGGCAGGGCCAGCGGCAGCAAGGTGAGCTGGGGTTGATTGCCGGCGCTGATGACCCGGGCAGTGACCTGTGTGCCTGCAGGCAGGTCGACGGCGGTTTTGGCGAGCATCGGTTGTCCGTCGACGGTGATCTGGAGTACGTCCGGACTTACCCTCGACAGCACGCTCACGCTCATCAGTTGGCCAATTGCCCAGCTTCGGGCCAGTGCGGTCGTCGCGGAGCCTGCCGCTGTCGTGGGGCGGCTGCTTGAACTCGGCAAGTTCAGCTGCTCTATTCGCATGGTCGTTCCAGCGGCCGCTAACAAGACAACTTGACGGACTAGGCCTGCGCCCGCTTGCTGCCGATGTAATGTCAGTTGGAATCGTGGAGGCTTCTTGCATGCCGATCGGACACCTGTGGTGGGTCAAACGTACCGGGGGACCGCAAGGTCCGTTCCCGACAACGGTGATTGAAGAAAACATCATGCGTGGGCGGGTGCTGGGCACGGACCAACTCAGCCCGGACGGCGAGCACTGGACGCCGGCCAGCGAATACCCGGATTTCGACGTCCTGGCGGCCAGCGTTCGCTCGAAACTGGTTGCCAGACGCCTCGACGACCGACGCAGCGATCGCCGGCGTCCCAGCAGGGAAATCAGCGTGGAAGCAGGGCAGCGCGAGGGGGGCGATCGGCGCGCTGCGGAAGACCCGGCGGTGGTGGTCAGCCGGGAACGTTCGAATCGGGTGTGGAACAGCCTCCGACCCCAACGCCCCAACGCACGCTACCTGCCGTACCTGCTGCTGGCTGCGGTGACGACCATCGTTTTCGTGGTCTCCATCAATTGGAGTGGCGGCGAGCGTGGGACCCAAGCGCGCTGTGCCGCCCAACCTGCGCAGGCGATTAACTGGGAATACTGCGTTAATGACGGGCGCGACCTGCACGCCACCGACCTGCAGGCCGCAATCCTGCGTAATGGACACTTGGCAGGCGCAGATCTCAGCGGTGCGGATTTGAGGGGGGCGGATCTCGCCTATGCCGACCTGAAGGGTGCCCTGTTGCGCGGGGCGCGCCTCGAGGGCGCCCGCTTGACCGGCGCGGTACTGCGCGATGCGATTCTCGAAGGTGCCAACCTTGACGGCGCCGATCTGGCCTTTGCTGATTTGAAGAACGCGCTGTTGAGTGGCGCCAAACTACAGCGAGCAAACTTCGACAGGACGATCTTGCCCTCCGGCAGGCAGTGCACGGACAGTGCATCCAGCAAATGTGCAGGTGTGGCCCTGCGTCCGTGACCACGCGCCCTTCATCGGGGTGTCGTGCTGCTTGTGTTATCCCCGCAACGCAATTACGATTCGGCCCCTAACAGGTGCGGGGTGGAGCAGTCTGGCAGCTCGTCGGGCTCATAACCCGAAGGTCGCAGGTTCAAATCCTGCCCCCGCTACCAATTTATAAAAAGGCCCCGGGAAGTCGGGGCTTTTTCGTTTTTGCGATAGAGAAAATGCTGGAAGCTGACCACATCTCGCAACGTCTTGAGCCCACCATCAGCGGGCTGGGGTTCGAACTCTGGGGTATCGAGCGCGGACGGAACGCGCAGAACCAGCTTCTACGTGTCTTTATCGACAAGCCCGAGGGCATTACCGTCGACGATTGCGAATTGGTAAGCGCCCAGGTTGCTGACCTGATCGAGGTCAATGAACTGATCGGCGGCGCCTATACCCTCGAGGTCTCGTCACCGGGCACGGATCGCATCCTGTTCAAGCCTGACCAGTGGCCGCCATTCATCGGGGAGACCGTGCAGGTCAAGTTACGCAGCCCTGTTGCCGGCAAGCGCCGGATGACAGGCAAGCTGCTTGCCAGTGACGACGAGACAGCGACCGTCGAAGATGAAACCGGGCCAGTCCGCCTGCCGTTCAGCGCCGTCGAGCGCGCGCGCCTGGCACCCGACTGGTCTCAGGCCGCAGCGCCAAAAAGGCCTACCCGTCGCGGGAAAGGGCAGCAGAAAACTGACGGGGAAGAAGCATGAACAAGGAAATCCTGACCGTCGTCGATGTGGTCTCAAACGAGAAGGGCGTCGCCAAGGACGTCATCTTTGAAGCGCTGGAAGCCGCTCTAGCCAGTGCCACCAAGAAGCGCTTTGTCGACGACGTCGACGTTAGGGTCGAAATCGACCGGATGTCTGGCGACCACCACGCTTTCCGGCGTTGGGAAATCATCGATCCAGCAGTTCGTTACGAAGAACTGGAGCTGGTCAATCCGGGCGACCAGCCCGATCTGGAATTCCCCGAACGCCAGATTTTCCTGCCCGACGTCCTCGACCGCTATCCCACCAGGATGCCGGGTGATTTCATCGAAGAGCCTCTCGAGGCGGCAGACTTCGGCCGCATCGCGGCCCAGACCGCCAAGCAGGTCATCGTCCAGAAAGTCCGGGAAGCAGAACGCGCTCAGGTAGTAGATGCCTTCCTGCCGCGTGTTGGCGAACTGGTGATGGGGGTGGTGAAACGCATCGAGCGTGGCAACATCTTTCTCGACCTCGGCGGTAATGCAGAGGCAATCATTACCAAAGACCATGTCATCCCACGCGAAGTGGTCCGTCCCGGAGACCGCGTCCGCGGCTACCTGTTCGACGTGCGACCCGAAAAACGTGGCCCGCAGTTGTTTGTCAGCCGCACGGCCCGTGAACTCCTGATCGAGCTTTTCAAGCTCGAGGTTCCGGAAATCGGCGAAGGTGTGATTCGAGTCCACGGTGCGGCGCGTGATCCAGGCCTGCGCGCGAAAATCGCAGTACAGAGCCTCGACCAGCGCATCGACCCCGTAGGTGCATGTGTTGGCATGCGTGGTTCACGCGTGCAGGCCGTGTCGAACGAACTGGGTGGAGAGCGCGTCGATATCATCCTTTGGGACGAGAATCCCGCGCAGTTCGTCATCAACGCCATGTCACCCGCCGACGTCGTGTCAATCCTCGTCGACGAGGATTCCGGCAGCATGGACGTGGCGGTGGCCGAAGAGCAGCTCTCGCAGGCTATCGGCCGCAATGGACAGAACGTCCGCCTTGCAAGCCAGCTTACGGGTTGGGAGCTGAACGTCATGACGGAAGCCGACGCCGAACAGAAAAGCGAGGCCGAAACGCAGCGCGCGCAGAAGACTTTCATGGATCTCCTCGACGTGGACGAAGAAATCGCGGCGATCCTGGTGCAGGAAGGATTTGCCTCGATCGAGGAGATCGCCTACGTACCTGAACACGAGATGATGGCGATCGAGGAATTCGACGCCACGCTGGTTTCCGAACTGCGCCAGCGTGCCAAGGACATCCTCCTCACGCAGGCGATTGCCTCGGAGGAACACCGTGGCGAAGCCGAGCCCGCCGAAGACCTGCTCGGGATGGATGGAATGGACACTGAGCTCGCCTACGCATTGGCAGAAAAGGGCGTAGCGACGATGGACGATCTGGCCGAACTGTCGGTCGACGAATTGTTGGAAATCGAGGGCATGACGGAAGCGCGCGCTGGAGAACTGATTATGACAGCCCGTGCCCCGTGGTTTGCCGATGCGGACAAAGAATCCGCTGGGGGTTGAGCATGGCAGAAATTACAGTTCGCGAGTTTGCGACCGTCCTTAAAGTGCCGGTCGAGCGACTGATCGCGCAACTCGCCGACGCTGGCTTGGTGGGCAAGCAGACCGAGGCAATCATTAACGAGCAGGAGAAGAGCCAGTTGCTGGCCCACCTGCGCCGCTTGCATGGCAAGGACTCTGCCGCGGCCGAGGTCACCAAAATCACGTTGAGCCGCAAGACCGTAAGCGAAATCAAGATTCCTGCCGAAAAGGGCAAGACTCGCTCCCGGGTCGCCAAGCCTGGCGTCGCCGCAAAGACGGTGGCTGTCGAATTCAGACGCTCCCGTACCTACGTCAAACGTAGCGTGGTTGAAGAAGACGAGGCAGCGAAGAACGAACAGGCGAATACCGAAGGTGCTAGCCAGTTCGTCGAAGAATTCATCGAGACGCTGCCCGATCCCCTGGGTGCGCCGGAACCGATGGTAGCCAGCACCGAATCCAGGGCCGTACCCGGTCCCTTCGAAAGTCCGGTCGCTGAGGAACTGCTGGTCACGGAACGCGCGGCCGTCATGGCCGATGCCGTCCCCGACCGCGCAGTGGTTGCCCCAACTCCAGCCCCAGTCCAGGCTGCCCCGGCGCCTGCCCGGCCGCGGCCCGAAACCCCGCCACGGCACGGCGAAAGGCGGGACGCACCAGCGGGTGACGACAAGTCTCGTTTCGGTCGTAAGGAACTCCACGTGGCGACCGACAAGTCGGGGCGCCGCAAGAAAAAGCCACAACCAACTCGCCGTTACGTGCAGCCGGTTGGTGGCAAGCACGCGTTTGAACGACCGACTGCCCCGGTTGTCCGTGAAGTCCTGATTCCGGAAAGCCTGACCGTGGCCGAACTCGCCCAGGCGATGTCGGTGAAGGCAGCTGAAGTCATCAAGGTCATGATGCGCATGGGCAGCATGGTGACCATCAACCAGATGATTGATCAGGAAACGGCCACCATCGTGGTCGAGGAAATGGGCCACAAGCCGAAGCTCCTGCGCGAAAACGCGTTGGAAGAAGACTTGCTCGAAAACGTCGAAGGCGGCGTGTTGGTCAGCCGCGCACCGGTGGTGACCATCATGGGCCATGTCGACCACGGCAAAACCTCGTTGCTGGACTACATCCGCAAGTCAACCGTGGCGGCAGGCGAAGCGGGTGGCATTACCCAGCACATTGGCGCCTACCGGGTGGAGACTGCGCACGGGCCGATTACCTTTCTGGATACGCCTGGCCACGAAGCCTTCACGGCGATGCGGGCTCGCGGCGCCAAAGTCACTGACATCGTGATCCTCGTGGTTGCGGCGGACGACGGCGTGATGCCGCAAACAACCGAAGCCGCCAAGCATGCGCGGGCGGCCCAGGTGCCGATCATCGTGGCGGTAAACAAGATGGACAAAGCCGGCGCCGATATCGCGCGGGTGCGCCAGGAACTGTCAGTCATCGGCGTCCTGTCCGAGGAATGGGGCGGCGACACTATTTTCGTCCCCGTGTCGGCCAAGACCGGCGATGGCGTGGACAACCTCCTCGAAACTATCGCGCTCCAGGCTGAAGTGCTTGAATTGAAGTCTCCTGAAGTAGGGCCTGCGAAGGGTGTGGTCATCGAATCCCGCCTCGACAAGGGTCGCGGTCCGGTGGCGACGGTGCTGGTCCAGCGTGGCCTGCTGAAAAAGGGCGACGTGCTGTTGACTGGTACTGAATTCGGCCGTGTCCGCGCAATCATGGATGCAAGTGGCAAGGTCATAGAATCCGCCGGACCGTCGCTTCCCGTTGAAGTGCTGGGCCTGTCCGGGACGCCGAATGCCGGTGACGACGCCATGGTGGTCGATGACGAGCGCAAGGCGCGCGAAATCGCCTTTTTCCGTCAGGAGAAGGGCCGCGACGCCAAGCTGGCCCGCCAGCAGGCCTCGAAGCTGGAAAACGCTTTCCAGCAGATGAAGGACGGCGAAAGCACCTCCCTCAAGATTCTTGTCAAGGCCGACGTCCAGGGCTCTGCCGAAGCACTGTACGAGTCGCTCACCCGCCTCAGTACCGACGAGGTGCGGGTGGAAATGGTGGCGAGTGGCGTGGGGGGCATCAACGAGTCCGACGTCAATCTGGCGCTGGCCTCCAAGGCCTATCTCATTGGCTTCAACGTGCGCGCTGACTCGGCTGCCAGGCGGCTCGTCGACGAGTCGGGCATAGAATTGCGCTACTACAGCATCATCTACGACGTCATCGACGATATCCGGGCCGCGGTACAGGGCCTCCTTTCTCCGGAAATCCGCGAAACCATCGTGGGCGTCGCTGCGGTCCGCGAAGTCTTCCACTCTTCCAAGCTTGGTGCGATTGCGGGCTGCCTCGTGATGACGGGTACCGTCAAGCGGAGCAACCCCATCCGCGTGCTCCGCGACAACGTGGTGATTTTCGAAGGCGAACTCGAGTCCCTGCGGCGATTCAAGGACGACGTGAACGAGGTCCGCTCGGGCACCGAGTGCGGTATCGGCGTGAAGAACTACAACGACGTGAAGGCGGGTGACCAGATAGAAGTGTATGAGCGGACGGTCGTTGCACGCACAATTTGACGGGCTGAGGTGCGGCGCACATGCCCCGTGAATTTCCGCGGCATGTGCGGGTGGCTGAAAGCATCAAACGGGTTCTCGCCGAACCAGTGACGCGGGCCGGCCGGGACGCAGGAGCTGGCTTGTTGACCATCACTCACGTGAACGTTGCACCAGACCTGACGCAGGCACGTGTTTCGGTCAGCGCATTCGGCGGCGGTGACACGCGTAAGGTCCTTGGCCTGCTGAAGGACCTGCGACCCGAGATGCGCACGGTTGTAGCGCGCGAACTCCGCCTCAGGAAAATCCCGGCCATTTTTTTCGAACTCGACGATTCGCTCGCGAAGGCTGCCCGAATTGGCGACCTGCTCCACGACCGCAGCACCGACTAAAGCACCGGTCGTGGGCACGAGGACTCCCCATCGTCGGGTTCCGCGGCGGGAATTGAGCGGCATCCTGCTACTAGACAAACCTCCGGGGATCAGCTCGAACGGGGCACTGCAGCGTGCACGGTTCGTGTTCGGCGCGGAGAAGGGCGGTCACACGGGTAATCTGGACGTGGCGGCAAGCGGCCTGTTGCCAGTTTGTTTTGGCGAAGCAACCAAGGTCAGCGCCTGGCTGCTTGAGTCCGACAAGGCCTACATCGCGGATATTTCCCTTGGCGTGACCACGACCACTGGTGACGCCGAAGGCGAAGTCATCTCGCGCGTGCCGGTAACGTCGGCAATGCTTGCTGCATTGCCCGAGGTGGTGACCAGCTTCCTTGGCACCCGTCAGCAAGTTCCCCCGATGTATTCAGCATTGAAGCGCGAAGGGCGACCGCTTTACGAACTTGCGCGAGCGGGTATCGAGGTTGAACGGGCGTCCCGGGAAATAACCCTTTGCTCATTGCAAATCATCTGGATTGAAGGCTCGACGCTCAGGCTTGGCGTTACCTGCACCAAAGGCACCTACATCAGGGTGCTGGCGGAGGATATTGGCGGGGCACTCGGTTGTGGCGGCTCATTGACCGGGCTTCGACGGACCATCGCGGGTCCCTTCAATCTCGCCAATGCCGTTCCACTTGCAAGGTTCGAAGGCATCGACTGGCCGACAGACGCTTTCGACGAGTTGCTGCTGCCTATGGACTCGGCCCTGCAGGGAATGACGCCACTGGCGATTTCCGTGGACGGCATAGCGGGCCTGAGGCAGGGGCGCAGCCTTCCACTTCGAGCGCGGCAGTCACCGGGAGTGGTGAGGGTTTATGGGGCGGATGGGACGTTTGTCGGCCTTGGCGAAGTTGATCAGGCGTCCAGGTTATTGCCGAAGCGTCTTGTCAGATCTCCAACCGAGGTCAAAAGCCAATGATCGGACACAAAAAAATCGTTGTTCCGGCTGGGGCTGGCGGTTAGAATGCCCGCCCTTAAAGGGTCAACTTGAAAAAAGAGACAGCAGGAGTTCCAAGTCAATGGCGTTATCGACCGAGCATAAACAGCAAATCGTGACGGGCCACCGTCGCGGAGGCAACGATACCGGTAGTCCGGAAGTGCAGGTTGCCCTGCTGTCCGCCCGAATTGAAGAACTCTCGAAGCACTTCAAGGCCCACACCCACGACAACCACTCGCGACAGGGCCTGCTCCGAATGGTCAATCGCCGTCGCAAACTTCTCGACTACCTTCGCAAGTCGGATACCGAACGTTATCGCGACCTGATTGCGCGACTCGGTCTTCGCAAGTAAGACACATCGCCGGCCCGGCCAGCTGCGCGCACAGCACAGCGGCCGACGCTCTCCTTCCCTTCTGTAGTTCTAATGAATGGGTATCAGATGACGCCAATCACAGTCACGTTCAATTACGGCGATCAACAAGTCACGCTGGAAACCGGCCGCCTCGCCAAGCAGGCCAACGGTGCAGTGCTGGTGACCATGGGCCAGACCGTGGTGCTTACCACCGTCGTCGGCGCCAAGGACACCGGGGCTCCGCGCGATTTCTTTCCTCTGACGGTTGATTACCAGGAGCGGACTTACGCGGCGGGCAAGATCCCGGGCGGTTTCTTCAAGCGGGAAGGGCGTCCGACCGAAAAGGAAACCCTGACCTCCCGTCTCATCGACCGCCCCATCCGCCCGCTCTTTCCCGAAGGTTATACCCGCGAAGTGCAGATCATCTGCACGGTGGTGTCCCTCGACCCCACGGTCGATCCGGACATCCCAGCCCTGATCGGCGCTTCCGCGGCGCTCTCGATTTCTGGATTACCTTTCGACGGCCCCATTGGCGCAGCGCGCGTCGGTTACCGGGATGGCCAGTACCTGCTCAATCCGAGCTTTGGCGCGCTTGCCGATTCGAAACTCGATCTCGTGGTCGCGGGTACCGAATCCTCCGTCCTGATGGTCGAGTCCGAAGCGGCCCAGCTTTCAGAGGAAGTAATGCTGGGGGCCGTGGTCTTCGGTCATGAGCAGTCCCGTGCAGTCATTCAGGCCATCAAGGAATTGCAGGCCAAGTCCAATGCGCCGGCGCCGACATGGACCCCTCCGGAACAGCCTACCGCGCTCATTACGGAACTACGGGCGCGCTTCGCTGGCGGTTACGCAGAGGCCTACACGGTCATCAACAAGCAGGCCCGCCGTGACCGCCTCGCACTGTTGCGTGCGGAAGCCGTCGCAGCCTTCGGTGGTGAAGGTTCGAAGTGGACGCCCGCCCAAATAGCCAACGTCATCGAAACGCTGGAATATGACACCGTCCGGCAGACCGCTTTGGCAGGTAAGCCTCGCATCGATGGTCGCTCCAAGGCCGACATTCGCGCAATCTTCGTCGAAGTCGGCTTGCTAAAGCGTACCCACGGTTCGGCACTTTTCACCCGTGGTGAAACGCAGGCTTTGGTCGTTGCTGCCCTTGGCACTGAACGTGATTCGCAGATGATTGACGCCATCGAGGGCCAACGCCGCGAACCCTTCATGCTTCATTACAATTTTCCTCCGTTCAGCGTTGGGGAAACCGGCCGCGTTGGTTCTCCCAAGCGCCGCGAAATTGGCCACGGCCGCTTGGCGAAACGCGCCATCCAGGCCGTCATGCCTGACATGGGCAATTTCCCCTATGCGATCCGCGTCGTGTCCGAAATCCTCGAGTCCAATGGCTCCAGTTCCATGGCTTCCGTTTGCGGTACCAGCCTCGCGCTGATGGACGCCGGTGTGCCGCTGACTGCCCCGGTTGCGGGTATCGCGATGGGCCTTATCAAAGAAGGCGACAGCTACGTGGTGCTGTCCGACATCATGGGCGACGAGGATCACCTCGGCGACATGGACTTCAAGGTGGCCGGCACCCGAGATGGCGTCACGGCACTCCAGATGGACATCAAGATCAACGGCATCACCAGCGAAATCATGGAAACCGCTTTGCATCAGGCCCGCGAAGGTCGGCTGCACATCCTGGAATGCATGAACAAGGTGCTGGGTTCGGCTCGGACTGAAATGTCCGAATACGCGCCGCGAATCATCACCATCAAGATCGATCCGGACAAAATCCGCGATGTCATCGGCAAGGGTGGTAGCACCATTCGCCAGATTACGGAGGAAACCGGGACGACGATCGACATCACGGATGACGGTACGGTCAAGATCGCGTCGGTCGACTTCGCTGCCGGCCAGGAAGCCAAGCGCCGCGTTGAAGCCATCACCACGGACGTCCTCGTTGGTGCAATCTATGAGGGGCGCGTCCAGAAGCTTATGGACTTCGGTGCGTTCGTGAACATCCTGCCCGGCAAGGATGGCTTGGTGCACATTTCCCAGATCTCGCATGATCGTGTGGAGAACGTGAGCGACAAGCTTTCTGAAGGCGACACGGTCAAGGTGAAAGTCCTTGAAATCGACAAGCAGGGACGAATTCGCCTCAGCATGAAGGCGGTGGACGAGCAGGAAGCGAACTAGCTTGCATACGAAGGGAAAAACTCCGTAGGAAGTTTCCCGTTCATCGTCGCAAAGGGCTGCCTAGGCAGCCCTTTCTTATTTGCACCGCGCCCCGGTCTCGAATAGTTCATCCGGGGTCACGATGGTATCCAGAGGCTCGTCGTGCGTATCCGTCGGCAGTGACGCCAGGATCTGCTGGGTGAAGCACAGACCGATGCGGCGAACCGACGTCTGGGTCGATAGCCAGCGGTCGTAATATCCCTTGCCGTAGCCCAGGCGTCCTCCGTCGCGCGTGAAAGCGAGTCCTGGCACCAGGGCCACGTCGATGGCCGTCGGGTATTCGATATCCGAATGGGGCGTCAGGATCCCCAATTGGCCAACCTTGAGCGAATCCCAATCCTTGAATCGCACTGCACGCATCTGGTTCCCTGGAACGAGCTTGGGTACCAGAAGGGTGATGCCGCGTTCAAGAAATCGATCGACTAAAGGCTTGGTCTGAACTTCATCAGGCGTAGCGAGATACAGGAAGACGACGTTGCACCGAAGCCCATCGATGAGTTCCAGGGCCTTTGTATGGAGACGTTGATTAGCCACCAAAAACGATTCGGCGTCGGGGAAAAATCCGGTTCTTGATGCCAGCAGTTGCCGCCTGAGCGCCTGTTTACGAGCAGGCAGGGGTGACTCGTTGGGCATCGAAGTTACAACGCTGGGCCCGGACTGCAGTTTTTGCTTCAATTTAGCGTCCTAATTGACATAGAATGCGTCCCCTTGCGGCCGACCTTCGGCCGGTCCGAAGACAATCCTGAAAGGTATCTTGCTGAATGGTCACAATCCGACTTTCCCGCGGCGGCGCCAAGGCCCGGCCGTTTTACCACATCGTCGTTACCGACAGCCGCAACAAGCGTGACGGCCGATTCATCGAACGCCTGGGTTTCTTCAATCCCATCGCGGTCAAGGCGGAAGAGCCGTTCCGTATCGATCTTGCCCGCTATGAGCACTGGCTCGGCGTAGGTGCCCAGCCGTCAAACCGCGTGGCGGATCTGGTAAAGCAGGCCAGCAAGGCTGCCTGATTGAAGCCTGACGTTGGAAGGCACACCCGGAACGAAGGGTGCCTGCCGGAGCCGCGACCTACGTCGAGTCGTAAGTGACTGGGACCATCCCGGAAGCCGAGGGCTTCGTCCAAATCGGCGAAGTCCACGGCGTGTTCGGAGTAAAGGGCGGCCTTAAGATCCGCTCGTTGTCCCGTCCGCCGGATGGCATCTTTGAGTACAAGGTCTGGCATCTTGGCAAGCACGGCATGGACGTTGAGTTCAGCGTGAAGAGTTACCGCGCTGCCGGTGACAACTTCATCGTTCAGTTAGCTGGTGTCACCAACCGAGAGCAAGCTGAAGCGCTGGTCGGCATGCGACTGGGCGTTCCAGCCGCCCAACTCCCGGCAACTGAACCCGGCGTCTACTATTGGCGCGACCTCATCGGGCTCAAGGTCTTCAACGTCGACGGCATCGAATTCGGAGTGGTAATCAAACTGTCCGAAACCGGCTCCGCCGACGTGCTGGTCGTGGATGGCGACCGCC
This sequence comes from Gammaproteobacteria bacterium, assembly GCA_043744805.1. Taxonomy (GTDB): domain Bacteria; phylum Pseudomonadota; class Gammaproteobacteria. Next base: position 27,749 of record JAYTTZ010000037.1, read on the forward strand.
AGCGCTTCATTCCTTTCGTCATGGCGCGCTACGTTCAATCCGTAGACCTTTCGGCGCGCAAAATCATCGTGGACTGGCACCCGGACGATTGACGTGCAGCGATATACCGTTATCACGCTGTTTCCCGAACTCATCACGGCCTTTGCAGCAGCAGGCATCGTACGCCGCGCCTGTGAGCGAGGATTCATTCGAATCGAATCGGTCAATCCACGGACTTACACGACGGATGCGCGCTCTACGGTCGATGACACCCCTTATGGCGGCGGTCCCGGAATGGTGATGAGCGTGGAGCCGCTTCGCAAGGCGATCTGCCATCTCCGTGAGCAAAGTGACGAGCCTTCGCATGTTGTTTACCTGAGCCCCCAAGGCCGGACCGTAACGCAGGAAACCTTGCCCGAACTGGAAGCACACCGCCACTTGGTGCTGCTGGCGGGGCGCTATGAGGGCGTCGATGAACGTTTATTGGTGCGCGACATCGACTCCGAATGGTCTTTAGGTGACTTCGTGCTGTCTGGTGGCGAAATCCCAGCGATGGCAATCATCGACGCGCTTACCCGACGGATCCCCGGCGCGCTTGGCGATGACCGTTCCGCGCTGGAGGATTCCTTCGTGCAGGGCTTGTTGGACCACCCTCATTACACGCGCCCCGATACCATCGATGGCCAGTCGGTACCTGTGGTTTTGATGAGTGGAAACCATGCTGCCATTGCGCGTTGGCGCCGTAAGCAGGCGCTCGGTCGAACTTGGTCTCGCCGCCCGGACCTTGTCGATCGTCTTGGCCTGAGCGACGCCGATAAAAAGCTGCTGAATGAATTCGTTACAGAGGCTTCGATGGGTTTCAATGACGAAGATTCATAGCTATCATGGCCGACTTATGATTTCCCGCCGGAGCGCTTGACCATGGCCAATATCATCCAGGAACTTGAAGCTGAATTGCTTCAAAAAATGATTCCAGAATTTTCTCCGGGCGACACCATTGTTGTCCAAGTCAGGGTCAAGGAAGGCACCCGCGAGCGCCTCCAGGCCTTCGAGGGTGTCGTGATTGCAAAGCGTAACCGGGGCGCGAATTCGGCCTTTACGGTCCGAAAGATTTCACACGGTGAGGGCGTTGAACGCGTCTTTCCGACCTACAGCCCCATGATTGCCGAAATCACCGTGAAGCGCCGGGGCGCGGTTCGCCGGGCCAAGCTGTACTACATGCGTGAGCTCCGCGGCAAGGCGGCCCGTATTCGCGAAAAGATTGTTTCCAAGGCCGACAAGGCCGGGAAATCCACCAGCACCTGACGCCAATCGGTGGTGGGGGGCTGGGCTTCGAAGGCTCCAGCCCCACACCCAGCCCGAGTTCCTCAGGCTATAGATTCCCCGAAACGCTGCTCCAGATAGCCGCATATATCTGAAGACTCGTACAACCACTCCGCGTTACCTTCGCCCTCGATTCGAAGGCACGGAACCTGTCCCTTCCCGCCCTCCCGGACAAGTTCACTCCGGAAGACATTGCTTGCCCCGATATCACGCAATTCAAGGTCCAGCTTCAGGTCGCTCAGTTTCTGGCGCACCCTGGCGCAATACCAGCAGGTAGGCGAGTGATAAAGGGCCAGCCCGGTGGCGCTGTTCGCAAGCGTCTTGTTGGTGGTCATCAGGGTCTCCATGTTCTATTGCTGGCATCTCTAATCGGTTACGTAGGCTAATCTTCGTCCGTGGAGTCCTCAACCGCCCAAAGACCTCCTGCCAGAGCACAAGACGCGAAAAAGGCAATGTCGAATACCGCCGAAAGTGGAGGCCCATCCCTCCTCCAGCAGTTCCTCGACCACCTTTGGGTCGAGTTTGGACTTAGCCAGAATACGCTGCTGGCTTACGGCGCGGATCTACGCCAGTTGCATCGTTCCCTTGCCCTTCGCGGAGTTACCCTAGAGTCGGCCTCCCAGGCCGATTTACTTCAATTTCTGAGCCAATCGACCACCCATTCGTCGCGAACCTCGGCCCGGCAACTTGCGAGCTTCAAGCGGTTTTATGCTTACCTTTGCAGGGAAGGTAAGCGCGGCGATAATCCCACGAACGGGGTCGCCGGACCCCGGATCGGTCGCCGGCTGCCCAGGAGCCTGAGCGAGCGTGACGTCGACTTGCTTCTTGCTGCGGCAGGCGAAGCCACTCCCATGGCGTTGCGTGATACGACGATGCTCGAGGTGCTTTATGCCACGGGATTACGCGTCTCTGAACTGGTTGATCTCACTGAGGCGCAGGTAAGCCTGGTTGCAGGCGTCGTGCGCATCGTGGGCAAGGGCGATAAGGAACGCTTGGTTCCGCTGGGCGACGTGGCCCGTGACCGTCTTGAGCAATATCTGCGTGATGCGCGACCGCGCCTGTTGAAGGGGAGGGCAAGCGACGCTCTGTTCCCAACCGCGCGCGGCGCCGCGATGACGCGCCAGGCGTTTTGGCAGTTGATCCGCAGGCATGCTGCGAAAGCAGGCCTCACGGTAACACTGTCCCCGCATACCCTCCGCCATGCGTTTGCAACCCACCTGATTAACCACGGCGCGGATCTGCGCGTAGTGCAATTGCTGCTGGGACATGCGGATATTTCTACGACCCAGATTTACACCCACCTTGCACTAGAGCGCCTCAAGGTTTTGCACGAGCGGCATCATCCGCGCGGGTGAAGTGACTGGGCTTCAGCCGACCTCGGCTTCTGGCGGGACCACGGCGACGACTTCGCCGAAGGTCGTCTGGCCCAATGCGACTTTTTCCGCACCAGACAAGCGCAGCGGCCTCATGCCGGCCTGCAGGGCAGCCCGGCGCATTTCCCCAGCATGCAATCCTGGGCGGATCAGGCGCCTCAGGTCGTCGTCCAGCAGCATCATTTCGTAGACGCCCACCCGCCCCCGGAAACCGGTATGGCGACATTCGTCGCAGCCAGTGGCCTTCTGCATGCGGGCAGGCCTCGGCAGAACCGCCTGTGGGTCGAGCACCTGCCAGGCGTTTACATCGAGCTTGATGGCGCTCCGGCAGTGCGGGCACAGGGTCCTGACGAGCCGTTGCGCAACCACGCCGAGCAGGGTGGCACCGATGAGATAGGGCTCGACGCCGAGATCCATGAGTCGCGTGACTGCTGCCGGGGCATCATTGGTGTGCAAGGTCGAAAGTACCAAGTGCCCCGTCAGTGCCGCCTGGATCGCGACATCTGCGGTTTCACGATCGCGGATTTCGCCGATCATGATGACGTCGGGATCTTGCCGCAGCAGGGTTCGGACGCCGTTCGCAAAACTGAGATCCAGCGCAGGCTGCACCTGCATTTGATTGAATGAAGGTTCGACCATTTCGATTGGATCTTCGATGGAGCACACGTTGATCTCGGGCCGTGCGAGTTGGCGGAGGGCCGAGTAGAGCGTAGTGGTCTTGCCTGAACCCGTGGGGCCGGTCACCAACACGATGCCGTAAGGCTGCGCGGTCATCTGTTTCCACAGTCCCAGATCATGATCGCTGAAGCCGAGAGCCACAAAGGGCTGCTCCAGCTTCTCGGGATCGAAGATGCGCATGACGAGCTTTTCGCCGAAGGCGGTCGGCATCGTCGAGAGGCGCAGCTCGACTTCCTTGCCGAGTGGCGTCTTGGTCTTGATTCGCCCGTCCTGTGGCCTGCGCTTGTCGGTGACGTCCATGCGCCCGAGTGACTTCACGCGACTCACGATCGCTGCCATCACCGGTGAGTTCATCTGGTTGACGAGGTGCAGTACGCCGTCTATCCGGAACCGGATGTTGCCCTGTTCACGGCGTGGCTCGATGTGGATGTCGCTGGCCCGCTGCTCGAACGCGTACTGCAGTAACCAGTCGACGAGATGCACGATATGGCGGTCGTTGGCGTCGGGTTCGGCGATGTCCCCGAGCTGCGTAAGGGCTTCGACGTTTTCAACGATGCTGGTGCGCTCGGCCGCCTTGCTGGTCGAGGCCCTGCTGATCGAACGGCTGACGCCGTAGAACTCGCGGAGGTAGCGCTGGATCTCTACGGGGTTGGCAATCACGCGCTGGATGCGCCGCTTCAGTATCGGCGCGATCTCCTGCTCCCATTCGGTGATGAAGGGTTCCGCCGTAGCAATGACGACGTGCTGGTCGGAGACCTCAACCGGCAGGAACTGCCAGCGCGTGGCGTAAGCCTGCGAGACCAGCTTGGTCACCGTTTCGACTTCAATCTTCAGGGGGTCGATGCGGTGGTAGGGGAGTTGTACGCCTTCCGCCACCAGTCGGGTGATCGTTTCAAGCGTGAGCGGAACAGGCGTGTCGGTTACGCTGTGCAGGCCCTGCGCCGCGAGCTGGACGAACGGATGGCGCTGGTCGTTGGCCGGCACCGCTGCCTTCACGCGCTGGACAACCCGCGAGTCGAGCCAACCCTTCAGGAGCAGCAGGCGCAGTACGTCGTCAAGGCTGAGGTGATGTTCCGTGCGGTGCTCGGCACGGGCACCTGACTTGCCCGGGCGCTCGCTCTTGGTCACGACGGCTTTGCCTCGCTCAGCAAGGCGTCCGTGACGAGTTCAAGTCGCTGGATCAGCGCGAGAAGGAATCCCCGCTGGAAGCGGTTCTGGGTCGACTGTGGCAGGCTGTCGATGACTTGTCCCTTGATCCTGAGCGTCGTGACGCTGGAACGGGCGATGATGCTGGCCGCGCGCCGCCGGCCACGCAGCAGCCCCATTTCCCCAAAGCAGTCGCCGGCGTGCAGCAGCATGATCTGGCGCCCCTTTTTTTCCACGCCCACGACGCCATCCACCAGCACGTAGAACGATGCGTCGTCCTCGCCTTCAGCAAGGATCTTCTTGCCTTCCGCAACGACACGCCAATCGCTGGCATGGACGATTTGCCAGAGATCAGACTCCGGAAAATCGTGGAAGAACTTGAGTTCGGAAATTCGGGCCAGGCGATCCTGCGGTGAAATCCACGCGGGGCCTTCCTGGAGGAAATCGAAGACAAGCTCAAGGTCACCCGCGAGATCTGCGCCGGATTTGTAGCGCTGGCTGCGGTTCCTGATCAGGGCCTTATCCAGGATGCGCTGGAGGATTTCCGGGATTTCTGCACGATGTTGCGTCAGGGGTAGTGGGCGCCCCGGCGGAAGGGTGGCACTTGTCACTCGCGTGGCGAAGGGCAACTGTCCCGTGTACAGCCGATAGGCCAAGACTGCCAGGGCGAGCAGATCTGCTGGGATGCCGTCTTTCATGGAGTCCGCGAGGGAGGTGGCGCTGCTATCCCTTGCCGCAACGGCGACGCCAAAATCCGAAACCTTGACCTGCATGTTCTCGGTAACGAGCACGTTCTGGCAGTCCAGTGCACGGTGCAGGACGCCGTGCCGATGGGCGAAATCGAGCGCAAGCGCGCATTGCGAGATGAGCTTCGTGGCGACCGCGAGCGGCAGGAGTGTTTCGGGGGTGGCGTGATCTTCGAGGGTCCTTCCGCCAGCTACGTATTCCATCGCGATGTAGCATCGACCATCGTCGATACCTGCGTCGAAAATGGTCGTGATGTTCGGATGACGCAGGCCCCCGGCAGTCTGGGCTTCAACGAAGAACTGGTGTCGTTGTGCTTCTGCTTCACCGCCGTGTTCGGTGACATTCTGCAGGGCGACCTTGAGCGCAACCTCGCGATCAATGAAGGGATCCCTGGCGAGGTAGACGATGGCCGTCGGGCCCACCCCAAGGCGACGGAGGAGGGTGTATTTCCCGAGTTGCCCACTCGCCAGCAATTCATCGTCGGTGTCCACCCTTGAACCTCCCCCACTGTGTGCCTCGGCCGCGAACCCGAAATCGTGGTTTCCCGGGCCATGCTAGCCGCTTTGCCGGGCACGAGGAACTGGTAGTCTCTTCCAACATGGTATGAGTCTGGGGGCGGGGTCGTATTTCCAACGAGGTATGAGTCTGGCGGGTGAAGTTTGGATCGATCATCGACTTTATGGTGATCGATATGAACGAACAGAACATGAGCACAGTGGCGCAGTTGCGCGCCTTTCTCGACGGGACCGAGGAGGTTCGCTTTGAGACGCCCGAGGCAGGTGACAGCGGCCGCTACGCGTTCGTCACCGACGTCGTCAAACGCCTGCGCTATCGGCAACTCAAGCGGTCAGAAAAAGGCGTCGTCATGCGCTACCTGGAAAGGACTACCGGATATTCGCGCCAGCAGCTGACGCGACTGGTCGCACGCGCCGCGCGCGGCGAGGCGCTGAGCAAACGCTACACCGCGCCCAGAGCGGGTTTCTCGCGCAAGTTCACCGCGCGCGACGTGGCGCTGCTGGCCGAACTCGATACCGTGCATGGCACGCTCTCCGGGCCGGCCACAAAGTGCCTGCTACAACGTGCCGTGACCTACTTTGGCGACGCCCGCTATCAACGCTTGGCCGACATCTCAGTGGCTCATCTGTACAACCTGCGCCGGACACTCGGCTATACCCGCCGCCGGCGCCACTGGACCAAGACTCGTGGCCAGAGTGTTCCCATCGGGCTACGGCGGCCGCCAGCGCCACACGGACGCCCAGGCTTCATCCGTATCGATTCAGTCCACCAGGGCGACCAGGATGGCGTCAAAGGCCTCTATCACATCAATGCGGTCGACTGCACCACGCAGTTCGAGATAGTCGCGACCTGCGAGCGCTTGAGTGAGGCGTTCCTGTTACCCGTCATCGAAACCCTACTCGACAGCTTCCCGTTCGAGATCCTCGGCTTTCACGCCGATAATGGCTCCGAATACATCAACCATACCGTCGCAGAGCTACTCGATAAGCTGCGCGTGGAGTTCACTAAATCACGCCCACGGCGCAGTAACGACAACGGCCTCGCCGAAACTAAAAATGGCGCTATCGTGCGCAAACACCTCGGCTACAGCCATATCCCTCAGCGTTTTGCTCACGACGTCAATGCCTTCTGTCGGGACTTCCTCAACCCCTATGTCAATTTCCACCGTCCCTGCTTCTTCCCTGAAGCGGTGACCGACGCCAAGGGCAAGATCCGCAAGCGCTACCGTTTCCAAGACATGATGACGCCCTATGAAAAGCTTAAATCTCTGCCTGCAGCACACACCTTCCTCAAGCCTGGCGTCTGTTTCGATTCACTCGACCGCGTCGCCTACCAGATCAGCGACAGCACTGCCGCTCAACAACTCAATGAGGCAAGAGCCAAGCTTTTCCAATCTATCCACCGTCGATCCAAACGTGCTGCCTGATCCCAGCCCCCTACCCCTATGAACCGACCTCGTCCAGACTCATACCTGAATTGGAATTGACTCTGGTCTCGCGGCGCCAACGCTGACCGGCCGAGCGGGCGTGTTCCATGGTAAATTGCGCCCAAATTTTCAGCTGCGGGACTGCTCCCGCACGAGGAGTCCCTGATGAAAAATTTCCGCCGTTACGCCGGCTTCCTGATTGGCGCCGCCATGGCCATGCCAGCCCTTGCCGCAGACAGTGCTCTCCAGTCGAAATTCGCCCAGCGCCTGCAGGGTGTTGTCCCTGATGCCCAAATTACGAGCGTCAAGCCCGCACCGGTATCTGGTCTCTACGAAGTGATGCTGGGGGCGACGGTTCTCTACATGAGCGAGGATGGTCGTTACGTCGTCCGCGGCGACATTTTTGATCTGGATTCCAAAGCCAACTTAACCGATTCCCGTCGCAGCCAGGCAAGGACCAGTGCGTTCACCACCTTGACCAAGGGCAGCACCATCGACTTCCCCTCCACGTCCGGCAAGAACCTGGCGACGCTTTACGTCTTTACCGATATCGATTGCGGCTACTGCCGCAAATTCCATCTTGAAGTACCGGAACTCAACAAGGCCGGCGTCACCGTTCGCTATCTTTCGTTCCCGCGTACCGGCGTCAATACCCCGTCCTATGACAAAGCTACTGCAGTGTGGTGTGCCAAGGACCGTAACAAGGCGCTGACCGACGCGAAATCGGGCAAACAGCCGCCCATGCGCCAGTGCGACAACCCCGTCGCGATGGAATACCACCTTGGTGAGTCGATGGGCGTACACGGCACTCCGGCGCTTTTCACCGAGAAGGGTGAGGAACTTGGCGGTTATATCCCGGCCGCTACCTTAATCCGCATCCTGGGCGAGGGTGGCTGACAAACGTGCCACCGACAGACTGCCATCCTTCTCTCGATACTCGATCTGGACCGGCAGGAAGTCTTGGGCGGGGTCGCACCAGAGCGTGGTCCTCCGCTTGTCCTTGCGCAGGTACTCCACCCGCAGAGTGCTGATGGACTTGCCGCCTGATTCAATTGTTTCGGTGCCCCGTTGGGTCAAGGGATAATCCTGTAGCTTCCCTCCCTCGGGGACGCTGTAGCGAAGCTCAGTGACCTTGCTGGAAAGATCCCCTGCCAACGCCAGTTGGTAAACCAGCTGATCGAGTTCGCCACCCTTCAGGGTCACCTGCCAGTCTCGCCCGTCCGTATTGCCAATAGCTTGCAAGCTCGACCATTCGAACTTCGTCGAAGTTTCCTTTTTCTTGCGTCCGCTGGATCTGGTGTAACGGTATTCGTGTGGAACGAAACGACCTTCGTCTACCACGCCTCTGCTGGATTCATCGATGGCCAGCGGCTTAAGCGCTGCGGCAAGCCCGGATGTCGCAAAGTGGGACGTGAAGCGATAGCCACCATCGGTGGCCAGCTTGAGTTCGCGGGTCATGACACCCATCGGCAGGCCGCCGGCGCTGACCGTATAGCGACTGCTGAACGAGCGCAGTGGGGGGCTTGCAAGGCTGGTCCCGGCGACCAGCCAGAGACACAGTGCGAGCGTGGCAGTTAGCCTCTGGCTGGAAAATCTCATGTGTTAGACTCGCCCCTCTTTGCGCATCCGCTGTAGTGTCGAAGCCAGCGGTACGATAGAACCAATCCGCAGTATATCCAGCAGCAAGCGATGAAACGGGAAGTCGAGCAACTCAAATCCGCGCGAGTCGCCGTAGTCGGCGACGTGATGCTCGATCGCTACTGGACAGGGGCCGCGACCCGGATCTCCCCGGAGGCACCGGTCCCGGTGCTCCGCGTCCGGGCCCGGGAAGACCGCATCGGTGGAGCGGCGAACGTCGCGGCGAACGTCGCGGCCGTTGGTGCACGATCGACCTTGTGCGGTCTCATCGGCGACGACGCCGATGGCGCGACCATCGAGGCACTTTGCACTGCAGTGGGTATCACGCCGTTCCTGGTGCGCGTATCGACGCCCTCCACAGTCAAGCTCCGCGTGCTGGCCCAGCACCAGCAACTGCTGCGCGTGGATTTCGACGAACTGCCTTCGGTCGAGGAGTCCGCATCGCTGCTGGCGCTGGCGGACGCGGCCTTTGATGGGGCTGGCGCGATAGTCCTCTCCGACTATGCCAAGGGTGTGTTGGACGATCCCCAAGCCTGGATTTCGAAGGCTCGCGCAGCGCGAATCCCCGTCATCGTCGACCCGAAACACCGCGACTTCAGCCGCTACGCAGGCGCCGATCTGGTCACGCCGAACCTCGGTGAGTTCCAGACGGCGGTCGGGGTGTGTCCAGACGACGCGAGCCTGGTGCGGCGGGCCGAGGCAATGTGTGCCCAGCACGGATTCGGCGCCCTGCTCGTGACGCGGGGTGAACAGGGGATGTCGCTCATTCGTCCGGGGCATGCGCCGCTGCACCTCCCGGCGCAGGCACGGGATGTTTTCGACGTCACCGGCGCTGGTGATACGGTCTGTGCCCTGCTTGGTTGTGGCCTTGCCTCTGGGCTCGACATGCCAACGGCCACGGCCCTTGCCAACGTGGCCGCAGGACTGGTCGTGGGCAAGCTTGGCACCGCCGTGGTCTCCAATGATGACCTGGCCGTCGCGGTTGGGGACGCGCCAGCCAGCGCCCGCTTCGGCGTGCTCGATGAACTTCAGTTGCTCGCGGAGGTTGCCGCTGCGCGCAGTTGCGGCCAGCGCATCGTGATGACGAACGGTTGCTTCGATCTCCTGCATGCCGGGCACTTGCGCTACCTCGAAGCTGCCGCGACCCTGGGCGACCGGCTCCTCGTTGCCGTCAATACGGACGAGTCGGTACGGCGCCTCAAAGGGCCGAGTCGTCCGGTCAATTCCACTGCAACGCGCATGGAACTGCTCGCCGGCCTGCGTGCCGTCGACTGGGTGACCTCATTCGGGGAGGATACGCCCTTGCGCCTCATCAACACCGTTGCCCCCG
>JAYTTZ010000038.1:0-2880 GCA_043744805.1 Gammaproteobacteria bacterium
TGGCGGCCGATGTGGTGGGCATCGCCGCAGCGCTGGGCTACGCCGAATTCAACCTCATCGGCCACGACTGGGGCTGCATCATCGCGTGGAACACCGCGCTGCTGCACCCGGACCGCTGCCGGACGGTGATGGGGCTGTCCGTACCCTTCTGGCGTGCCGGCCAGGCGACCATCGACCCGCCGGGTTTCGACGACCGCTTCTGGTACATCCGTTACTTCCAGCAACCGGGCGTGGTGGAAGCGGAACTTGAGGCGGACGTGCGCGAAACGCTGCTGCGCGCCTACGTGGCACTGTCGGCGGATGCCGCGCCCCACACCTGGATGCGCCAGCTGGAACTCCCGAAGACCGCGAAGCTCATGGACGCGCTGCCGCCAGTGGCCAAGCTGCCGGCCTGGTTGTCCGCCGAGGAACTCGACTACTACGTGCTGCAATACCAACGGAGCGGCTTCCGCGGCCCCTGCAACCTCTATCGCAACCTGCCGACCATGAACGCCATCACCCCGGAACTCGAAGGCCAGCGCTTCACCCAGCCGGCCGCGTTCTGCGCTGGCCGCCAGGACGAGGTGCTCGACTACGATCCCACCTGGGAGCGCTGGTTTGCCAAGGGCTTCGAGGATCTGCGCTTCATCAGCTTCATCGAAGGCGCGGGCCACTGGCTGCAGGTGGAGAAGCCAGCCGAGACCACCGGCCAGATGCTGCGCTTCCTCCGCGAGGTGGCGCCGCGCTGAGCGCCGGCGAGGCAATGGCCCTGGCGCTCGCCCGGACTCCCCCGGCTGGCTATGCTCATGGGCCCTGATCGGTAATGGCCTGCATGCAGCTCAGCTTTTTCACCATGCCCCTGCACCCGCTGGGGCGGGACTACCGCGCAACGCTCCGTGAAGATCGTGACGCCATCCTGCTGGCCGACGCGCTGGGCTTTGCCGAGGCCTTCGTCGGCGAGCACGCCACGGATCTCGCCGAAACCGTCACCTCCTCGCTCACCTTCATCGCGAGCCTCGCCTACCAGACCCAACGGATAAAACTGGGCACGGGCACCATCAACCTGCCCAACACGCATCCGGCGGCGGTGGCATCCCAGGTGGCGATGGTCGACCACATGTGCGACGGACGCTTCATCCTCGGGATCAGTCCCGGCGGCCTGCGTTCGGACGCCGAAGTCTTCGGCACCCTGGACGAAGACCGCAAGGCCATGGCCCGCGAAGCCATCGACCAGGTGCTGGCCATCTGGTCGGGCGAGGCACCCTACGCACTGGCCGGCCGGTACTGGCAAATCTCCACCGCCCGCACCCTGGACCTCGAAATTGGCCAGGGCGAGATCCTGAAACCCCTGCAACGCCCGCATCCCCCCATCGCGATCGCCTGCATGTCGCCCAATTCAGATTCCGCCACCCTTGCCGGTAGCCGGGGCTGGTCCATCATCTCCGCAAATTTCCTGCAGCCTGGGTGGGTCGCGACGCACTGGCGGATGCTGGCCGAAGGCGCCAAGCTCACGGGACGCGGCGCCAACCCACGGGACTGGCGGGTGGCGCGCAGTATCTTCGTGGCCGACACCGAGGCCGCCGCACAGACTTACGCCAGGAGCACCACCGGCCCGTATGCACATTACTACCGCAGCCTCATGCGCAAACTCATCGGCAACGGGCGGCCAGAGCTGTTCAAGACCGATCTGGCCCAGGCGGACAGCAGCATCACGCTTGAGTTCGTACTGGACTCGCTGGTGATCTGCGGCACGCCTGCGCGGGTCGCGGAGCAGATCCTCGCGCTGCGCGAAAAAATCGGTGATTTCGGCACGCTGGTGTATGCCGGCCATGACTGGGCAGATCCGGCCCTGGCGCGCCGTTCCATGCAACTGATGGCAGAAGAGGTCATGCCGCGGGTCAACGCGGCCCTCGGGGCGGCGGACCGGCCATGAAGTGTCCCGTCTGCGGCAGCACCAAGCTCCTGCCCTTCGTGCAGCAGGACACCTGGGCGTTTTCCCAGTGCGTTGACTGCCAGTTCGCGTTCCTCAATCCCATGCCTGAGCAGGCACAACTGGATACCTTGTACGCGAGCGAGGAGGCCACCAGCGCACGCCACTACCCCAAGGCGGCGGCACGGCGGCGGCGCGCCTACCTGCGGGTCCTGCGGCTGCTGCCCTGGTGCTGGCGAAAGTCCGCCTTCGATCTCGGCTGCGGGGGTGGCTTCATGGTGGACGCCCTGCGTCGGGTGGCGCGAGCCGAAGCCTCCGGCCTGGACCGCAATCCGGGCGCGATCGCCTATGCCACGCGGCGCTTCGGGGAGGGTCGCTTCCACTGCGGGGGCTACGACGAGTTCGAGCCCAGCAGCAGCTACGGGTTTGTCTATTCCTCGGAAGTCATCGAACACGTGGGCGACCTGCCGAGGTTCATGCAGGCGCTGGTGCGGCTGACGGCGCCGGGCGGCCATGTGTTCATCACGACGCCGGATCTCGGCAGCAACCAGGTGCCGCAGCCGGTCACCGACTGGGACGTGTTCACGCCGCCGCACCACGTACAGTTTTTCAACGAGAACAACCTCGCGCTCCTCTTCCGACAGTACGGCTTCGAGCAGGTGCGACGCTTTCCCGACAGCAAGGCCGGGTTAAAGGTGTTGTTCCGACGCGTGGCCTGAGGCCGGATCGGGCCTCAGCCGAAATCGACCGTACTGGCCTCGAACACCGGGCCATCGACGCAGACGCGCTTCATGGCGGGACCCGTGGGGGTGTTGATCCGCACGGTGCAGCCGGCGCAACCGCCCACCGCACAGGCCATGTATTCCTCCAGCGACACCTGGGCCGGCAAGTCGAAGCGGGCCGCGAGCGCCTGCACGGCCTGCAGCATCGGGGTGGGGCCGCAGGCGAAAATTTCCACCTCCGGGCGCCCC
>JAYTTZ010000039.1:0-37688 GCA_043744805.1 Gammaproteobacteria bacterium
TGAAGATCGACACCCGCGCTGCAGACTGCACGGTGCGGTTTGCAGCGCGGTCATCGCAGTGCAGCGCTGGCTTCCTATAATCCAACCCATCCATTCAAACAGGGAATCCATCCGATGGCGGGAATCTTCAAGGCCTACGACATCCGTGGCCTCTACGGCAGCACGCTCACCGACGACATCGCCACGCGGATCGGGCGGGCCTACGTCGACTTCCTCGGGGCCAGGCGGGTGGTCATCGGACGCGACATGCGCACCCACTCCCCGGCGATGTTCGCCGCCCTCGCCCGTGGCGTAACCCTGCAGGGCGCGGATGTCATCGACGTCGGGATCGTGAGCACACCCATGTGCTACTACGCCAACGGCAGCCTGGGTGCCGACGGCAGCATCATGATCACGGCCTCGCACAATCCCGGTGAATGGAATGGCATGAAGCTGTGTCGCGAGGCGGCCATTCCGATCAGCGGCCCGACCGGCATCGAGGCCATCGAGGCCCTGGTGGAGGCCGGGACGTTCAAGCCGGCGGCCGCGAAGCCCGGCAGCATCGAGCAGCACGACATCAAGCCGGCCTACGTCGCGCACATCCGCGGGCTGGCGGACTTCAAGCGTCCCCTGCGCCTCGCCGTCGACTACGCGAACGCCATGGGCATCGTGGAAGCGGAAGCACTGAAGGGCCTGTACGCGGAATCCGTCCTGTTTGGCGACCTCGACGGGTCCTTTCCCAACCACGAAGCCAATCCACTCGACCACGAAACCCTCGAACCCTTGCAGCACCTGGTGCGTGGACACGGCCCGTTTGATTTCGGCATCGCCTTCGACGGCGACGCGGATCGCGTGGGCTTCGTGGACGAACTCGGCACCATCGTGCCGATGGACCTCATCACCGCGCTCATCGCCCAGACCATGCTGAAGAAGCAGCCGGGCCGGATCTTCTACGATCTCCGCAGCAGCAAGGCCGTACGCGAGGTCATCGAGGAAGCGGGCGGCGAGGCGCTGATGTCACGGGTCGGCCATGCCTTCATCAAGCAGCAGATGCGGGACGCCAACGCGCTGTTCGCCGGTGAACTCTCGGGCCACTACTACTTCCGGGAAAACTACTTCGCGGAGAGCTCGGCCCTCGCGGTGATCTTCATCGGCAACCTGGTGAGCAGCGGCACCAAGCCGCTGTCCGAACTCATCGCGCCACTGCGCCGGTACTCGCCCAGCGGCGAAGTCAATTCAACGGTAGGGGACGTGGCCAAGGTCTTCACGGCCTTGCGCGCGGCCTACCCGGAGGCTCGCTTCACTGAACTTGATGGGCTGACGGTGGAATGTCCCACCTGGTGGTTCAACGTGCGGGCGTCCAACACCGAGCCCCTGGTACGGCTCAACCTCGAAGCCCCCACCGCCGCCGAGATGGCGATACGACGCGACGAAGTGCTGGCGATTATCCGCAACTGAGGGAAGACGCCGGCTCAGCGATCGCGGCAGATTTCCGCCGCGATCGAACGGAGCAGCATGGAACGCGAGACTGCACCACGCTGTACTGCCTCCTTGGGCATGCCGTACACCACGCAGGTCGCTTCGTCCTGGGCCACGGTGTAGGCGCCGGCGACGCTCACTGTTGGTCACGATGTTGTGGAGGCAGTTGTCGGCGCCGCCCTGATGGATGCCGGCAGTGCGGCAGGACGCCGCGTCGGTCGGTCGGTCGGTCGGTCGACGATGCCACCCAGGTGATGGGCAAGTTGCAAGGCCGCAGCTTCGAGGTGCTGCCTGACGCTGCCATGGTGGGTTAATCGATGACCCGTTTCGCCGTCGCGAATAGCAGCCAGACCACCGCGCCGAAGACATTGATGCAGGCCGCGAGCACGAAGGCCGAGGTGTAGGAACCGCTAACGTCCACCAGCCATCCAGTGATCGTGACGCCCACCACACCAGGGAGGGTGCCCGCCGTGTTGGTGATCCCCATCAACACGTCCGCGTGGCGCGGCGCGATGTCGAGGTGGTTGGAGATGAACCCGCCCCAGGTCATCGCGAGCGTTCCCAGCGCGCCGCACATCAACAGCACTCCGGTGTCGGGCGAAGTCACGCCTCGCGCGCTCCACATGAAGCACGCTGCCCCCAGCAGCCCCGTGACCTGCATGAACTTGCGCACGAAGGTGGCGTCGCGGCCGTTGCGGATCCAGCGATCTGCCCACCAGCCGCTGGCCACGCCACACACCAGCATGGCGAGCCACGGCGCCGCCGCGTAGAGGCCAGCACTCTGGATGCTCAATCCCAGACCCTTGCGGAAGTAACTCGGCAGCCAGGCGAGCAGCATGTAGAGGATCCAGTTGCTGCACAGATGGTTGACGATGAGTGCCCAAACCGCTGGCGCACGCAGGATCTGCTTCCACGGCACGGGCTCGCGCCGGGTTTTTTCCTCGTCCACTACCGGCAGCAGGGCGAGTTCAGCGGCGCCTACATGCGGATTGTCCGCCGGGCGGTTGTAGGCGAAACGCCGCCAGAACACGCACCACACGAGGCCAATGGCACCAAAGAGGTAGAACACCGAGTGCCAACCCAGATGCGCGACCAGCACGCCGCTGCTCATCAGCGCGAACAAGGTTCCGAGCGGGATACCCCCTACCATCAGGGCAACGGCGCGGGAGCGCTCAGCGGCGGGCACCCATCGGCTGTAGAGGTTGTACGCCGCCGGGAACATGGCGGCCTCGCCGGCCCCCATCGCGATGCGCGCGGCAATCAGCACGCTGAAGGACACGCCCGCAGCCAGGGGGGTGAGCATGGTGAAGAGTGACCACCACAGCACGGCAAGACCCAGTACCGGCTTCCCGCCATAGCGGTTGGCGAGCCAGCCACTGGGCACCATGAACAGCAGGTAGCCCACGAAGAACGCCGACAGCACGACGCCTTTCAGGGTTTCCGACCAGCCGTACTGCTCCTGCATGGAGAGCGCGGCCACCGAGATGTTCACGCGATCGATGTAGCTGACGAAACTCGCCGCGACACACAGCGCGACGAGCTTGTGACGTTCCTGCATGTGATCTCCCCCGATCTTTGGATGGCCGCCGCGTTGTTGCTTGTGGTGGTGACGTCCGATCGCGGCTCCTGCCCCGACCGCCGTCCTGCGGCGCCCGCCTATTGTTGCTGTTTCCATCGAAAAGGCGACCCCGCCACCGCGGCGCGTTACGCTCTCGCTCCACCCCGCCCGACTTATTTCGCCACGCCAGGAGCCACGCGATGACCGGACTCGTCCTGCACCACTACCCCCTCTCCCCTTTCGCCGAGAAGATTCGCCGCGTGCTGGGCGTAAAGCAGCTGGCCTGGCATTCGGTGGAACAACCCATCATGGCGCCCAAGCCCGATCTCACCCCGCTGACGGGCGGCTACCGACGGATTCCCGTGCTCCAGATCGGCGCTGACCTCTACTGTGATACAGCGCTCATCGTGCGGGTGCTGGAACGACTGCATCCCACGCCTGCCTGCCTGCCGCCGGCCCTCGCGGGTGCGGCTGCACTCATCGAGGACTGGGCCGACCATCGGTTGTTCATGCAAACCGTGCCGCCCACCGTCGTTGCCCTCAGCGACCAGCTACCCCCGGAATTCTTTGCCGACCGCGCGGCGATGACCCCGGCCTTTACCCGCGAGTCCTTGCTTGCCACCGCGCCCCATGCGCTGTCGCAGGGACTGATCTCGCTGGACCAACTGGACGCTCAACTGCAGGCCACGCCGTTCGTGCTGGGTGATGCCTTCACGGTAGCCGACGCGGCCTGCTTCCACCCCGTGTGGTTCATGCAACACGCGGGTGACGAACTGTTCGCGGCCGTCCGCGCCCGTCCGGGGCTTTCGGCCTGGTTCGACCGGCTGGTGGCTTTTGGCAGCGGCACGCCTGCGCCCCTGGCGGCGGCGGACGCGCTGGCGATGGCGCGTGACGCGGTGCCGGCCGACGTGGCGGGTGGCTGCGCCGCCGGCAGTGGCTACGTCGGCGGGGAACTGGTGGACATCACGCCCGACGACTACGGGCGCGAAGTTTCCAGCGGACGGGTGGTACGCGCGGACGCGAACCAGATCACCATTCTCCGCACCGACCCGCAGGTGGGCGAAGTGGCCGTGCACTACCCCCGCGCCGGCTACCGGGTGACCGCCGCCTGAGCGACGGGCACGGGCAGCGCCGACCTCGCGGCGGTGCTGGTGGCGTAGCGCTACGCGTCGATCCTGCAGCGCACATCCCGCTGCACCTGAGGCAGATCAAGCCGCCCGGCCGCGAAGACGTGCGATGGTCGGTTCCAGACCTCCGCGTCCAACGGGCATATAGCCCGGCGGTCGCATGCGGGCAGGGTGGACCGCGCGGCATGCCCGCTGCAGTCCTGTCGACAGTAGAAGCACGGGACCGCCCGCGGCGGATCCGTGACCAGCATCCAGGGGAGCGACACACCATGCGCATTGGCGCCACCATCTTCAACCAGAACTACACCGACTGGGATCGTTACGAAGCCGAGGAGCGCGGCGAGCAGGTCGCAGCGCATCCGCCGCGCCCGGATCGCGACGTGTTCCGCGAGGAAATCGACATCGCGCGCATCGCCGGCATCACGCAGCGCGTCGACCTCGGCACCATGGTGACCGTGCTGCCGTGGCACCACCCGGTGCGGGTCGCCGAAGACGTGAACATGCTCGACACCTTGCTCGGGCCGAATCGCGAAATCATCTGCGGCGTCGGCCGCGGACTGGGCCGCCGCGAATACGCGGGACTTGGCATCGACCAGGCCGAGGCACGCGAGCGCTTCGATGAGTCGCTGCAGGTGCTGCGCATGTTGCTGGAGACCGGAAAGTGCGACTTCGAGGGCAAGCACTACCAGATCAAGGGCCTGAAACTGCGCCCGCAGCCCGATCGCGATCTGAGCCCCAACCTGTGGTGTGCCGGCGGTACCAATGACACGGTGGACCTCATCGCCCGGCACAACGTGCGCCCGCTCGTGATCCCGACCACCACCATTGAGTTCGGCCTCGAGACCGCGCGCCGCTACGCGCAGATGCACCAGGCCGCGGGCTACGCGCCGAGCAAGACCAAGCTCGCGCTGTGGACCTATGTGGCGGAAACCGAAGAAGCCGCGCGCCGCGGTGCCGAGCAGTACATGGTCGAATACGCGGACTCGGCGCTGCGCCACTACGAGTTGCGCGGCAGCCACCTCGGCGCCATCAAGGGCTATGAGTCCTACGGTCTCATGCAGAAGGCGCTCAGCGCCGATCCCACGCCCTTCCTGCGCGGCTTCTTCAACTCGCATCCGTGGGGCACGCCGGACCAGGTGATCCGCCGCGCAAGCGAGCTCGCGGAAACCTTCGGCACGGACGAGATCATGTTCATCTTCAAGTACGGCAGCATGCCGATGGCGGCCGCCGAGAAGAGCATGACCCTGTTCGCGCAGGAAGTGATGCCCGCGCTGCAGGCCCTGAACCCGCGTCCCATCGAGGTTCGCGCGGCTGCCTGATCAAGCACCGGCGTGGCCGGCTGCGACCACGCCGGGCTTCAGACCGGGGATTGGCAACGCTGGTCAGGGTCGCAGCATTTCGCGCGTATCAAGCGCTCGGTGGTCAGAGGCCGACAACGCATCGGACCGCAGTGCCAGGCCCGTTCATCCTTCGACAGGCTCAGGACGAACGGTCTATTGAGGCTTTGCCCAGTCTTTTCAGACCAGAATACCGTTCGCCCTGAGCCTGTCGAAGGGCGGTGGTATGGCACTTGATGCCTGTGAGCCCGGTTACCCCGAATAGCCGGACCCCGGCCCTGCAGCGCTGGGCAGGACTTACCCCTGTCCTTCTGCGCGGTTCCCGCTTTACCCCTCGATACTCAAGCTACCGCGACCACGCTGGGCTTTGATGCAAGTGATTCCCGCACTTCCATCGCGAGCTCAAAACTCCGCAGCCGCGCGCGGTGCTCGTACAGCGAGGCCGTGACCATGAGTTCATCCACGCCGGTCATCTCAAGAAAGTTCGACAGCTTCTCGCGCACGGTGGCGGGTGAACCGACGCAGGCGTATTTGAGCGTGTGATCCACGCCGGCCTGCTCGGCCGGGTGCCAGTGCCCAGCCATGCTGTCGACGGGCGGCTGGAGTTGAAGGGGCATGCCGCGGTAGAGGTTAGCGAACTGCTGCTGGATGGAGGTGAACAACCGGCGCGCGGCGGCGTCGGTGTCGGCGACCACCACGTTGACGGTGGCCATGGCGTGGGGCTTGGCGTTCGCAGTCGAAGGCTCGAAGCGAGCGCGGTAGATCTGCAATGCCTGCATCAGGGCATCGGGCGCGAAATGCGAAGCACAGCCAAACGGCAGGCCCAGCATCGCCGCCACCTGGGCACCGAAGAGACTCGAGCCCAGTATCCACAGCGGCACTTCAAGCCCCGTCCCGGGCACTGCGAAGATTGCCTGCCCGGGCTGCGCCGGCCCTAGCAGGGCCTGCAGTTCGAGCACGTCCTGGGGGAAGTTGTCGGCGTTGGAAGCGAGATCCCGCCGCAGCGCCCGCGCGGTCTGCTGGTCGGAACCGGGCGCGCGTCCGAGCGCGAGATCGATGCGTCCAGGGAAAAGGGACTCGAGGGTGCCGAACTGTTCGGCAATCACGAGCGGCGAATGGTTGGGCAGCATGATGCCACCCGCGCCGACGCGAATCCTCGAAGTCCCGGCCGCCACGTGGCCAATCACCACTGACGTCGCCGCACTCGCGATGCCGGGGATGTTGTGGTGCTCCGCAAGCCAGTAGCGCGTATAGCCCCAGGCTTCGGCATGGCGGGCCAGATCCAGCGAATTGCGGAAACTCTCGGTCGCCGTGGTGCCTTTGGCGATGGGGGAGAGATCGAGTACCGAGAACGGAATCATGGTCGCCTCTAAGTGATCGGGGGAGCTGCCCCGGATTATGTGCGCTCCGACGGCGCGGCGTCGCCCCCCTGCGACCGGCTTTCGCCAGGGCCGACAGGGCCCGCCCGCGTTGGCACTACACTACCCGCCAGCCGGGCCACCGTGGGCGCGGCGCCCACTTCAACTCGACCAGGGAGCAACCCGATGGCCTTGAGCGCCAACCGATTCCAGCTTGCCGTTTTCGGCGCCAACGTCAGCCATGGCTGCACCATTTCCTCCGCCGCCGGTGGCATTGAAGTCAATTGGGCTGAATCACTCAGGATCGCGCGCCACGCAGACGCCCTGGGCCTCGAGGCCCTGATCCCGGTCTGTCGCTGGAAAGGCTTCGGCGGACCCAGCGCTTTCAACCATCGCACTTTCGAGACCTGGACCTGGGCCGCCGGCCTCGCCCAGGCCACCTCCCGCATCCATGTCTTTGCCACCACGGCGGTGGCGTCGATCCATCCGGTGCTGGCCGCCAAGCAGGCCGCGACGATCGACCACATCTCCGGTGGGCGTTTCGGCCTGAACGTGGTTGCGGGCTGGAACAGCGACGAAGTCGCCATGTTCGGCCAGAGGCAGCATCCGCACGCCGAACGCTACGCCATGACGGACGAGTGGATGAGCCTCATCAACGCACTGTGGACCCGCGAGGGCGAATTCGATTTCGACGGCAAGTATTTCCAGTCCCCGCGCTGTTATGCCGAACCGAAACCACTGCAGACGCCCCGGCCACCGGTGATGAGCGCGGGCGTGAGCCCGGCTGGCCGCCGCTTTGCCGCGCGCCACGCCGACATGAACTTCATCCTCGCGCCTGACCTCGACATGGCGCAGGAAACCGTCGCCGACGTCCACCGCATCGCGCGCGAGGACTTTGGCCGCCAGGTGGAAGTCTGGGGCAACGCGGCGCTCTTCATCGGCGACACCGAACGCGAAGCCCGCGAGTACTACGACCACGTCATCCACACACAGGGCGATCTCGTTGCCGCCGGCAACCTGCTTGATACCTTCACCCGCGAGTCCGGCAGCCAGGTTGACGACCCGGCGCTGCGCGAGCGCTACCTGCGCAACATGATGGCCGGCTATTCGGGCTTCCCGGTGGTGGGCACGGCGTCCGGCATCGCGGACTTCCTGCAGGCAATGGCGGACTGCGGCATGGCGGGCTCCACTCTGTCATGGCCGGACTACGACGCCGGCCTCGCCCACCTGGGCAAGACCTTGCTGCCGGAACTCGAAACCCGTGGCTTGCGAGCACCGCATTCCAGCGCTGCCCATGCGGCAGCCGGGACGGGCTGACGCGGCTACGTCAGGACCTGACAGCCTGCTAAGGTTCGCGCAGGCTTTCACCTAAAGTTCGTCGCAGCGGGCCGAGCACGTAGTCGGCGACCCGCCGGCGTCCGAGCTGGAATTCGACGCGTGCACTCATCCCGGGCCTGGCTGGCCCCGGGGTAACGTGTGCGCCGGGTGCAGGCGGCAGGAGCTCGATTTCCGCCACGAAACTCAAAGGCTCGCCCGGCCCACCGACGGCATCTGCGGAGAGTCGCGCAAGCCGGCCCCGCAAAGTCCCGAACTGCGTGTAGTTGAAGCTGTCGAGCTTCACCACGACGTCCTGGCCAGGGTGCACGCGCCCGACGTCTTCGTTGCCGAGCAGGGCCTGCACCACGAGGAGCGCGTCGACCGGCACCAACTGCATGAGCACTTCCGCGGGATTCACCACCGCACCGGGAGCCGGCACTGCCAGCGCATGGACGATGCCGCGCACCGGTGCCCGAAGTACGCTTCTGGCCACGCGGAGACGGGCTTTGGCGAGTTCTGAAACCAGCAGGCGGCGCTGCGACGCCTGCTGTTCCAGGGACTCCCGCCAGCGCCCGGCGAACGTGGCACGGAGGCCGTCGGCGCGCGCCAGGAGCGCCTTCCGTTGCGCCTGCGCAGCGGCGACTTCGCCGCGTGCCGCGTCCAGCGCTTCGACCGCCGCCAGGCGCTCGCGCTCGTGCTGCGACCATTGCAGGCGCGCCACCATGCCCCGCGCCTGCAGGGTGGCCAGCGCGGCCGTTTCGCCCGCCAGCAAGGCCAGCGCTGCTTCGCGCTGGCGGCAGTGCGCCGCGGTGCTGATGCGGCGAGCATGTCCTGCGTCGGCCTCCGCCTCGATGGCCCGGCGTTCGGCGTGGTAGCGCGACCATTCCTCCTCGAAGGCTGCGCGCGCGGCAGCGCCAAGCCTGCGCAGTGCCGTGCTGGCCGGGAATTTTCCGGTGGCCTCGCCACGCTCCGCGTCCAGGCGCGCGAGCAAGGCGTTCGCGCGCCCGATGCCCGCCACCAGGCTGTCGATTTCCGGCACGAGTCGCGTGACATCGGCGCGGGCCGCCTGCGAGTCCAGTGTAAGCAACACCTGATCGCGCTCCACCGTTTCGCCTTCCTGCACCAGCAGCGCCCTGACCGTGGCAAGTTCAAACGCCTGCACGGGCTTGTTGTGTCCGGCGGCGACCACCCGTCCCGGCGCCACCGCCACCACGTCGAGATGTCCCCACCACAAACCCACCAGCAGGACGAGGCACAGCGCGACCACGGTGGCCGCCAGGGCGCGTGCCTGTGGGTGCTCGGGGGGCAGCGCGAAAGGTTCCGCGGCAAACACCGGGGTCTGGCCGGGCGCCGTCATGCAGCCACGCCGTCAGGATCGCGCGACTGCAGGGCCCAAAGCCGCGCATAGCGACCACCGCGCGCGAGCAGTTCGGCATGCGAGCCATGCTCCGCGACGACGCCGCGGTCGAGCACGAGGATGCGTTCGGCCTGGCGCACGGTCGTCAGGCGATGTGCAATCAGCAACACCGTCCGACCCGCCGCGAATCGCGGCAGTTGCCGCATGAACAGGGCTTCGGCCTCGTAGTCGAGCGCGGCCGTCGCTTCATCGAGGATGAGCACGCGCGGGTTTCCCAACAGCGCGCGGGCCAGGGCAAGGCGCTGGCGCTGGCCACCGGACAGGGCAACGCCATGTTCGCCGAGCACGGTGTCGTAACCTTCGGGCAGGTCGAGGATGAAGCCCTCCGCACCGGCCAGCGCGGCCGCGCGGACGACCTCCTCCAGCGGCGCGCCGGGATCACGTAACGCGATGTTCTCGCGCACGGATCGATTGAAGATTCGCGTGTCCTGCGGCACTACGCCAAGCTGCCGCCGCAAGCAGCGCGGATCGCTGAGCGCGATGGGCATGCCGTCCAGCAGGATGCGTCCCTGCCGGGGCGCGTACAGGCGCTGCACAAGGCTGGCAAGCGTGCTCTTGCCCGAACCCGAAGCGCCGACGATACCCACCACTGCACCGGCCGGCAGGTGGAAGCTAAACCCGCGCAGGACGTCTGGGCCCTGCGGTCGGTAACGAAAGAACACGTCTTCGAAGCGGATTTCCCCGCACGGCGCGGCGGGCTCGGGCTGCTGCGAGGTGGGCTCGGGCAAGGTTTTCATCACGCCGTCCAGCCGTTGGAACGCGACGCCCACCTGCTGCCACTCCTGCCAGCATTGGGCAAGGCGCAAGGCCGGCTGGAGGATGCGGGCGGCCACCAGGTTGAAACCCACCAGTTCGCCTACGCTGAGTTCCCCGGCAATGACCAGGCGCGCACCGAGCCACAGCGTGGCGACGGTCGCGAGTTTCTGGATCAGTGCACTGCCCTGCGCGAGGACGTTCGACCAGCCCGTGGCCGCCCTTCCCGCCTCTGCGGCACCCACGGCGAGCCGCTGCCAACGCAGGAGTTGCGCGTCCTCCGCCGCCGCGGCTTT
The DNA here is from genome assembly GCA_043744805.1 of Gammaproteobacteria bacterium. Taxonomy (GTDB): domain Bacteria; phylum Pseudomonadota; class Gammaproteobacteria. Next base: position 10,622 of record JAYTTZ010000039.1, read on the forward strand.
CAAGGTCGGGATTGCCCCGAGGGATTCCACCAGCAGGGCCTGGACATCCGCATGCCGCCCGGCGCGGGCCTCGAGGCGCCGCCGCAGCCCCGGAGTCAGCGCGACCACCAGCAACACGTGCACTGCAAGGCCCGCCAGCACGACACTGGCGAGGCGCTCGTGGTAGCCGAACAGCAGGACGAAGAAGCCCAGCGCGAACAGCAGGTCGATGCCGAGAGTCAGCGCCGGGCCGGTGAGGAAGGCGCGCAATTGGTCCAGCTCGCGAACACACGCCAAGGTGTCTCCCACGCGCCGCGCTTCAAACCAGGCGAGGGGCAGGGCCAGCAGGTGGCGCAGCAGGCGCGCGCCAAGCAGGACGTCGAGGCGCGTCGAGGCGTGTGCGAGCAGGCTGCCGCGGACGGTGCCGAGCACCGCCTCGAACAGGCCGGCGGCGAGCAGGCCGGCGCACAGCACGTCGAGCGTGTTCATGCGCTGGTGCACGAGCACCTTGTCGATCACCACCTGGAAAAGCAGCGGCGCCACCAGCGCGAGCAACTGCAGGAAAAGCGTCGCGATCAGGACTTCGAACAGGGGCTGCCGCTGTTCGCGCGCAACGGCCAGCAGGCTACCGGCGGCGCCCTCGCCAACGGCCCCGCCGTGCACGGGACGCAACAGGAGCAGTTCGCCACGCCAACGCGCGGCGAACTGCCACTTCGGCAACACGGTGGGTGACTCGCCCGGTGCCTGCACCAGCACCGCGTTGTCGCGCACACCCGCAAGCACCAGGCAGCGCTGATCCTCCATCACGGCAAGCGCGGGCAGGGGTTGCGTGGCCAGACGCCGAAGGCCGGGCCGGCTCCAGCGCGGGCGCAGGCCCCATTGCCGCGCCAGATCGGCAAGCTCGCCCGCCTCGATTACCCCCGCGCCGAGGTGACCGGGGAAAGGGGGCGGCGGGCCCAGCCCATGCAGGCGGGCGATGAGCAGCAGGCAGTCGAGGCTACCGAGGCGTTCGAGCGTGGGTCCGGACATGCGCACTGGTGTCCCTTGTTCATGGGGACGGCGAGCATGTCAGGGGGGCGTGGCGAAAGCCGTCAGTGGCAGCGGGTTCGGTGCGCTGCCGGGAAGCCGGCCCTGTGAAATACCGGTTGCCGGCGCATGGACACCCGCTGCTAACGCCGGGTGCCCCAAGGCCTGGGTGCCTACCAGGCCAGCGGGCTGCCGAACTCGCGGGCGTAACGGGCGGCGAACTCCTCCCGCGTGAAGCGATGGTTCTGCGTGCCGGCGTGCTCGATCTTGATGGCGCCCATGAGCGAGGCGATGCGCCCGGTCACCGACCAGTCAAGTTTATGCATCAGCCCGTGGAGCAGGCCCGCGCGGTAGGCATCGCCGCAACCCGTGGGGTCGCGCAGCTGGGCGGGCTTGGCGACCGGGATGTCGAGGACTTCACGGCGGCGGTAGATCATCGAGCCTTCTCCGCCGCGCGTCACGACGAGCGCCTCCACGTGCTGGCTGATTTCTTCCAGCGACCAGCCGGTGCGGTCCTGCAGGAGCTGGGATTCGTAGTCGTTCACGGTCACCCAGGTGGCCTGCATGATGAACTGCTTGAGGTCGTCGCCGCCGAACATCGGCAGGCCCTGGCCCGGATCAAAAATGAACGGGATGCCCGCGTCCGCGAACTGCGCGGCGTGCTCGATCATGCCCTGGCGGCCGTCGGGGGAAATGATGCCGATCGTGATCCCGGCCACGTCGCCCACCTTGTTGTGGTGCGCGTGCTCCATCGAGCCCGGATGGAAGGCGGTGATCTGGTTGTCGTCGAGATCGGTGGTGATGAAGGCCTGTGCCGTCAGGCTGTTTTCGAACACCCGGACGTGGGTGCGATTGATGCCGCAGCTGTCCATCCACTGGGCGTAGGGGACAAAATCAATCCCCACCGCGCCCATCGGGATGGGCGCGCCGCCCAGCAGCTTCAGGTTGTAGGCGATGTTGCCGGCGCAGCCCCCGAACTCGCGCCGCAACTGCGGCACCAGGAACGACACATTCAGGATGTGGATCTTGTCCGGCAGGATGTGGTTCTTGAACTGGTCCTGGAAGACCATGATGTTGTCGAAGGCGAAAGAACCGCAAATCAGCGCCGACATGGCAAATCCTTTGGATGGAACGAAGGGCTGGCATGGTGCCTGAGGCCCGTACGGCGCGCCAGTTTGCGCCGGGGCAGGCAGGTTTTCAGCGCGCTTGCGCGGCAGCGCCCGCGAGGCACGCAAGGGCTTCTGCGTGGAAGCCAAGCCCGGCGCCTTCACCGATGCTGGCGATGGCGTCTTCAAGCATTGCCCTGGCCTCCAGGCGCAGCGCCGGCACGCGGTCAGAGAGCCGCACCAGCGACATGCCGATGCGCAAGCGGGCGAGTCGGTTCTGCTGTTCGTCGGCCACTTCCAGCGCGGCGCGGAAACCGTGCTCGGCTTCCACCCATGCGTCGCGGACCACGGCAACCTCGGCGCGCAGGCGCATGAGTTCGGGTTCGAGCCAACGCTCGCCGAGGCTTCGATGGGCCAGGACCGGATCCGCCAGGATGCCCTCGACGTCTGCCAGGTGGCCGGCGGCGAGGCTGGCATTGGCCTGCACCACCAGGAAGAGATGCATGCCGATGGTGGCGCCACTGGCGCGCCAGCCGGCCAGCACGCCGGCCAGTTCATCGAGTCCGTTCGGGTCGCCGCGCCGCGTGTGGGCCCAGGCCCGCACCACCTGCCCGGCCACCTGCAGGTAAGTGAAACCACGTTCGGCGGCAATCGCGATGGTGGCGTCCGCCCAACGTTCGGCGGCGTCGATTTCGGACAAAAAGTGATTGGCCCACATCGCCGCGCCATAGGCGAAGACCTGCGAGAACGGATGGCCCAGCTCATCGGCGCGCGCGACGGCGGCGTCGAGATGCGCCAGCGCCGCGCGCGGATGGCCCAGGAAGCACAGGGCCCAGGCCAGGATGCCGCGATTGGCAACGTCCGGATCCTGGCCGAACTGCGCCACCAGGCCTGAATGCAACGCCGGATCGAACAACGTCACGGCCTGTTCCATGGAGTGGCGGGCGCCGCTGAAGTCACCTGTCCAGTAGGCGTTGTTGCCCAGCAGGCGATTGGCTTCGATGAGCAGCGCGGACTCGCCCGCCAAGGTCGCAAGCGCGATGAGTTCGTCGCCCAGGCGACGCGCTTCGTCCATTTCGCCCTGACCCACCCGGTACTGCCACAAGCCGCGCAGCGCCCGGAAGAGCTGCGCCTGCTCGCCCACCTTGCGGCACAGTTCGCTGGCCCGCGCATACGCTGCCTGCACTTCGGGCGCTCCATAGCTGCGCGCCGCCACCGCAGCGGTGCCGAGCGCCAGCTGCAGGTGCAGTTCACGTCGCAACAGGGCGTCGTCCTGCGGCAACGCCGCGATGAGCGTGAGGGCTGCCTGGAAGAAGTACATGGCTTCCGCGTTGACGTAAGCCGCATACGCGCGATTCCCGGCCTGCTCGTAATAGCCGATGGCCTTCAGCAGCGCGGCTTCATCGGGACTGCGGTCTGCGCCGGCCTTGCGCCAATGGTAGGCCAGCACCGGCAGCCAGCTGGTGAGATCGTCGGCGTACTCCTGCTCGAACCATTCGGCGACCGCGCGGTGCAACTGGCGACGCTGCGCGAAGAGCATCAGGTTGTAGGCGGTGTCCTGGATGAAGCTGTTGCGGAACCGGTGCTGGGTGTCGTCCGTCTCGCGTGAACGCGCGGCAGTGCCGACCAACGGCGTCATTTCGCGGTCGTCGAGGTGCTTCAGGTGTTCGGCCAGCGCGGCTTCGGTCACGCTCATGGGGTAGATCCGGTGCAGCGCCCGCTGCGAGAACACCCGCCCGAGCACGCTCGCCACTTTCAGCGTGAGCTGCTCGGGCGCCGGCAAGCGATCGATGCTGGCGGTGACCATGCCCTCCACCGTGGTGGGCACCTGCCAGTCGCGTGGGTCGCCAACGCCTGCGGCGATGCGCAGTTCGCGTTCGACCAGCTCGATCTGGCCGCGGTCCAGCATTGCCGACACCAGGGCCTCGCCGAAATAGGGATTGCCATCGGCGCGTTCCAGCACCAGCGCGAGGACCGCTGGCGGCAACTCGTCCACGTCCAGGTGCTCGCGCAAGGTCTGCGCCATCGCTCCGGCCCCCAGCGATCCAAGCACGAGCTGGCGGGCGCCGCTGCGCGCGATGAATTCCGCGACCGCCGGGGCTTCGGTTCGCCGTGCGCCGATGACGACGGCAAGCCCGGGCCGCGCCGCGCGGAGGCTGTCGAGCAAGGCCCAGCTCGCGGAATCCATCCACTGGGCGTCCTGCATCACCAGCACGCTGCGCTTCGCACGTTGCGCGAGCCCGACCTCGACCAGCGCGTGCAGGGCCTCGGCGCGCGCGCGACCGGTGAGCTTCGCCGTGGTTTCGTTGTCGGGCCAGCCGTGCGCGAACACCGCATCAAGCAGCGGGATGCGGGCACACAGCGCGGGGTCGCCACCCAACGCCGTCGCCAGCGCCGCGGGGATCTCTCCGGCCGGCGCGTGTTCGCCCCCCAGCAGTTCATCCTCCAGCAGCGCTCGCCAGGCGTGGTAAGGCGTGTTGCTGTCGATGGCGTCGGCGGCACAGGCGAGGACCTGCCAGCCGGCAGCTGCGGCCGCGCGCACCAGTTCGTCGAGCAGCGAAATGACGCCCATGCCGACGTCGGCCTGCACCACCACCACGCTGGACCCGGCCGACTCGAGCACCGCTGCGAGCGCCGCGCGTTCGACTTCGCGCCCGATCAGCCGTCGCGCATTCATGCGATCGGCGGCGGTGCCTGCGCGTTTCGCGCCAGGCCTGAAGATGGCGACGGGCTCTGCCTTGCCTTTCAGCTTCACCGCCGGCAGCGGCGTGCATTCGACCCGCGCGCCGGCGGCTTCGGCGGTGGGCGCATCGCACAGGATGCCGCCGGATGCCGCCACCATCAGGCGGGCGGCAAGGTTCACCACGTCGCCCATCACGGTGTATTCGCGCCGCACGGCACTCCCCACCGCGCCACAGAAAGCCAGGCCGCTGGTCACGCCCACCGAGGAGCGAAAGCCGAGCCGGGTCAGGCCCTGTTGCATCGTCTGCGCTGCGCGCAGCGCGCGTTCCGGGTCGTCTTCGTGCGCCAGCGGCGGCAGACCCAGCACGGCAATGAGGGAGGCGCCTTTGTCGTCGACGCTGATCTTGTTGATGCTGCCTTCGAAGCGGTAGAGCGCCGTCTGCATCGCGCGCATGGCTTCCTGCGCACGATCCAGCGGCGTGTCGTAGGTAAAGTCGGGCAGGTTGATGAATACCACCGACACCTGGCGGAGTTCGGCGAGCCAGTCGGACTGGCGGGCGTCCAGGCGGGCGCGGATCGCACCGGGAATGAACCGACGCAGGGCGTCTGCAGTGTCGTCGTTGGGTTTCACCCGGGCCTGCAGTGTCCGGATGCCGGGTGCATCGAGCGCAAGCAGCCGCACGACGCCATGTTCGCGGACTTCACCTTTGCCGTGCGCGCCAAGTTGCGCCCACGCTTCCGCCGAGAGCACGACGTCACCGGGCGACGCCTGCCCGTTGGCAACGCCGCACTGGCTGAGCGGACCGCCCGCGACCAGCAGTTCCCAGCGATGGAACACGCCGCCGAGTTGGAGCGCGGCGACGGAGCCTGCGCCGAGCGCCACCTTGAGCGAGAGGTGGATGCCATCGCCCACCGAGAAGTGATGCAAGCGCGTCTGGATCTTGAGCGCCACTTCGGCCACTACCAGCGCAATCGCCGGGAGGTCGTCGGCGCGGTCGGCCCGCCACAGCGCCAGCAGGGCGTCGCCCGCGAACTTGACAGTATCGCCGCCGGCACTGGTGATGAGTTCGATGAGTTCGCCGAAACAGCTGTTGAGGTAGCGGGTAAGGTCTTCGGCGCCTGACGGCCCGCGTGCGGCGAGGCGCTCGGTCAGTGCCGTGAACCCCGAGATGTCGGCAAACAGCGCGATCGCCGGGAAGGATTCGGCCGTGGGTTCATCGACGTGCGTGATCCCGGCATTGAAGCGCTGGACGATCAGCGACGGGACATAGCTTGCAAGCGTCTCGAGATGGCTAGCCATGGTGTTGCTATACCCTCCTTTTGAGGTCCCGTTCTCCTGGCGTCACGCTCGAAAAACCCCAGGTGGTGCGCATTTTTTTATGGGCGCCAGTGTGCCATTCATTTCCTGGCCGCTGGCGCCTGCGTCTCGGCACGAAACCGCTGCCACCCGATCGAGGCCATCGTGCTTCCCCCGGTAACGCACCACGGCCTGTCCGGCCTCAGGCGGACGCTGCGGCAGGGGGCGCCCTGGTTTCGGCCAGCAGCCGGCCCAGGAACCGTCCGGTGTGCGAACCGGGACACGCCGCGATGTCTTCCGGGGTGCCGACAGCGACCAGGGCGCCGCCTCCCGTGCCCCCTTCGGGACCAAGATCGATCACCCAGTCGGCTGTCTTGATGACATCGAGGTTATGTTCGATCACGACGATGGTGTTGCCGTGGTCGCGCAGCCGGTGGAGCACTTTCAGCAGCTGCTCGATATCGAAGAAATGCAGGCCCGTGGTGGGCTCGTCGAGGATGTAGAGCGTCTTGCCGGTGTCGCGCTTGGAAAGTTCGCGCGCGAGCTTCACCCGCTGCGCCTCGCCGCCCGACAGCGTGGTGGCGTTCTGACCCAGGCGGATGTAAGCCAGCCCCACTTCCATCAGCATGCGCAGCTTGGGCGCGATGGTGGGGACGGCCGAGAAGAAGGCATTGGCTTCCTCCACGGTCATTTCCAGGACTTCGCTGATGCTGCGGCCCTTGTAGAGGATTTCCAGGGTTTCCCGGTTGTAGCGCCGACCCTTGCAGAGATCGCAGGCCACGTAGACGTCGGGCAGGAAGTGCATTTCCACCTTGATGACGCCGTCACCCTCGCAGGATTCACACCGCCCCCCTTTCACGTTGAAGCTGAAGCGACCAGGCAGGTAGCCGCGCGACCGGGCTTCCGGGACGGTGGCGAACAGATCACGGATGGGCGTGAACAGTTGCGTGTACGTCGCAGGATTGGAGCGTGGGGTGCGGCCAATGGGGCTCTGGTCGATGTCGACCACCTTGTCGAACTGCGCCATGCCTTCGACGCGCTCGAACGGCGCCGGTTCGAGGCTTGAGCCGTTCAGTTCACGCGCCGCGAGGTGGTAGAGGGTGTCGTTGACCAGGGTTGACTTGCCGGAGCCCGAAACCCCGGTCACGCAGACCATCAGGCCCAGCGGGAACTCCACGTCCACGCCTTTGAGGTTGTTGCCCCGGGCGCCGAAGATTTTGAGCAGGCGCAGCGGGTCGACGGGATGGCGGCGCGCCGGCACGGTGATGCCGCGACGACGCGACAGGTACTGGCCCGTGAGCGACTCCGGCGCCGCCGCCACTTCCGCCGGCGTGCCCTGGGCGATGATGCGACCACCATGTACGCCGGCGCCGGGACCGATGTCCACCACATGGTCCGCCGCGAGGATGGCGTCTTCGTCGTGCTCCACCACGATCACCGTGTTGCCGAGATCACGGAGGTGCCGCAAGGTCGCCAGCAACCGCTCGTTGTCGCGCTGGTGGAGGCCGATCGAAGGCTCGTCCAGCACGTACATCACGCCCACCAGGCCGGCGCCAATCTGGCTGGCGAGGCGGATGCGCTGGGCTTCGCCGCCGGAAAGCGTGTCGGCGCTGCGATCGAGCGCCAGGTAATCGAGCCCCACGTTCACCAGGAACTGCAGGCGGAGGTTCACTTCCTTGACGATTTTGGAAGCAATCTCGCCCCGGCTACCCTCCAGCGAGAGGCCGGCGAAGAAGCCTTGCGCGGCGCCGATCGGCAGGCGCGTGAGGTCGGGCAGGGCCTTACCCGCCACCAGCACGTGGCGGGCCGCACGGTTGAGCCGCGTGCCCTTGCATTCGGGACAGGGACTGTTGGCCTGGAACTTGGCGAGTTCCTCGCGCACGACGTTGGATTCGGTTTCGCGGTAGCGACGTTCCATGTTGGGCAGCACGCCTTCGAAGGGGTGCTTGCGCGTGTAGTTGCGGCCGCCTGAACTGAGGTAGGTGAAGGCCAGTTCCTCGGTACCGCTGCCGTGGAGGATCGCCTTGCGGGTGGCCGCGGGCAGGTCCTGGAAGGGCGTGTCCATGTCGAACTTGTAATGCCCCGACAGCGCGGTGATGAGTTGGTAGTAGTAGGCGTTGCGGCGGTCCCAACCGTGGATCGCGCCCGCCGGCAGCGACAGGCTGGGACGGCTCACCACGCGCTCGGGGTCGAAGAACTGGATGACGCCAAGCCCGTCGCAGCGCGTGCAGGCGCCGCTCGGGTTGTTGAACGAGAACAGGCGTGGTTCGAGTTCGTTGATGCTGTAGCCGCATCGCGGGCAGGCGAAACGCGAGGAAAACAGCAGCTCCGCCCGCTTGGGTTCGTCGATGAACTGCACGCGTGCCACGCTTTCACCGAGCTTCAGCGCGGTCTCGAAGGATTCCGCCAGGCGGTTCTGCAGTTCGCCGCCGATCTTCAGACGATCGATCACCACGTCGATGTCGTGCTTCTTGTTGAGTTCGAGTTCCGGAGGATCGTCGAGCATCACGATTTCGCCATCGACCAGCGCGCGCACGAAGCCCTGCTGGGCCAACTGCTGGAGCACGCCCTGGTGCTCGCCCTTGCGGCCTTTTACCACCGGCGCCAGCACCATCACGCGCGTGCCTTCAGGCAGCGCCATCACCTGGTCCACCATCTGCGAGACGGCCTGGGCGGCGAGCACTTCATCGTGATCCGGGCAGCGCGGCTCGCCCACCCGCGCGAACAGCAGGCGCAGGTAGTCGTAGATTTCGGTGATGGTGCCGACGGTGGAGCGCGGGTTGTGCGAGGTGGACTTCTGTTCGATGGAGATCGCTGGCGAGAGGCCTTCGATGTGGTCGATGTCGGGTTTTTCCATCACCGACAGGAATTGCCGGGCGTAGGCCGAGAGAGATTCGACGTAGCGCCGCTGGCCTTCCGCGTAGATCGTGTCGAAGGCCAGGGAGGATTTGCCGGAGCCCGACAAGCCCGTGATCACGATGAGCTTGTCGCGCGGCAGATCGAGATCGACGTTCTTCAGGTTGTGGGTGCGCGCGCCGCGCAGGCGGATGTAATCCATAAACGGCGGGAATTCTCGCTGGCTTGCGGAAAGGTCGAACGGCTAATATACGGGGATTCCAATCGCACCGGCAAAACGAATTCTCTTGTGAACAATGGCGACCCGATGACCCGCACCGAACTGCGGACGGCACTCGCCCTTGCGGCGGTCTTTTTCATGCGCATGCTTGGCCTGTTCATGGTGGTGCCTGTGCTCGGGCGCTACGTGCGTGAATTCCAGGGCGCCACGCCGCAGCTCATCGGGCTCGCGCTTGGCGTCTATGGCGCCACCCAGGCACTGCTGCAAATTCCGTTCGGGCAGTGGTCCGATCGCATCGGCCGCAAACCCGTCATCAGCACGGGGTTGGTGATCTTCGTAACCGGTAGCCTCATCGCAGCGCTTGCGGCGTCGTCGGCCCACATCTGGGGCATCATCATCGGCCGCGCCGTGCAGGGATCGGGTGCGGTGTCGGGCGCCACGCTTGCGCTTGCTTCCGATCTCACGCGCACCAGCCAGCACACCAAGTCCATGGCCATCATCGGCATCTGCATCGGCCTCGCGTTCTCGGTGGCCTTCGTGGTGGGGCCGGCGCTCGACGCATTGTTCGGCCTTGCCGGGGTCTTCGTCGCCAGCGGCACCCTCGGTTTGGTGGCGCTGCTCCTGCTGTGGGTGCTGGTGCCCAATCCGGCAACGCATGAATTACCACCGGAAACCGCGCCAGAAGCACCGGTCATCGTTGGCAATCGCGCTGAACTGCTCCGCCTCCAGTTCGGCGTGCTATGCCTCCACATGGCCCTCACCGCGAGCTTCGTGTCCATTCCGGTGGTCTTGGCGCAGGAAATGTCGCTGGCGGTAAACGAAGACTGGAAGCTCTACCTCCCGGTGCTGTTCATTTCGATGCTGGGCATGGGCCCGCTGATTTCGCTCTCGCGCCGCCCTGAATGGGGCCAGCGCGTGTTCTCCGCCGCCATCCTGCTGATCGGTCTCGCCGAAGTCCTGCTGTGGGTGCTGCCCGCGCAGCGCCTGCCGATCGGCTGCGCGCTGACGCTCTTCTTCGTCGGCTTCAATTTCCTCGAGGCCTCCCTGCCCAGCCGGATTTCCCGCGCCGCGCCGGTCGCCCGCAAGGGCGCGGCCCTCGGCACCTACTCCAGTGGCCAGTTCCTGGGCATGTTCCTTGGCGGCACCCTGGGCGGCTTCGTGGCCACCCACGCCGGTACCCACGCCGTTTTTGCCGCCGTGGCGGTGCTTTGCTTCGCCTGGTTCGTACTGAGCCTGCGCGCGGTCAACCCCGTTGCGGAGGCGGCGGCGGGCGCCTGAACGCACCCGTTGCTCCGACCCGGGTTCTACCCCCCGCGCCGCGCCGGTAGAATCCTCGCTTCCGCGCAGGGACGCGCGCCACCCATCCGACCCAAGAACAAGGAGATCCGAACATGGCTCGTGGCTTGAACAAGGTAATGCTGATTGGCAACCTCGGCGCCGACCCGGAAGTACGCTACGGCACCAGCGGCGGCGGCATCGTCAACGTCCGCCTGGCGACGGCCGAGTCCTGGCGCGACAAGGAGACCGGCGACATGCAGGAACGCACCGAATGGCACCGCGTGGTGTTCTTCGGGAAGCTCGCTGAAATTGCCGGCGAGTACTTGAAGAAGGGCTCGCAAATCTACGTCGAAGGCAGCATCCGCACCCGTAAGTACACGGACAAGGACGGGGTGGAGCGCTATGCCACCGAAATCGTCGGCAATGAAATGCAGATGCTGGGCGGTCGTCCGGGCGCCGGCGGTGGCGGCTACGAGGGCGGTGGTGGCTACGAAAGCACCGGTGGTTCGACCCGCGGTGGTGGTGGCTCGCGCGGCAGCCAGGAGGCCCCGGCCCGTAGTAGTAGTAGTGGCGGCAGCAGCGCTCGCAGCAGCAGCAGCCGCGAATCCAGCCCGCCCCCGCCGGACTTCGACGACGACATTCCGTTCTAGCAGCCTGTCGGACTTGGGGCGTCGATAGCGAGAATCGGCCCCAGCCAGGACAGTTGGTGCCGGATTTGCAGCCCCATAGCCCGGCTATGGGGCAAAAAGACGGTGCCGAATGGACGGCTGCGGTCGGTTCGCAGCCGACGCTCCCCAAGTCCGACAGGCTGTTAGGGTCGCTTGTTCTACAGGAGGTGTTCGAGCCCTTCGATCGCATGCAAGCCAAGGCGGTCACTCGCGCGCTGCAGTCACCGCGACCGGCAGGGTACTGCCGGGCCGGTCGATTGACGGAGCGCCTATTGCGCGACCCAGCCGCCGTCGACCGGCAGGGCCACGCCGGTGACATAGCTTGAGCGAGGCGACAACAGCCAGGCTACGGCTTCGCCGATTTCCGCAGGCTGCGCCACGCGGCGCATGGGCACCATGCGGATCATCTGGTCCTTGATCTTGATGCTGGCAGCGGTCACCCGGTTCAACATCGGCGTTTCGATGAAGCCCGGGCATACCGCGTTCACCCGCACGTTGCGGCTGGCGTATTCGAGGGCCGCCGTCTTGGTGAGGCCGACCACGGCATGCTTGGAGGCGTTGTAGCTCGAAGCGCCCGGGATCCCGATGAGCCCGGCCGCGGAGGCCGTGCTCACGATGGCGCCACCGCTGTCCTGCTGCGCCATCAGCGAGAGTTCCGCCTTCATGCAGACGAAAACCCCGGTGAGGTTGACCCGCTGCACGCGTTCCCAGTCCGCCACCGAGTACTCGAGGATCTTGGCCGTGGGACCTTCGATGCCTGCGTTGTTGAACGCGCCATCGAGCCGGCCATACCGAGCCTTGATGTGGGCCACCAGGGCGTCGACGCCGGCTTCGTCCGCGACGTCGAGGTGGTGGTATTCCGCCGTGCCGCCGGCCGCCTGCACCTGCGCCACAGTGTTCGCGCCTTCCTCGTCCTGCAGATCGGCGATGAGCACCGTCGCGCCTTCACGCGCCAGCACCAGGGCAGTGGCGCGGCCAATCCCGGTGCTGCCGCCGGTCACCAGTGTGATCTTTCCTTCCAGTATTCCAGCCATCCTCGAACTCTCCTACGGACGTTTTCTCTTGGGTGGGCAGGCCAGGCGTTCAGGCCGTGTAGCGCGCGATGATGTCCTTGCCGAGCGCCATCATGTGCACCTGGTCCGGGCCGTCGGCCTGGCGGCACCAGCGTGCGTAGTTGAAGGCTTCGGCCATGAAGTAATCGCCGGTGAGCCCGCCCGCACCGTGGATCTGCATGCAGCGATCGATGACGGTCTGCGCCATCAGCGGCACGGTGATCTTGGTGGCCGCGATGAAGTCGCGCGCGTGCCTGGCGCCAACTTCGTCCATGCGCGTAGCCGTCTTCAGGGTGAGCAGGCGAGCCTGCTCGATCTCGGAGAAGCACTTGGCGATGTCTTCGCGCACCGACTGGTGCTCGGACAGCTTGCGGCCAAAGGTGCTGCGTGACACCGCGCGGCGGCAGGCGAATTCGAGGGCGCGCTGCGCGCAGCCGATGAGGCGCATGCAGTGGTGGATGCGGCCCGGCCCGAGGCGGCCCTGGGCAATCTCAAAGCCGCGGCCTTCGCCGAGCAGGATGTTTTCCAGTGGCACGCGCACGTTGTCGAGCAGGATTTCCGCGTGACCAATCGGCGCATCGTCGTAACCGAGGGTGGTGAGCGGGCGGATGATCTTGAGGCCGGGCGTGCCCTTGGGGATCAGGATCTGGCTCTGCTGGAGATGGCGGTTGGGATTGTCGGGATCAGACTTGCCCATCACGATGAAGATGCCGCAGCGCTCGTACATGGCGTTGGTGATGAACCACTTGCGACCGTTGATCACGTACTCGTTGCCATCGCGCACGATGGACGTCTGTACGTTGGTGGCATCGCTGGAAGCCACGTCGGGCTCGGTCATGGCGAAGGAGGAGCGGATCTCGCCGGCGAGCAGCGGCTTCAACCAGCGTTCCTGCTGCTCCGGCGTGCCGTACTTCATGAAGACTTCCATGTTGCCGGTATCGGGGGCATTGCAGTTGAAGGCTTCCGGCGACCACATCACGCGGCCCATGATTTCCGCCAGCGGCGCGTACTGCGCGTTGGTGAGGCCACCGTGGTCGGCCGGCACGAACATATTCCACAGGCCGGCTTCGCGCGCCCTGGCCTTGAGTTCTTCCATCAGGGGCACGGTGCTGAAGCGATTGGGCAGGGCGTTCAGTTGCGCGTGGTAGTGCTCTTCGTTGGGATAGATGTGCGCATCCATGAAGGCCTGCAACTGGGCGGCGAGTTGTTCGGGATGCGGGAAAAGCGTCTGGTGCATGGGTCGGGTTCCGGGGTTTGGGATGGAGGGAGTGGACGCGCTGCTCAGGACAGGTCACGCGCAAACTGCTTGAGCGCCGCGAGATCGCAATGTTCGAGCGCGCCTTCGTGGGTGGACAGCAGGTAGACGCGGGGGGCGCAGTTGGCCTGGTAGGCCTCCCACCAGCGCGGGGCGCAGAGGCACCAGCGCTCGCCGGGTTTCAGGCCCGGAAAGCCGAACTCCGGGCGCGGCGTTTCCAGGTCATTACCGCGTTCGCGGGAGAAGGCCAGGAACTCGGCGGTGAGTTCAACGCAGACAGTATGGCTGCCGAGGTCGTCTTCCGAGGTGTTGCAGCAGCCGTCGCGGAAGAAGCCCGTCATCGGTTGGGTGGAGCAGGGCGCCAGGGGCTCGCCCAGCACATTGAGTGCGTCTGGTGTTTTCATGCGGGAACGATAACCGATGGCCTCGTGCGAAGCATCGGCCCTAGTCGTCCTGGTCTGGGGGCAGATCAGGGAACAGTACTTCGGTGAAGCCGAAGGTCCTGAGGTCGCGGATACGCATCGGGTAGAGCACGCCGTCGAGGTGATCGCATTCGTGCTGCACCACGCGGGCATGGAAATCCGCCACGGTCCGCTCGATGGGCTTCCCGTCGAGGTCCACGCCGCGATACCGCAGCCGGCGATGGCGCGGCACCAGGCCGCGCATGCCGGGAACCGACAGGCAGCCTTCCCAGCCGTCCTCCATGTCCTCGCCGAGGGGGATCAGTTCGGGGTTGATGAGTACGGTGAACGGGGGCGGCTCGCTGTCGGGGTAGCGCGGATTGACCTGTGCCTGGTCGTCCGTGCCGAAGATGACCACCCGCAGTGGCACGCCGATCTGCGGTGCCGCGAGGCCTGCCCCGTTGGCGTCGCGCATGGTGTCGAGGAGATCGAGCACCAGCGCCCTGATCTCCGGATGGCCGGGATCGGCAACGTCGCCAGCGCGTTCGAGCAGGCGCGGATCGCCCATGCGCAGAATCGGTTTAATCATGGCGGCACCGTGGAATTGCGATGCCGCCATTATCGTCAGGTTGCAGCGCGCCTGCACGGGCGCGCTGGCAATCGTGCTACTTCACCGACTGCAGGTACTCGATGATCGTCCTGCGTGCAGCGGCGTCGCTTGCGCCCGCAAACGTCATTCTGGTTCCGGGTATCAGCCTGGCCGGGTTGGTGAGCCATTGGCCCAGCACCTCCGGCGTCCAGTTGAGTCCGCTGGCCTTCAGCGCATCGGAGTACGCGAAGCCCTCCATGCTCCCGGCCTTGCGACCCACCACGCCGCTCAACGAGGGACCCACCTTCACTTTGCCGGCCACCACCGAGTGGCAGACGCTGCAGTATTCGTCGAACTCGTCCTGACCGTTGTCGGCGGCGCTGACTCCGGAGCAGCAGAGCAAACCAGCCGTCATCAGCAGCGCGGTAATCGAGCGCCTTGCCTGCTTCGACCTGTCTGAGGAGGCGCGCATCAGATCGCCATCCACAGGAAGCCGAACAGGGTGTCGTTATCCGAAGCACTGCGCCCGGTACCATCGTAGTTGTCGCTGGCGCCATCGAACCGGTCGTAAATCGTGTACTGCAGCCCAAGCCGCGCATTGGCAAACGGCGCAGCCCAGGAATCCTCCTTGCCGAACGGCGTCCAGTCGGCTTGAAGAGTGACCCCGCGTGAGTCCGGCAGTCCGGTGCGCGTGCCGTAAAGCGCGGCATCCCGTCCACCCCAGGTGTTGAAGAAGCCAACCGTCGCGCCATAGTGCTGCTGGTAGTAGTACGAACCCGCCACGCGGAACTGTTCCAGATCCGTGTCCAGACTGTTGGCACCACCACCAGCCGCCAGGCTCGCCTTGAAGTCCCGCACTTCGTGAATGAACGCGCTGTTCACGGCGAAGTTGTGCCGCTTCGAAGGCGAGAACTGCCAGTTCGCATCGAAGCCGATGTCGGTGTAGGTGTCGGTCGGACGCTGGAAGCGATCGGGCTGCACGTTGGCAGATAGTCCGAAACTGCCCAGGGTGAAGGACTGCTTGTGCATTTCGTTCATCCACGCCACGCGCCAGTACGGCGCCCCGCCGCTCAGTTTGGTCGCCGGCTCAGCCGAGGTCGCCACGTTCATGCCTTCGAGCAGGCTTTCGGATGGCGAGAAATACCCCCCCGCCTCTACCAGCAGGCCCTCGACGAAGGCATAGCTGGTGAGGCCAATCACCTGCTGGCCCAGGCCCCCGTCGATCAACGGCGCCGTTGCCGGCGAATTGGCGAGATCGGGACGCATGTACGGAAAGCGCCAGGCCGGCACCGAATTGAAGGGATCCTGCACGGTCGGGTTGTTATTCAGGCTAATGCCGTAAATGACGCTGCGTCCGCCCAGGTTCAGCGTATCCGTCAGGCGTACATCGACATTGTCCATGGCCATCTTGTCGTCGACGCCGGAGTAGGTGGCCTGCACGAAGCCGCCCACGTGCCTGCCTACGCCACCGGCGAGAAACACAGAAAGTTCCTGGAGGGCGAAGTTGTCGTTCCGGCCGTCGCCCTGGGCCGGATCAGACGCAAGTGATTTGTCCGAATGCGCAAAGCCTTCGACCAGCATCGCCGACAGAGGCACCTTCAGGCCCTGGCCGTTGGAATCGGTGTAGCCGCCAATCTTGAATTTCATGCCGGCTGGGGTGAGTTGCGGCCCCAGGCCGCCGACATGGCAGCCCGAGCATTCCATGCCGGTTTGTCGCGCGAAGCTGGGCAGGGCGTCGGCAGAGCCAGCGAGAGCGAGGCCGGCGATCAGCGTCGACGCGGTAATCGCATGATGTTTGAAAGGTCGCGAGAGGATTCGCATGGGTACTCCAGTGCGTGAGATGTGAAGGCATGCCACAGAGGCGTGACCCGGCACTGCCGAGATGAACCGGATTGAACCGGTCCTGCCACCCTGACTCTTCCGCACTGCTGGGGTTCGTCGGAAAATCTCCAATTGCAGGCTGAATTTGTAACAATTTGTCGCAGTTCGACGAATTCTTCCGCGACGCCTCGCCGGGCTTCTACGTCCGGCCATTGCACGGCGATCCACTGCCATCGCCGGCGCAGATCAAGGTGGACATCAAGGCAGGAGAAACCGGTTATACCGTGCAGGCCGAAAGCCCTGGCGTGACCAAGGAAGACCTCCACGTTTCTCTCGATGGTGGCGTGGTGACCCTGGCGGCCGAAGTACGCCAGCAGGACAGCCAGACCAGCAATGAACAGGTGCTCCGCAGCGAACGCTACTTCGGCGCGGTCTCGCGCAGCTTCCAGTTACCGCAGGAAATCGACGTGACCAATGCAAAGGCGCGCTTCGAGAACGGCGTGCTGCAGCTCACCCTGCCCAGGAAGACGCCGGCGGCGAGCAGTCGCCTCGCCATCGACTGAAAGGCACTGGCGGCGTGGCCGGCCGGCGCGCCGGCCACGCCCGCAGCGGTGGGCCTTGTGTACAATCCGGGCTCACCCAAGCAAGTCACGGTTCGATGGAACAGTTCCACGCCACTACCATTCTTTCCGTGCGCCGCCCGGGCCACGTGGTCATCGGGGGCGATGGCCAGGTTTCGCTGGGCAACACCATCCTCAAGGGCAACGCGCGCAAGGTGCGTCGCCTCTACCAGGACCGCGTGATCGCCGGTTTCGCGGGCGCCACGGCGGACGCCTTTACGCTTTTCGAGCGCTTCGAAGGCAAGCTCGAGAAACACCAGGGCAACCTGCTGCGCTCGGCGGTGGAGCTGGCCAAGGACTGGCGTACCGATCGCATGTTGCGTCGCCTGGAAGCCCTCCTGCTGGTGGCGGACCGCGATGTTTCCCTCATGATTTCCGGCAACGGCGACGTCATCGAGCCGGAAGACGCCATCATGGCGATTGGTTCCGGCGGTCCCTACGCACTGGCCGCTGCGCGGGCGCTGCTCGCCAATACCGATCTCGACGCTGCCGACATCGTCCGCAAGGGCCTTTCCATCGCCGGCGACATCTGCGTGTTCACCAACCACCACCTGGTGCTTGAAGAAATCAGGCCTTGACCCATGCCCAACCGTGCCCAGCAATTGATGGCGCTCACGCCGCAGGAAATCGTCGACCAGCTTGACAAGCACATCGTGGGTCAGGACGCCGCCAAGCGTGCCGTGGCCATCGCGCTCCGCACGCGCTGGCGCCGCAGCCAGCTGCCGCCGGAAATGCGCGTCGAGATCACGCCCAAGAACATCCTGATGATCGGCCCCACCGGCGTGGGCAAGACGGAAATCGCGCGTCGCCTCGCCAAGCTGGCGGGCGCGCCATTCATCAAGATCGAGGCCACCAAGTTCACGGAAGTGGGCTACGTCGGGCGGGACGTCGATTCCATCATCCGTGACCTCGTCGAGGTGGCGCTGACCATGACCCGCAGCGAGGCCATGGCCCAGGTCCGGGTGCAGGCCGAGGACGCCGCGGAAGAGCGCGTGCTGGACGTGCTGCTGCCGCCGCCCCGGGCGTTCGGCGAAACGACCGAAGCCGACCAGAGCACTACCCGGCAACGTTTCCGCAAGATGCTCCGCGAAGGCAAGCTGCACGACAAGGAAATCGAACTTGAATTGGCGCAAGCCCCGGGCAACGTCGAAATCATGGCGCCGCCCGGCATGGAAGAACTCACCGGGCAGCTCCAGGGCCTGTTCCAGAACCTGGGCAACAGCCGCAAGCGCTCGCGTCGGCTGCGCATCGACAAGGCGCTGAGACTGCTGGTGGACGAGGAAGCCGCCAAGCTCGTCAACGAGGAAGACCTACGCAGCGCCGCCGTCGAGAACGTCGAGCAGAACGGCATCGTGTTCCTCGACGAGATCGACAAAATCGCCCGGCGCGGGGAATCGAGCGGGCCGGATGTCTCCCGCGAAGGCGTGCAGCGCGACCTCCTGCCCCTCATCGAGGGCACCACCGTCAGCACCAAGTACGGCATGGTGCGCACCGACCACATCCTGTTCATCGCGTCCGGCGCCTTCCACCTGTCGAGGCCCTCCGACCTCATCCCGGAACTGCAGGGTCGCCTGCCGAACCGGGTCGAGCTCGATTCCCTTGGCGTAGCCGATTTCGTGCGCATCCTCACGGAGCCCGACGCCTCGCTGACCGAGCAATACCAGGCGCTGCTGGGCACCGAAGGCGTCAACCTGCGGTTCGCCGACAGCGGCGTGGCGCGCATCGCAGAAATCGCCCAGCACGTGAACGAGCGCAGCGAGAACATCGGCGCGCGCCGCCTGCACACGGTGATGGAGCGCCTGCTGGAAGCGCTGTCGTTCACCGCACCCTCGCGCCACGGCGAGGAAGTTCTGGTCGATGCGGCGTATGTCGAGACCCACCTGGGCGAACTGGTCCGCGACGAGGACTGGGCCCGCTATATCCTGTAGGCTTTTGCGCCATGGCTGAACACACTCCCACCGATATCCTGCTCCACCAGCGCTCGCGCGTGCTGGAGTTGGCCTTCGAAGACGGCAAGCGCTTCAATCTCTCCTGCGAATACCTGCGGGTGCATTCACCCTCCGCCGAAGTGCGGGGGCATGGGCCCGGCCAGGGCGTGCTCCAGACCGGCAAGGAGGCCGTGGGCATTGTGGCCATCGAGCCCGTTGGGAATTACGCCGTGAAGCTCGTCTTCGACGACGGCCACGCAACCGGCCTCTATACCTGGGACTACCTCTACAAACTCGGGCACCAGTTCGAGCACAACTGGCAGGTTTACCTCGAGGCGCTCGCCGAGGCGGGCTACCAACGCACACCGCCTGTGGCCTGAAGGCCGCTTCGCGATGACTGAGCGCGACACCGACTTCGGCTACCAGCGCGTGCCGGAACACGCAAAGACCACTCGCGTGCGCGGCGTGTTCGATTCCGTCGCCAGCCGCTACGACCTCATGAACGATCTCATGTCGATGGGTCTCCATCGGCTCTGGAAGCGGCTGGCCGTGATCATTGCCGGCGCGCGCCCCGGCGATCGCGTGCTCGACCTCGCCGGTGGCTCGGGCGATCTCACCCGCCTGCTGGCCCGCGACGTCGGGCCGACCGGCGAAGTCGTCATCCTCGATATCAATCGCGCCATGCTCGACGTGGGGCGGAGCCGGCTGCTCGATGCAGGCCTCGCGGACACCCTCCGTTACCTGCAGGCCAACGCCGAATCACTGCCGTTCGTGGACGGCGCCTTCAACCTGGTGACCATTGGCTTCGGGCTGCGCAACGTAACCCGCAAGGACCAGGCGCTGCGCGAAATGCATCGCGTGCTGAAGCCGGGCGGCCGGGTGTTCGTGCTTGAGTTCTCCCAGGTGGACCAGCCGCTGCTGGCGAAGGCCTATGACTTCTATTCCTTCCAGCTGTTGCCGCGGCTGGGCCGCTTCTTCGCCAACGATGAAGCCAGCTATCGCTACCTCGCCGAATCCATCCGCATGCACCCACCCCAGGCGGCACTGTCGACGATGATGCGCGAAGCCGGCTTCGAGCAATGCCGTTACGTGAACATGCTGGGTGGCGTCGTGGCCCTGCATGGCGGCGTGAAGCTTTGAGGGCGCGTGATGCTGGCTGAATTCCTCGCCCCCCAACGCCTGCTCGACACGATTGCCAGCGGCCTCAACCGCCTGCTGGCTGCCGAACCCTCGGCGCAGGAGCAACTACGGCGCCTGGAAGGCTGCACCCTGGACGTGCGCGTGTCGAAACTGGGCTGGCGGCTGTGCGTGGCGTTCGAAAGCGGCAGCGTGGTGCTTGCCACCCGCAGTGCCCGCCAGGCTGATGTCCTCATCGAGGGCAGCTTGTCGGACCTGCTGGCCATGGGCCGGGCGCGGCAAATGGGCGAGGCGATTCCCGCCGGCAAGGTCAGGCTCGAAGGCGACCTCGCCACCGTGCAACTGGTGCAGTCGGTGATCGAATCCCTGGCCCTCGACTGGGAAGCCTTCCTTGCTCGCTATATCGGAGATCTCCCCGCCCGCCAGGTGGCGCGCGTGCTCGCCGGCCTGGCCGCGCTGTTCGACCGCACGCGCGACGCGCTGGCGCGGGACGTCGGCGAGTACCTGCGCACGGAAGCCGCGCTGGTGCCCGCTGCCGGTGAGGTCGAAGCCTTTGCCACTGACGTGATGCGGCTTGCCGCCGATGTCGACCGTCTGGGCGCGCGAATCGCGCGCCTCGAACGACGCGGACCGCGCGCGTGAGGCTCACCCCAGGCCACGTGCTGCGGATACTCTTCATCCAGCGCACGCTCGTGCGGCATGGGTTCGATGAAATCCTCTTCTCGGTGCCGGTACTGCGACCGCTCAACTACCTGCGCTACGCACTGCCCTGGAACTGGACGGGACGCGTCTACGGTCCGCGTGGTCCGCGGCTGCGCGCGGCGCTGGAGGATCTCGGTCCGCTGTTCGTGAAGTTCGGCCAGTTGCTGTCCACGCGACGCGATTTGCTGCCGGATGACATCGCCGAGGAACTCGCCAGGCTCCAGGACCACGTGCCGCCGTTCCCCGGGGTCCAGGCGCGGCAGCTCATCGAAAAGGCTTACAACCAGCCGGTGATGCAGGTATTCGCCGAGTTCGACGAAACGCCGCTGGCCTCGGCATCCATCGCCCAGGTCCATGCCGCGACCCTGCACGACGGGCGCGAGGTCATCGTCAAGGTGGTGCGCCCCGGCATCCGCCAGACCATCGAGCGTGACATCGGGCTGATGCGCTTCCTGGCCGAGGCGGCGGAAAGCTATTTCACCCGCGGTCGCAAGCTGAAACCTTCGCGGGTCGTGGATGAGTTCGAGAAAACCATCCTCGATGAACTCGACATGCTGCGCGAAGCAGCCAACTCCTCGCAGCTCCGCCGTAATTTCGCCGCCTCGCCGCAGATGTACGTGCCGGAAGTGCACTGGGGGCTGACCCGACCCGGCGTGCTCGTGATGGAGCGAATCGAGGGCATCCCCATCGCCAACGTCGCCGCGCTGCGCGAGGCGAAGGTCGACCTGCACGTGCTGGCGGCCACTGGCGTGGAGCTGTTCTTCACGCAGGTCTTCCGTGACCACTTCTTCCACGCCGATCTCCACCCCGGCAATATCTTCGTCCGACCCGACGAGGACGGCATGAGCCCGGTCATCGTGGTGGTCGACTTCGGGATCATGGGCAGCCTGTCCGAGTTCGACCAGCGCTACCTCGCGGAGAACTTCCACGCCTTCCTCAACCGCAACTACCGCCGCGTGGCCGAACTCCACGTTGAGTCCGGCTGGGTGCCGCGTGAAACACGGGTGGATGATTTCGAATTCGCCATCCGCACCGTGTGCGAACCCATCTTCGACCGTCCCGTGAGCGAGATTTCCATCGGCCAGTTGCTGCTGCGCCTGTTCCAGACCGCGCAGCGCTTCGACATGGAAATCCTGCCGCAGCTCCTGCTCCTGCAGAAAACGCTCGTGAATGTCGAAGGCATCGGCCGCCAGCTCGACCCGGAACTCGACCTCTGGCGCACCGCGCGGCCTGCGCTGGAACGCTGGATGACGGAACGGGTCGGCCTCGGCAGCCTGCTCCGTTCCACGCGCGAGAACGTACCGCGCTGGATCGATCGCCTGCCGGAGCTGCCTGGACTCGCTTTCGACGTGCTCGACCGGTTGAAGCAGGGCCGCATCGAAGTGGCGACGCACGATGAAATGCTCGATCAAATCCGCCGCGAAATCCGCAACGTGCACCGCAGGCTGACCCACGCCGTGGTGGGCGCGTCGCTGCTGATGGCGGCTGGCGTGCTGTACGCAGTGGCGCCGGAATCGGTCACCCGCTGGGGGGCACTCCCGGTCGCGGCATGGCTGGCCGGCGCCGGTGGTTTGCTGGCGTTGCTCGGCGCGTTCGGTGGCGCTCGCCGCTAGCGCGGGAAATCAGTGCGCG
This sequence comes from Gammaproteobacteria bacterium, assembly GCA_043744805.1. Classification (GTDB taxonomy): domain Bacteria; phylum Pseudomonadota; class Gammaproteobacteria. The sequence goes on from JAYTTZ010000039.1 coordinate 32,871, forward strand.
CCGCCGCTCCGCTCATGGAGCATCACCATGCCTTTCAGCAGGTTCAGCGCTTCGAACACTTCGTAGTCGGCCTTGGCCAGCGCCGTCTTGTCGGCGCGTGCGTCCCGGGACTCGGTGTCCGACGGCGCCGTCTTGCCGTCCGTCTTGCCGGCGTTCGGATTGTTGAGGTGCCGATCGAGTTCGGACTCCTTGATGAACACGCCGTCTTCCGCGCCGACTTCGGCCACCCGCAGTTTGTCCAGCACGACATCCGGCTTGATGCCTTCCGCCTGGATCGAACGGCCGCTGGGCGTGAAATAGCGCGCCGTGGTGATCTTGATGGCAGCTTTGTTGCTCATCGGCAGGATGGTCTGCACCGAGCCCTTGCCGAAGGTCCGGTGGCCCATGATGAGCGCACGCTTCTGGTCCTGCAGGGCACCGGCGACGATTTCCGAGGCGGAGGCGGAACCTTCGTTGACCAGCACGATGAGCGGCGCACCGTCGATAAGGTCCGGCGCCTTGGCATCGAAGTCGAGCCTGGCGTCGGCGCTGCGCCCTTCGGTGTAGACGATCTTGCCTGACACGAGGAAGGCATCGGACACCGCGACCGCTGCACCGAGCACGCCGCCGGGGTTGTTGCGCAGATCCAGGATCGCGCCTTTCAGGGTGCCCTTGGCTTCTTTCTTGAGGTCTTCGATCTGCTTGGCGAGATCCTCGCCCGTGCGCGCCTGAAAAGTGGAGATCCGCAGGTACGCGAAGCCCGGATCGAGCATGCGGCCACGCACGCTGCGCACCTTGATGAGGTCGCGCACGAGGGTGAGTTCGATGGGTTTGTCGACGCCGTCACGCACCAGGGTGATGCCAATCGGTGAGCCCGCCTTGCCGCGCATGCGCTTGATGGCGTCGTCGAGCGAGAGTCCTTTTACCGGGGTTTTGTCGAGCTTTATGATGGTATCGCCGGACTTGATACCGGCGCGGCTGGCAGGCGTGTCGTCGATGGGCGAAATCACCTTCAGGAAGCCGCCCTCGGTGCCCACTTCGATGCCGAGGCCGCCAAATTCACCCGTGGTGCCTTCCTGCAACTCCTGGTAGGCAGACTCGTCGAGGTAGCTGGAGTGTGGGTCGAGGCCGGACACGAGGCCCTTGATCGCGCCCGCGATGAGCTTCTTGTCGCTCAATTCCTCCACGTAGTCGGACTTCAGGCGGTGGAAAATCTCGACCAGCAGGCGGAGGTCCTCAAGCGGAATCGCATCCGCCTTGGGCGCGGCGGGTTTGGTCGCGTCCGCCGCGGCCGCAGGTGCAGGCTGGTCCTCGGCGGTCAGGGCGGGGGCGCTGGCGAGGGCGCAGGACAGGGCAAGGAGAACGACAAGGCGGGATTTCATGGGGGCGCTGGCAACCTGCGTCACGCGCCAGAGCGGCGCCGCTTGATTATGCCGACCGCGCCACGGTGCCGGTAGCGCGGCGCGCCAGGACGAGGTGGCCGACAAAGTTCCCCGACAGGGTCACTTGAGCAGCGAGTGACCGGTCATTTCCACGGGTTGAGGCAGGCCCAGGAGGGCCAGCAGGGTCGGTGCGACGTCGCTCAGGCAACCGCCATCGCCGAGCCGTGCCTGCGTACCACAGAGGACCAGCGGCACGCGGTTGGTGGTGTGTGCCGTGTGCATTTCGCCCTCGGGACCGTTGCCTTCGAATTCGCGCATCTTCTCCGCGTTGCCGTGGTCGGACGTGATGAGCATCGCCACGCCCTGGCGGGTACACGCTTCGGCCACTCGACCCAGGCAGGTGTCGAGGGTCTCGATGCAGGTCACGGTGGCTTCGAGGTTGCCGGTGTGGCCCACCATGTCGGCATTGGCGAAGTTGCAGATCGTCGCGGCGTACTGGCGGCTGTCGATGGCAGTGACCAGTTTGTCGGTGACTTCGGCGGCGCTCATTTCGGGTTGGAGGTCGTAGGTGGCGACTGCCGGGCTCGGGACCAGGATGCGGTCTTCACCCGGGAAAGGGGTTTCCTCGCCGCCGTTGAAGAAGAACGTGACGTGCGCGTATTTCTCGGTCTCCGCGATGCGGAGCTGCTTCAAGCCAGCAGCGGAGATGATTTCGCCAAAGGTCTTGCGGAGGTCCACGTTGGGGAACGCCACGGGCACCTTGAACCGGGCGCCGTAGTCGCTCATCGCCACGAACCCGCCAAGCTTCGGCACGCGAGGGCGCGCGAATTCATTGAAGCCTTCGGCGGTGAAGGCAGCAGTGAGCTGGCGGGCGCGGTCGGCCCGGAAGTTCGAGAACACCACGACGTCGCCGTCTTCCACGCGCGCCGGTTTGCCGTCGGCCAGCAGGCCCACCGGCTCGACGAATTCATCGGACTCGCCGCGTGCGTAAGCCGCGGCCAGTGCGTCGCGAGCGCTGGTGGCGGTGTAGGGCGCCTGGCCGTCGACGATCAGGTCCCAGGCGCGTTTGCAGCGATCCCAGCCCTTGTTGCGGTCCATGGCGAAGTAGCGGCCGACAAGGCTCGCGATGCGTCCGAGGCCCGTGGACTTGCACTTGGCTTCGATAAGGTCGATCGCGGGACCGGCGCTTTTCGGTGGCGTATCGCGGCCATCGAGGAAGGCATGGATATAAAGCTGCTTGACGCCGCAGCGGGCGGCGAGGTCGATCAGCGCCACCGTATGGCCTTCGTGGCTGTGCACGCCGCCGGGCGAGAGCAGGCCCAGCAGGTGGACGGCGCAGTCGGTGCCTGCCGCCAGGGTCAGCGCAGCGCGCAGGGTTTCGTTATCAAAAAAATCGCCATCGGCGATGGACTTCGAGATGCGGGTGAAGTCCTGGTAGACCCGGCGACCGGCACCAAGGTGCATGTGCCCGACCTCCGAATTGCCCATCTGGTCGTCGGGCAGGCCGACATCGAGTCCGGACGCGCTGATCAGGGTATGCGGACATTCGGCCATCAGCCGATCCCAGTTGGGCTTGCGCGCTTTGTCGATGGCATTGGAACGCAGGTCGTCGGAATGGCCCCAGCCGTCGAGGACGACCAGTAGCACAGGCTGTTTGATTTGGCGCATGGGGAATCTGGAGGTTGGTTCTTGATCGCGATTGGGCGATTCCGGACGCCCTGCAGGGCGAGATCACGGCGGCTGGGCGGTCATGCCCGGTGCGCGTTTCTGAGTGTATCATGCGCCCAGCCCCGGCTAGCCGGGGCTGCCAAATCCCACAGATTGCGGCAAGAAGCCGCGCATCCTATGCCGCAACTTATCGAATTCGCTACCCACCACCTGGCCCTCATCGCCGCGTTCTTCGCCGTGCTCGGTGCCCTGCTGTTCACCCTGCGCCAAGGCGCCGGTGCAATCTCGCCGGCGCAGGCCGTGCAGATGCTGAACAAGGAAAACGCCCTTGCCGTGGACATCCGACCGGACGAGGCCTTCAAGGGCGGTCATATCATCAACGCAGTCCACGTTCCCGGCGACCAGCTCGCAGACGCGGCCGGCACGCTCCAGAAGTACAAGGACCGGCCGCTGGTCGTCTACTGCGAGGCCGGGAACGCCAGCGTGCAGGCGCGCCAACGGCTCCTCAAGGCAGGCTTCACGCGGGTGTACTCCCTGCAGGGTGGGCTCACCGCCTGGCGCTCGGAGAACCTCCCGCTCCAGTAAGCCTGACTGCCGACCTGCGCCAGCTGCACGGTATCGCGCAGGTCAAACCCAGATCATCCCTTCAATTACGGAGATTTCGCCATGGCGACCAACGACGAACTTGTCCCTGAACAGCAGGCCCCGGTGGGCCAACTTGGGATCCAGAAGCTCTACCTGAAGGACGTGTCTTTCGAAGCCCCGAATACCCCCAAGGTGTTCACCGAACAGCTCACGCCCTCGCTCGACGTTCAGCTGGCCAATACGGCCACGAAGCTTGCGGACAACGTCCATGAAGTGGTGCTGACCGTGACCTGCACCGTCAAGCAGGAAGACCGCGTGGTCTACCTGGTGGAAGTGAAGCAGGCCGGCATCTTCAACATCACTGGCTTCGACGAGGACACCCTGCCGGTGGTTCTCGGCACCGCTTGCCCAAACATCATCTTCCCGTATGCGCGCGAAGCCGTCAGCGACATCGTGACCAAGGGCGGCTTCCCGCAACTGGTGCTCTCGCCGGTCAACTTCGACGTCCTCTACGCGCAGGAAATGCAGCGCCGAGAGGCCGCCGAAGGCCAGGCCACCCACTAGGCCCCACGCCCGCGATGCATGCGCCTGGGCCTGTCGCCGAAATCGTCGTGGTCGGCGCAGGAGCCTGGGGCACCGCGCTGGCCTGCGTGCTTGCCACGGACGGGCGGCCCGTGGCGCTGTGGGCGCGGAGCCCGGCGCAGCGCCAGCAAATCCGCGTCGATCGGGTCAATCCGGGCTACCTGCCCGGTATCGTCCTGCCAGGTTCCATCGAGGTGGTGGACGAGCTCTCGAGGCTCCCGCCGGATTGCCACACCGCACTGCTGGCCACGCCGTGCCAGGTCACCCGGGAGACCGTCAGCCACCTGCGTCGCGTGGCGCCCGGCATCAAGGCTTTCATCTGCAGTGCCAAAGGGCTTGAACTCGGCACCCAGCGCCTCATCCATGAAGTCGTGGCGGAGGTCTTTGCTGCCCCCGTCCCCATCGCCATCCTCTCCGGTCCCACGTTCGCGCGCGAAGTCGCGGAGGGGCGCCCGGCGGCGGTCACAATCGCTGCGAACGACACTCTTTTTGGACGCACGCTGGTTGAACGATTCCACACACCGCGCTTTCGCGCGTACCTGAGTGACGACCTGACCGGCGTTGCGCTTGGCGGCAGCGTCAAGAACGTGCTGGCCATTGCCGCCGGGATTGCCGATGGCCT
>JAYTTZ010000040.1:0-11192 GCA_043744805.1 Gammaproteobacteria bacterium
CGGCGTTGAAATAGGACGCGAAATCGAACCCCTGGCCGCCGTTCAGCGTGTCGTTACCGGCGAGGCCTTCGAGCGTATTGTCGCTTGCGTCCCCGGTCACGGTGTCGTTGAAGTCAGAGCCGACCAGATTCTCGATGCTGATCAGGGTGTCTATCCCGGCACCCCCCGTGTCCTGTGCACCCGTGAGGGCAAGGCTCACCGTGACCCCTGAGCCGGCGCTGAAATAGGCGGCATAATCGAACCCGTCACCGCCGTCGAGGGTATCGTCCCCAGCGAGGCCTTCCAACGTGTCGCTTCCTGCTAGGCCCTGAATGAGGTCGTTACCGAAAGTCCCACCTAGATATTCGTTACCCGCAGAGCCTTGGATAATAGAAAGCGCAGCCATTAGCAGCCTCTGGATTCAGGAACTCTGAAATTTCGTTCGAGTTTTCCACCGTAGGCTACTGCTGCAAACTACGCCAGCGTGAATACTGTCCATTTAACCAATCAAGCCCAACTTGCCGCACCTTACTTCGCGGCTGCACGGAGAGAAATTGGTCGTTTTGACCTGAAATTTAGGAGGGCATTCGGCGATGGCATAACCCCTTGAGGTGCAATAAGTGGAAATGGAAGAAATCCGGATGCGGCCTCGGCATATCCTCAAGGTACCTTAGCTTACCGGGCAGATTGCCATCTCCCCTCAACGCCGAATCGCCCCCGCCTGCTGCCGCCAGCGATTCATGCTGCCCAGCCAGCGGTCGACGTCATTCGTTTTCTTCAGCATGTAATCGCGTACACCCGGGTGCGGGAGGATGAGGAACTCTTCCTTCGCCATCGTCGCCACCACGCATGCCGCGAGTTCTTCCGGCTCGATCATCCCATCCACCGCCGCCACCGCAGCTTCATCGGGGCGATCGGTCATCGGCGTGCGCACGGCCTGCGGCGCGAGCACGGACACGCGGATGCCGAGGTGCTTGTATTTGATCGCCACCCATTCAGCGAACGCGACGCAGGCATGCTTGGTGACGGAATAGGTTGCCGACTGGATGTGGCTGAGTAGTCCTGCGGCAGACGCCGTGTGCACGAGGTAGCCACTGCCACGCGCCACCATGCCTGGCGCGACTGCGCGCACGGCGTACACATGCGCCATCACGTGGATGTCCCAGTTGAGCTGCCATTCTTCGTTGGGGACGTCTTCATCGCCGAGGCGCGCGATGCCGGCGTTGGAGCAGAAGATGTCGATGGGACCGAGTTCAGTCTCGACTTTCGCGACCAGTGCCTTGATCTCGTCTTCCACCGCCACGTTGCAGCGGACGGCGAGTGCGCCGGTTTCTGCCGAGACTTGTGCGAGTCCGGCTTCGTTCAGATCTGCAATGGCGATGGCGCGCGCGCCTTCGGCCTTGAAGCGCCGCGCGAGTGCCGCGCCGATGCCGCTGCCGCCACCGGTGATGACGACGACCTTGTCCCTGATTTCCATCTGTGGTGATCTCCTGCGCCTTGCGGAGGGAAGCAATCGGCGCTGCAGGCGCGAACGAACTGTAGTGGGTGGGCGTCGTCAGCCCCGCTTGCGCAGGGATGACGGACGATTGGCGCTAAGCCATCCATTGAGTCCCCCACTGCGCCACCCGTCACGGGATGACGCACTGGCCGGCATCGAATGCCGCAGGCGTGGGAACGACGAGCTTGACGACTAGCCCTTAATGTACCTGCGCTCCGGCGCCTTCAACCCGTGCCTGCTTGCGGATGAAGTGCTGCACGCTCTTCAAGTCCGCATCCGACAGATCCTTGAAACGCGGCATGCCGGCGGCGCTGCGCGAGCCGTTCTGCACGACGTCTTTCAGGGCGTCCTCGTAGACGGCGATGCTAGAGGCACGGAGATCAGGCGCATAACCGCCAGACACCGCACCCGCGCCATGGCAGAGCACGCAGTGCTGGGAATACAGGACGCGTCCCTGCGCGGCCAGCATCTCGTTCACCACGAAGTCTTCCTGCTTGAGCGGCTTGGCAAACTGCGGCGGCGGCAAGCTGGGCAGGCTCGCGTGGCCATCGAGGCTGAAGCTGATCAGGCGCCGTGGCTGCGCCTTGTAGGCCCAACCGTGCTGGGCCTGGACCGAACCGCCCACACCCGCACCAGCACCGCCCCAGCCGACGAGGATTGCGATGTGCTGCTTGCCGTCGACGGTGTAGGTGACCGGCGGCGCGGAAATCCCCAAGCCCAGATCCATGCTCCACAGTTCGTCGCCCGTCGTGGCGCGGTAGGCCACGAGCTTGCCATCGGCATGGCCCTGGAGCACCAGGTTGCCCGCGGTAGACAAGGTCCCGGCGTTCCAGATGCCGGGGAGTTCCTTGCGCCACGCTGGCTTCTGCTTGATGGGATCCCAGGCGAGCAGTGCGCTGGTGCCAGAGGTGACGGGGATGTCGTCACGCGCAAAATCTACGCCTGGGTCGACGGCGAAGTGGGGTGACTGCCAGGCTTTTGGATCGATGCCCTTGTCGGTAAACACGGCCGGCTGTTCTATCACGGGGATGTAGACGAGCCCCGTGCCCGGGTTGAAGGACATCGCGTGCCAGTTGTGCACGCCGAGTGGGCCGGGCCACACGAGTTCCGAGCCATCCTCGTAGCGGGCGCCTTTGCGTTCCACTGGCCTGCCGGTCTTGAGATCGATGTACTCCGCCCAGTCGACCTTGCCGAATTTCTCGGCCGACAGCAGTTTGCCGGTGGCGCGATCGATCACGTAGAAGAAGCCGTTCTTCGGCGCATGCATCAGTGCCTTCACCGGCTTGCCGTCGATCTTCAGATCTGCCAGCACCATGTCCATGTTGGAGTTGTAGTCCCAGCTCTCGCCCGGCGTGGTCTGGTAGTGCCAGGCGTATTTGCCGGTGTCGGCATCGAGCGCCACGATCGAACACAGGAAGAGGTTGTCGCCGCCACCGGGGCTACGCAGCTTGCGGTTCCACGGCGAGCCGTTGCCAGTGCCGATGTAGATGCGGTTGAACTCGGGATCATAAGTAAACCCGTTCCACGCATTGCCACCACCGCCATGCTTCCACCATTCACCCGTCCAGGTCTTGGCGGCCATGGCCTGGGTTTCATCCTCGAAGCCATCCGCCGGATTGCCCGGCACGATATAGAAGCGCCAGGCCTGCTTGCCGGTTTCGGTGTCGTAGGCCGTGACGTAGCCCCGGTTCGCGCCCACTTCCGTGCCGCCGTTGCCGATGATGACTTTGTCGCGGAACACACGCGGTGCGCCGTTGATGTACATCGGCAGCTTGGGATCGATCGTCACCGTGCTCCACACTTCCTTGCCGGTGGCGGCGTCGATGGCGTTGAGGCGCCCGTCGCCAGTGGCCACGAACACCTTGCCCTTCCAGTAGGCGACGCCGCGGTTGAAGTCCCAGAAAATGCGCTGGCGGTCACCTGCCACTTCGAGCGTCTTCGGGTCGTAGCTCCACAGCATTTTGCCGGTTTTCGCGTCCACCGCATGGACGACGGCGAAGCTGCCGGAGAAGTACATGACGCCATCCACCACGATGGGCGTCGCCAGCAGGGAGCGATCGGTGGGCAGTTCGAGCGCCCAGTCGGCTTTCAGGCCACCGATGGTCTTCTCGTTGATCTGGGTGAGCGGGCTGAAGCGCTGCTCGCTGTAGGTACGGCCGTAGGACAACCAGTTGCTGTCCTGTGACTCGTTGGCGATGGCGGCGCCATCGACGGTGGTGGCGGCGACGGCCCACTGGCTCGCGCCTAGGGCTGCCGCCACTGCGCAGGCGCGCAGCAAGTGCTTGAACGTCATGTCTGTCTCCCCTTTGTCGTTGTTGTCCAGATCGCTTGGTCGTGCAGGTGTTGATTCGTGCGGCTCGTCAGCCGCTCTGCGCGGCAGAGGCTGGCCGCGTCAGCAGGGTTTCCTGGTCCGGGCCCTGGCGAGTTGGACGCGAATCGCGGGCGGTGTCGCGCCTGGCTCAGCCCGTGAGCCGTCCCGTCCGGTAATCGTCCATCGCCTGCTCAAGCTCGGCGCGCGTGTTCATCACGAACGGCCCGTACTGGGCCACCGGCTCGCCGATCGGGCGACCGGCCACCAGCAGTACCCGGCCGGCGGTGGCGCTGCCCAGGGTGAGGCTGTCGCCGTCGGAAAGCACCGCCGCGCTGCCGGCGGGCACCGGAGTGCCGGCGACCTGCACCGAGCCTTCAAACACGTACAGAAAGGCATTGAGGCCGGCGTCGATTGGCAGGGTCAGTGCGGCGCCCGCGTCCAGCGTTACGTCGGCGTAGAGCGGCTCGGTGGTGAGGCCGGCGATGGGTCCCTGCGTGATGGCGCCACCCAGCGAAAGCTCGCCGGCGACCAGCTTCACGCGGGCGCCGGGCACGGTGATGACCGGGATCTCCTCGGCCGGGATGTCGCGGTAGCCGGCCGGCTTCATCTTTTCCTTCGCGGGCAGGTTGATCCACAGCTGGAAGCCGCGCAGCAGGCCTTCGCTCTGCTGGGGGATTTCCGAATGGATGATGCCGCGTCCGGCGGTCATCCATTGCACGCCGCCGGCTTTCAGATCCCCGCGATTGCCAAGATGGTCCTCGTGCAGCAGGTGGCCGTCGACGATGTAGGTGACGGTTTCGAAGCCGCGATGCGGGTGGGCGGGAAAGCCCGCGATGTAGTCGTCCGGATTGTCGGACGAGAAGAAATCGAGCATCAGGAAAGGATCGAGCCCGGCGCCCGGCTGGTGGCCTAATGCGCGCCGGAGCTTCACCCCGGCCCCGTCGCTCGTGTCGACCGCTGCGTGGCTGTGGAGGACGGTACGGGCGGTCATGGCGGCTCCGGCTGGGCTTGGGTTGGGGCCTACAGTACGAGGGTCGTCCGCGCCTTGCCAAGTGCGACCAGCCGACAGCTCGCAGGGCCGACGGCAAGTTCGGTGATCGAGCAGTAGTCCGGCTCGAAGACCATCAGCCGCGGATCGTCCAGCACCCGGCCGGTCAGCGCGTTGATGATCATGTAGTGGGTGAAGAACACCGTAGGCTCCCGGCACTCACCCAGCGCCGACCAGGCCCGTTCGCGCCAGGCGTGGAGGGTCGCGTCCACCTCCGTCCAGTTGGAACGCATCACGCCGTGGAGCCAGGCGCGGCGCTCGGCCATGGGCACGCTGCCAGAAGGCAGTTCGCGGATGCGGTCGTCGATGGCGACGGGCAGCCCCCAGTGGCCAGCGAGCGGCGCAGCAGTCTCTTGCGCACGCTGCAGCGGACTGCTGACGAGGCGGCAGGGCGTGCGGTGGGCGAAGAACTTCAGCAAGGCCTCGGCCTGTGCCTGGCCCGCGGCGCTCAGCGAGGGGTCGACGTGGGTGTCCCAACTGGCAGCGGCTTCGCCGTGACGAACAAGGAAAACAGGAATCTCAACGGCCACGTCCAACCCTCACTTCTCCGGGGACCGGCATTCTGACCTGCTGGCCCTACCGCGCCCAGCCAGGTTTGATAGAGGACAGGCGCATTTGTTTGACGTTTGTTTGAGGACAGGCACTTTGGCCCCATTTGTTTGAGGACAGGCACTTTGGCCCCAGCCCCAGCGGGTGCAGCAGCGTGCAATGGCAACGGCGCTCGGGCATATTCCGCCCGCAACGACATCCCCGGTTTTACCCTGACCCAAGGCTTCCGACCCATGAGCGCCGAATTGCTGGACCGCCACCAACACCGCCGGATTGCCTTTGAAGGCGCCTGCAACTGCCGCGATCTCGGCGGACTCCCCACCACCGACGGTCGTCACACCCGCCATGGTCTGGTGTTTCGTTCGGACGCCCTCGCCACCTTGTCCTTGTCCGATCAGGCCGCGCTGGCCGAGCTTGGGGTGCGGGCCATCTTCGATCTCCGCATGCCCGACGAACGGTCCCGCAACCCCAACCGCCTGCCGGTGCCGCCCCCGGTCCAGCATGCGCTGGGCTTCATTCCCGAAGGCAACATGGCCATGTTCAACGGCGTGAACAGCGGCCAGTGGACCCCGGCCAAGACCCGCGCCGCCATGCACGGCCAGTACGAACGCCTCATCCTCGACCACACCGACCGCCTCGCGGCGGTCTATCGCGGCCTCCTGCTGAACGACGGCGCCCCGGCCATCGTCCACTGCGCCAGCGGCAAGGACCGCACCGGCATTGCCTGCGCCGTGCTGCTGCTGGCGGTGGGAGTGACCCCGGCGGCGGTCATGGAGGACTACGTCATCTCCAACTTCCAGCGCCGCAAGGTCGAGTTTTTCGTGGGCGACGCGCCAACTGACGCCGTGGACGTGGTCATGAGCGCCAGCGCCGACTACCTCGATAGCGCGCTCACAGCCGTTGAAAGGCACTATGGTTCCTTCGACGCCTACCTCAGCGAAGGCGTCGGCCTCTCGGATCTGGAACGGGTGGCGCTCTCGGAACTGCTGGTGGGTTGAGAGGTTTTCCAGCGAATTCCCCTGCATTGTGTTAACCAGCGCACGGTTCCAGGCCGTTAATCTGCGAGAGTTCAGCGTCCGTTCAAGTTCACGGGCGCAAGGTGCGTCCACCAGTCGGCGCTTGGCTCACGCGGGGCAACGCCAAGGCACAGCATAGAAAGTCTCCTCATGATGTTGTGGCCTACCGACCGCCGATTGGCCAAATCCCCCCAAGCTCTGAAATCACTCCTCGTGGTCTCAGGGCTTTTTTTGTGCCTGAACGGCGCGGCGCGTGCAGATGAAGCAGCCACTGCGGCCTTCGCGCAGGGGCAAACGGCGTTCGACCAAAGCAACTTCGAGCCGGCACTCGCCGAGTTCGACAAGGCTGCCGCCGCCAACCCCACCGAACCCCTTTACCTCCTGTGGGCCGGGCGCGCGGCCGGCAGGTTGGCCGAGCAGGTGGGCCTCATGGCCTCCTTCAGGCTGGCCCGCAGGGCGCATGACTACTTCGAACGCGCCTACCAACTGGATCCACGCGACCCGGACATCCTCGCCGACCTCGCCGAATTCCACGAAAAAGCACCGGGCTTCGTGGGCGGCGACGAGGATCGCGCCCGCGAACTGCGGGCGGCACTCAAGGCGCTCACGCCGCCTGCGGCAGCCGCTGCTGCGGACACGCACTGAAGCGCCCCGCCGGTAGTAAGCCGCTGGCGCGTCTGTCAGGATCAAAAGCCACCTTTCGCCTGGACTTGCCCGTGAACGAACACGTCATCGCCCCGCCCAGCCTGCGCGCCGACCGCGCCCGCCACGAGCTGGGCAAGGTGCAGCAGCGCCTGCGCCGTGGGGTGGGCAAGGCCATCGCTGACTTCAACATGATCGAAGCGGGTGATCGGGTGATGGTGTGCCTCTCCGGCGGCAAGGATTCCTACACGATGCTCGACATCCTGCTGAGCCTCCGGAAGAAGGCACCGATAGATTTCGAACTCATCGCCGTCAACCTCGACCAGAAGCAGCCAGACTTCCCGGCCGACGTCCTCCCCGCTTACCTCACCGCGCTTGGCGTGCCTTTCCACATCCTCGAGCAGGACACCTACAGCGTGGTGAAGCGCGTGGTGCCGGAAGGCAAGACCATGTGCGGGCTGTGCTCGCGGCTCCGTCGCGGCAGCCTCTACACCTGGGCCGCAGCCAACGGCATCACCAAGATTGCGCTCGGCCATCACCGCGACGACATCGTGGAAACCTTGTTCCTGAATATGTTCTTCGGCTCCAAGCTGAAGGCGATGCCGCCCAAACTCCGGTCGGACGATGGCGCCAACATCGTCATTCGCCCGCTGGCCTACTGTCGCGAAGACGACATCACCCGCTACGCCGAATCGCGCGGCTTCCCCATCATTCCGTGCAACCTTTGCGGCAGCCAGGAACACCTCCAGCGCGTGCAGATCAAGCACATGCTGGGAGAGTGGGAACGCAAGACCCCTGGCCGCGTGGAGAATGTCTTCCGCAGCCTGCAGAACGTGACGCTCTCGCACCTGGCCGACCCGGTCGCCTTTGATTTCGCCGGACTCGGCGCCAGGCCCGACGCCATGCGCCTGCGCGCAGTGGACTGGCTGATGGAGGCGTCGGGCGAGTGAGTCCGGGCTGGCGCGAGGCCGGCGGCCGCGCCTCGGCGTAATGCCAGGTAACACGCCCGGGGATCCTGCCTTGACCGAGCTTCGCGCTGTCGTTTCCTCCGAACACGAAGTAGACCACTACACCTGGCGCGACATCTTCCGCCTCGCCCTGCCGTACCGCCGCCGCCTCGTCTACGCCCACCTCGTCGCCTTTGCCGCTGCGGCGCTGTCCGTCCCGGTGCCCTTGCTCATGCCGCTGCTGGTGGACGAAGTGCTGCTCAAGAAGCCGGCCGCGCTGGTGGAGCATCTCAACGGCTATCTCCCCGCCGCCTGGCAAACGGTGCTCGGTTACGTGATGGCCGTACTGGTGGGCACCATCGTGTTGAGGTTGCTGAGCCTTGGCCTGCAGGTGTGGCAGCAGCGCGAGTTCTCGCAAGTCGCCAAGGCGCTCACCTTCAAGTTGCGTGCGCGCCTGCTACGCCGACTGGAGCGCGTGTCCATGGCGGAATACGAAGGCCTGGGTGGTGGCACCGTGTCTTCGCACCTCGTGGTGGATCTCGCCACCATCGATCAATTCACCGGGGAAACCCTGAGCCGCCTGCTGGTGGCCATGCTCACCTTGGTGGGCGCGGCCGGCGTGCTGCTGTGGATGCACTGGCAGCTTGCCGTGTTCATCCTGGTGATGAACCCCGTCACCGTGTATTTCACGGTGCTCATCAGCCGAAGAACCAAGGATTTGAAGAAGCGCGAGAACGGCGCGTTGCAAGCCTTCCAGGAAGCGCTGACGGAAACCCTGGAAGCCATCCACCAGCTCCGCGCCGCCAACCGCGAAAAGCATTACCTCAACCACGTCATCACACTGGCCGGCGAAATCCGCGTGCACGCTGCCGCCTACTCCTGGCGCAGCGATGCCGCCAGCCGCTTGTCCTTCGCGGTGTTCCTCGTGGGCATCGACGCCTTCCGCGCCGCCGCCATGCTGATGGTGGCGTTCTCGTCCCTGTCGCTCGGCCAGATGATTGCCGTGTTTGGCTACCTCTGGTTCCTGCTCGGTCCCGTGGAAACGATCTTCCAGTTACAGGTGAGCTGGCAGGCCGCACGCGCGGCGCTGGAGCGAGTCAACCGCTTGCTCAAGCTGGAGCAGGATCCGCTGTACCCGGCGCTGCGCGATCCCTTCAAAGGCACGCGCACCAACGCGCTGTCGCTGCAAGGCATCCGCTTCCGCTACGGCGACGGCCCGCTGGTGCTGGACGGTATCGATCTTGATATCGCACGCGGCGAACGGGTGGCCATGGTGGGTGCGAGTGGCGGTGGCAAGTCCACGCTCGTGCAGGTCATCCTCGGGCTCTACCCGCCGGAGTCGGGCGAACTCTATTTCGATGGGATCTCGGTGAAGGAAGCAGGCTTCGAGCGCGTCCGCGCCAATGTCGGCACCGTCCTGCAGAACCCCGCGCTCTTCAACGACACCGTCGAGAGCAACCTCACCCTTGGCATGCCCCACACGGAAGAAGCCCTGTGGTCCGCGCTCCGGGATGCAGAACTCGCCGACTTCATCAAAGCCATGCCCCAAGGCCTGAAGTCCATCATCGGCCGCGACGGCATCCGCCTCTCCGGCGGCCAACGCCAACGCCTCGCCATCGCCCGCCTGCTACTGGCCGATCCCAACATCGTCATCCTCGACGAAGCCACCTCGGCGCTGGATCAGGAAACCGAAGCCCGCATCCATGCGTCACTCAGGCACAGGCTGGAAGGTCGCACTATGCTTATCGTTGCGCACCGGCTTTCAGCGGTGAAGGAAGCAGACCGGGTGTGCGTGTTCGACTGCGGGCGGATTGTCGAGCATGGACGGCACAGCGAGTTGGTGCGGCAGGGTGGGGTGTATGAGCGGCTGTACGGGGAGGGCGGAATTGACGGCGGAGCTTTTGCCGCGACCTGAATAGCCGTTCCGAAATCCCGAAGGCCCAAAAGTCCAAAAGTCCAAAAGTCCAAAAGTCCAAAAGTCCAAAAGTCCAAAAGTCCAAAAGTCCGGAAGTCCGGAAGTCCGGAAGTCCGGAAGCCCGTTCGTCCTGAGCCCGTCGAAGGATGAACGGGCTTTCGGGCTTGGCCGCGAACACGGTTACTCAGGACGAACAAGCCTTCAACCGCTTTCAACCGCGCACACCGTTCGCCCTGAGCCCCTCGAAGCTTGTCCTGAGCTCATCAAAGGGGGCGGACCTGGGTCACCGCGCCAGGCTGATCGAGATTTCGGAACGGCTATCTAGCGGCATTTTCCGCGACCAGCGATTACCATTCCGATCAGATCATCTGGACCGCTTCCCCTGAAGCACCGTCGGGCCGCGCAGCCCCGGGCCACCAGCGACCTCACTCGTCCCAATCACAACCCACCTCTGGAGCTCAACTATGTCGACCGTCTTGATCACCGGCGCCAATCGCGGCATCGGCCTCGAACTCGTCAAAGGCTATGCCGCGCAGGGCCACAAGGTGCTGGCCTGCTGCCGCGACCCCAAATCCGCGACAGCGCTGGCTGCCATCACAGGGGACGTCACCACCCTCGGGCTCACGGTCAATGATGCGGCGTCCGTAGCCGCGCTCGTGACGACGCTCGGTGGCCAGGCGGTGGATCTCCTCATCAACAACGCAGGCGTGCTCGGCCCGGCCTATGCCGACCAGACCGCCACCACCATGGATTTCGCAGGCTGGACCGAGGCTTTCGAAGTGAACACGATGGCGCCGGTGCGGGTGATGCAGGCGCTGCTGCCCAACCTCAAGGCGAGCAAGGCGCCGAAGGTCGTGACCATCACGTCGCAGATGGGCGCCTTGTCGCTCGACATGACGATGGGCTTTGCCTACAGCGCCACCAAGGCGGCGCTCAACAAGTTCATGAAGCTGGCGGCGATCGATCTGGCGAAGGACGGCATCGACGTCTGCGTGATCCACCCGGGCTGGGTGCAGACCGACATGGGCGGACCGCAGGCCGATATCACGCCGCCGGACAGCGCCGCCGGCATCGTCAAGACGATTGCCAAGCTGGACGCGAGCACTACCGGCAGCTTCTGGCAGTGGAACGGGGAAGTACACGGCTGGTAAGCCTGACGCGAGAGGCGTTTGGGGCCGGGGTGCCCTGACAGGTTGGTGAAAAACGTAGCGAGGGGGCTGGCTGCAAGGCGCGTGTCCGCCGAGGAGCGCAGTTTACAAGCGGGTAAATGAGCACCGCAGGCGGATA
>JAYTTZ010000041.1:0-2846 GCA_043744805.1 Gammaproteobacteria bacterium
CGATGCATCACGAGGCTGTAGTGGTGGTACTTCAAGACGTAGGACGTCGCGTCACTTGTGAGGCGAGTGGCTTCCACCTCCAATGCCTTGCTGAGCATCGGCAGGAAAACTTGGCCATCTGGCTTGCCTGGAGCCAAAAAACTCGGGTCATAGCCAGAGCGGTTAGCGTAGTCGGCAGCGATGGCGGCCATGTTTGCTCCCTGATAGTCTCAATCTCGACTTTGGTGGAGGTTATGGTTCCCCGGAGCCCGGGGGCCTATGACAATCATCTGTTGCCACGAGCGCTCGGAGCCTTAAACCGTTTGGAACCCATGCTCAAAATTCACCACCTCGGCCATTCTCAATCCGAACGCATCGTCTGGCTCTGCGAAGAGCTGGGGCTGCCCTACACGCTTCAACACCACGTTCGCGATCCCGTCACCAAGCTCTCACCGCCGGAGCTCGAAGCGCTGCATTCATTGGGCGCGGCACCCCTGATCCAGGATGGCGATCTGCTTCTGGCTGAGTCGGCTGCGATCGTCGAATACATCATCGTCAAGCACGGAGGGGGCCGCCTCAAACTCGGTCCAGACCATCCAGACTACGCAAGCTACCTCTACTGGTTCCACTTCTCCAACGGCAACCTTCAACCGGTGATGGGACGCCTCATGATGGTGAACCGCGCGAAACTTCCCGCGGAACACCCGGTGCAGACCTCAGCGAAGCGCCGGGTCGACCGGGTGATGGCACTCGTGGAGACACGGCTGGGCGAGACGCCTTACTTCGCGGGCCCCGAGTTCACGGCAGCCGACATCATGAGCGTGTTCACTCTCACCACGATGCGTCCCTTCCAGCCGTTGGACCTCGCGCCTTATTCGAACATTCGCGACTACCTGCAACGGATCGGCGAGCGACCTGCATATCGCCGTGCGATGGCCAAGGGAGATCCGGACTTGTCGCCGATGCTCACGTGAGGCTGAGCGTAAGACCTGAACACCTTTGAACAGCACAGACTGCCACCGGTCGTGGTGCTTCCCTCGGCCTCACCTTTAGCCTCGCAGCGGACTGCCCCTGGAATCTGCCCCTGGCCGGGAAGCACCGCTTCCAACTGCTCAGCCAACGACAATAGACCGCCACTTGGCCGACGGGAAGCCGCCGCAGACCGAGACATGGCGGGGAATATGACGTACAACGTGAGTCTTCTGCGCACGCTGGCCCTTGGGCGGTCAGCGCGTTGCTTCGGCCGATGGAGAAGGCACATGACACTCGTCACCGAGAACGTCCTCGGCAGCATCGGCAACACGCCGCTGGTCGAATTGCGCAAGGTCGTGCCGGCGGGATGCGGGCGTGTGTTCGCCAAATTGGAGTGGACCAATCCCACCGGCAGCATGAAGGACCGGATGGCTGCGGCGGCGATCCGCAATGCCGAGGCCGATGGTCGACTGCAACCAGGGGGCACAGTGGTCGAATACACCGCCGGCACCACTGGCATTTCGCTGGCGCTGGTCTGCGCCGCCAAGGGCTATGGCCTTGAGATCGTTTTTTCGGATGCCTTCAGCGAAGAGAAGCGCCGCACCATGCAGGCCTTCGGCGCCCGCATCACGGATGTGCCGAGCGATAAGCAGCAGATCACCGAGAAGCTGATCAGAAACATGATCGATACGGCTGCCGACATCAGCCGCAGGCCCGGGCACTGGTACTGCGATCAGCTCAACAACCACGATGCGACGCAGGGCTACCTGCCGCTCGGCGAAGAAATCTGGCGCCAGACCAGGGGAGAGCTTGCCGCCTTCGTGCACGCAGTCAGCACGGCGCACTCGATCCACGGCGTGACGCAGGCCCTATGGCGGCACGATCCGAAGATCCGGGTGGTGGCTGTCGAGCCGGCCGAATCCGCGGTGCTGTCGGGCGGGCCCTCGGGTTCGCACAAGATCGAGGGCATCGGCATCGGTTTCATCCCGCCGCTGTGGCGACCTGACCAGGTCAACGAAATCCAACCCGTCGACACGCAGGAAGCCAAGGAGATGACCAGACGGCTGGCGCGCGAGGAAGGCATCTTCGGCGGCACGTCTTCGGGCGCCAATGTAGTGGCGGCGATCCGGGTCGCGCGCCATCTGGGGCCAGGTGCCAACGTGGTCACCATCATCTGCGACTCCGGGCTGCGCTACCTGAGCACCGACGTCTATCGCGCGTCTGATTGACCGGTAGCTCGCCCCCCGGCGCAATGCACCATTGTCCAAGGAGTCCACGCCATGCATGCCACCACGCTCAAGCACTTCGATGAGCCGGACGAGGTGCGGACCTTCCCGCACGGGCGCTTCGAGATCGTCCACTTGGCCGGGGCCAGCCTGGGCCGCGCCACCTATCAACCGGGCTGGAAATGGTCCGAACACAACTCCGCGCTGGTTGGCACAGCGCTCTGCCACGCGCCACACACAGGCGTCGTCATTTCAGGTCACGGGGTGGTGCTGTACGAAACCGGCGAGCGGCTGGATCTGCTACCGGGGCAAGCCTTCCACATCACGTCGACGCCGCACGACAGCTGGGTCGAGGGCGACCTGCCCTACGTTTCGCTGCACCTGTTGAGTCCCGCACTGGCATGAGCGGAACGCTCTGTCCCGCCTTTTTGAACAGAAGCATTCGAGACGCCGTCGTAGTGCCCGGGTCGGAATTTGGGTCCTCGACTTGGATCGAGCCATCGACGAGTACCTGATCGTCGAAGGCCCGTCGCTGTTGGCTCGCCCATGGCGGACCAGGGACGCAGCCGGTCTACACGACCGACGTGCACGTTCGGCCGGCAGAAACCGACTTCTGCCTCAGCGGCCCGGAACTGGCCCCCGAACCGGACCTTCACCTGCGCCCGCTTC
>JAYTTZ010000042.1:0-2845 GCA_043744805.1 Gammaproteobacteria bacterium
GTGCAGCTGGCCGAGGGCACGGTGCGCGCCCGCCAGGTGGTGGTCGCCGGCAACGCCTGGCTGGGTCCATTGGTGCCCGAACTCGACGCGCGCATCATGCCTGTCGGCACCTACATCATCGCCAGCGCCCCCCTGGGTGAGGCCCGGGCCCGCGAAATCCTGCCCACCGACGCCGCCGTCACCGACAGCAACTTCGTGCTCGATTACTTCCGCCGTTCCGCCGACCACCGGCTGCTGTTCGGCGGACGGGTGAGCTATTCCGGCCTTACGCCGCCCAAGCTCGCCGAGTCCATGCGTCGGCGCATGGTCGCGGTTTTCCCGTCACTGCACGACGTGGCGGTGGACTATGCGTGGGGGGGCTACGTGGACATCACCATGAACCGCGCGCCGCATTTTGGCCGCATCGGCCAGAACCTCTACTTTGCCCAGGGCTTCTCCGGCCACGGCATGGCGATTACCGGGCTTGCCGGGCGACTCATCGCGGAAGCCATCGTAGGCGACAGTTCGCGGCTCGATGTCTTCGCCCGCATCCCGCACCGGGTATTTCCCGGCGGGCGCTGGCTGAGGACCCCTTCGCTGATGTTGGCGATGCTCTACTATCGGCTAAGGGATTTGCTTTAGTAGCTGAGAATTCGAACGTCACCAAGGCGTTCCGCGTGCGCTGCTATCATCGGCGCGGACGGTTGACCGCAAGGACACGGCGGCGCCGCTCCCGTTTAACTGATTGGATGGAAGCCCCATGAAAAAAGCCCTGATTACTGGCGTAACCGGCCAAGACGGTTCCTACCTGGCAGAATTCCTGCTGGAAAAGGGCTATGAGGTCCACGGGATCAAGCGCCGCGCGTCCATGTTCAACACCCAGCGCGTCGACCATATCTATGAAGACCCGCACACCCCGAAGCAGCGCTTCGTCCTGCACTACGGCGACCTCACGGACAGTTCCAACCTCACCCGCATCCTGTCGATGGTGCAGCCGGACGAGGTCTACAACCTGGGCGCGCAGAGCCACGTGGCCGTGAGCTTCGAGGCCCCGGAGTACACCGCCGACGTCGACGCCATGGGTACCCTGCGGCTGCTTGAAGCCATCCGCTTCCTCGGGCTGGAAAAGAAAACCCGCTTCTACCAGGCGAGCACTTCCGAGCTTTACGGCCTCGTACAGGAAATCCCCCAGCGCGAAACCACACCGTTCTATCCGCGCAGCCCGTACGCGGTGGCCAAGCTCTACGCCTACTGGATCACGGTGAACTACCGCGAGGCCTACGGCATGTATGCCTGCAACGGCATCCTCTTCAACCATGAAAGCCCGCGTCGTGGCGAAACCTTCGTCACTCGCAAGATCACCCGGGGCCTCACCAACATCGCCCAGGGCCTCGAGTCCTGCCTCTTCATGGGGAACATGGATGCGCTGCGCGACTGGGGCCACGCCAAGGATTACGTGCGCATGCAGTGGATGATGCTGCAGCAGGAACAACCGGAGGATTTCGTCATCGCCACCGGCCAGCAGTTCTCGGTGCGCGAATTCATCCACTGGACGGCCGCCGAGCTTGGGGTGCGCCTGCGCTTCGAAGGCGACGGGGTGGACGAGAAAGGCCTCGTGGACTCCATTGAAGGCGACCGCGCCCCGGCGCTCAAGGTCGGCGACGTGGTGGTTGCCGTGGACCCACGCTATTTCCGCCCCACCGAAGTCGAAACCCTGCTGGGGGATCCTGCCAAGGCCAAGGCACGCCTCGGCTGGGTGCCGGAAATCACCGCCCACGAGATGTGCCAGGAAATGGTGGCGGAAGACTTCAAGGCCGCGCAGCGCCTGGCGCTGCTGCGGGCCCATGGCCATGACGTCGCCGTGCCGCGCGAAGCAGGCTAAAGGAACCGGACCATGGACAAGACCGCGCCCATTTTCGTCGCTGGCCATCGGGGCATGGTCGGTGCGGCCATCGTGCGTCGACTGCAGGCGCTCGGCTACGCCAACATCGTCACTGCCGGGCGCGAGGAGGTGGACCTCACGCGCCAGGATTCGGTTAACGCGTTCTTCGCCGGGCGGCGCCTCGGGCAAGTGGTGCTGGCGGCGGCCAAGGTGGGTGGCATCCACGCCAACAACACCTATCCGGCCGAGTTCCTGTACGAGAACCTCCTCATCGAAGCCAACGTCATCCATGCCGCGCACGTGCACGGCGTGGCGCGACTGCTGTTCCTGGGATCGTCGTGCATCTACCCGCGGATGGCCCCGCAGCCGATGCGCGAGGACGCGCTGCTGACGGGCGTGCTCGAGTCCACCAACGAGCCTTACGCCATCGCCAAGATTGCCGGCATCAAGCTGTGTGAAAGCTACAACCGCCAGCACGGCCGCGACTACCGCAGCGTCATGCCCACCAACCTTTACGGGCCGGGCGACAACTACCATCCCGAGAACTCGCATGTGATCCCGGCGCTCCTGCGCCGCTTCCACGCAGCCGTCAGGCAGGGCGCCGGGGAAGTGGTGATCTGGGGCAGCGGCACGCCAATGCGCGAGTTCCTGCACGTCGATGACATGGCCGCCGCGAGCGTGCACGTGCTGGAACTGGCGCCGGCGGCCTACCAGGCCCACACCCAGCCGATGTGCTCGCACATCAACGTGGGCACCGGCATCGACTGCACGATCCGCAAACTGGCTGAAACCATCGCCAGGGTCACGGGCTTCACCGGCCGGCTGTCCTTCGACGCCACCAAGCCCGACGGCACGCCGCGCAAACTGCTGGACGTCTCCCGCCTGAAGGATCTCGGCTGGCAGGCGGGCATTGGCCTCGAAGACGGCCTGCGCGACGCCTACGCCTGGTACCTGGCCCACCTCGACGACGCGCGCGGTTAATCC
>JAYTTZ010000043.1:0-11137 GCA_043744805.1 Gammaproteobacteria bacterium
CCCGGCATTTTGCGCACCCGCGGTGCTCGCTCGCGACGTTTTTCGCCAGCAGGCCAAGCCTCTGCTAGAGGTCGATCTCCAGCCCGTCGTAGGTGGTGATGATTTCCAGCTGCGGGCCAGGGCCGCGGGTGATTTCCTCGAAGCGGCGCGTTTCGGCTTCGATCGAGACCAGGCGCGAGTCGTCGTGGATGGGCTCGTGGTGAAACAGGGCCAGGCGTTTCGCGCCGGCCTGCTGGCAGAGTTCGACACCCATGACGTTGCTGGAGTGGCCCCAGTCTTCCTTCACTGAAATCGCTTCAGCGAAGGAATACATCGCGTCGAAGCAGACGAGATCCGCTTCGTGGAAGAAGGCCGCGAACCCGTCGCGGTCTTCCGGGCGTTCGAGCTTGTGTTCGGAATCCGTGGAATAGACGAACGACCTGCCGCCGCGCTCGAAGCGATAGCCGTAGGAATCGCCGGCGTGGAGCTGGACCTTGGCGGTCACGCTGTAGCCCGCCACTTCGGCGACTTCGCCCGGCTGCAGGCGGATGAACTGGATGTCGGCGCCGAGCTGGTTGAAATCCACCGGGAACGACGGTGCGCCGTGCTGGCGGCGGAACGCGGATTCCAGATCCGGGTGGCAGCCGTAGATGCGAATCTGGTTGCCCGGCAGGTAGGACGGCGCGAACAGCGGGAAACCCATGATGTGGTCCCAATGCACGTGTGACACAAAGATATGGAACGTATTGGTGGCGCGGGCGCCGTGGCGGGCCAGCACGCTGCCGCCGAACGGGCGGATGCCGGAGCCGAGATCACAAAGGACGTAGTCGTGGTTGGGACCGGTGGGCGGCGCGGCTTCCAGTTCAACACAGCTCGAATGGCCGCCGAAGGTATGTCCGATGTCGAAAGGCAGTTCGCGGGCGAAGGCCAGGGCCTCGTCGATGTTCTCGAAGCGCCGGCCCTCGGCCGCCACGAGTGCGCGCGCCACCTTCTGCAAAGTCTGCTTGGCGGTGAGCGCAACCGGTAGCGAGCCGCGGGTTCCCCAGAACCGAATTTTCATGACGCGTTTTCCTCGCCCTGCGCGCTGCCACCAGTTGCGGGGGAACACTGCCGTGCGCCTGCAGGGAGCGCGCGGGAAAAGTAGTCCAGGACCATCGGTTTGCCACTTCAGGAGTTTGCGGACGAATCGCCCAATGCTGGTGATTCTAGGCAAGGCCCTTCAAGGTGTCACCCGCGAGCCTGCGGGCGCGCGCCGAGTCGCGGGCCCCAGGTGTGTCATGGGTCTACTGCCTGGCTTTTCCAGGCCCACTACAGGAACGCACCCACCCCATGCCCAACCGGGATCCCAGCCCCAGGTGAAGCCCTCAAGGCCACGCAGCTTCTGGCATCGCGTGCGCACCCATCCCCTGGCGCGCGTTGGGCCGGGCCTCATTTCGGGCGTGGCCGATGATGATCCCAGTGGCATCGCCACCTATTCACAGGCGGGTGCCGGCTTCGGCTTCGGCTTGCTGTGGACGATCCCGGTGGTGTTCCCGCTGGTGGCCGCCATCCAGTCCTTGTGCGCGCGCATCGGGCGGGTTACCGGGCGCGGCCTCGCAGCCAACATCCGGGCGCATTGCCCCGCCCCCGTGCTGTACACCACCGTCGGCCTGCTGGTGGTGGCGAACACGCTCAACATTGCGGCCGACGTCGCGGTGATGGGCGAAGTGGCTGAACTCGTTACGGGGCTCGATCGCCATCTGATGGCCGTCGTGCTGGTGCTCCTCACCGCCAGCCTGCAGGTACTGGTGCCCTACCACCGCTACGTCAAATTCCTCAAATGGCTGACCCTGTCCCTCTTTGCCTACGCCGGCGTGGTGTTCACGGTGACAGTGCCCTGGGGCCAGGTCGCGCGCGAGATGGTCTTCCCGCAACTCAAGATCAGCCGGGAAGCGGTGGCGATGATCCTGGCCATTTTCGGCACCACCATCAGTCCCTACCTTTTCTTCTGGCAGGCCTCGGAGGAAATCGAGGACATGCGGCGCAAGCGCCACGCCCTGCCGCTGCTGGACGCCCCCCAGGCCGCACCGGCCGAACTGCGCCGCATTCGCTGGGACACGTGGAGCGGTATGCTTTTTTCCACCCTCACCGCGTGGTTCGTGATGCTGGCGACCGCCGTGACCCTGCACGCGGCAGGGAGCACGGAAATCACCACCGCGGCCGAAGCCGCCGGGGCGCTGCGTCCGCTGGCGGGCGACTTCGCCTTTGCGCTGTTTGCCTGCGGGATCCTGGGTGTCGGGCTCATCGGCGTACCGGTCCTTGCGGGCTCCGCGGGCTACGCGGTTGCGGAGACTTTCGGCTGGGAATGGGGGCTCGAAAAATCAGTGCGCGAAGCGCCGCGCTTCTACGCCGTGATCGTCGCCTGCGTGCTGGTCGGGATCGTGACCCAGTACCTGCCCGTCTCGCCTTTGAAAGCCTTGTTCTGGAGCGCCGTCATCAATGGCGTGGTGGCCGTGCCGCTGATGGTGGTCCTGCTGTTGCTGGCGGCACGCCCGGCGGTGATGGGCCCCCACGTCGCCCCGCGCCTCTTGCTCTGGCTTGGCTGGGCGGCGACGGCGGTGATGACCTTTGCGGCGATCTGCATGGTCGGCCTCGGCTGAGCCTGCGCGGGAACTCCCGCACGTTTCCCGCGCCGCGTGCTTGCGGCCATCGTTGGATCCGTGTGAGCGTCGCGTTCCCTGCGGCAGAATCAGGCAACCATGGCGAGTCCGGAAGCCAACAGCACCCCCACCCTCACCTTCAGCGTGACGGGCCCGAGCCTGCTCAACGGCACGCAATGGGGTAGTGCGCAGGGGCAGGGCGTGACCCTGAGTTACAGCTTCCCGGGCCTCACCAGCCCCACGGCCTACGTCGCGAACGATTACGCCAACGAGTTTTCCGCCGGCTGGTTCGGTGCCAGCGCCAGCCAGATCGCCGCGTTCAAGGATGCGCTCGCCAGCTGGGCGGCGGTCGCGAAGGTCCGCTTCGTCCAGGTCGCCGACAACGCGAGCACTGTCGGGGAAATCCGCTTCGCCTTCACCAGCGCCATCGTCGGCGGGACCTATGCCCACGCCTACCTGCCGGGCGATAACCCGGCGGCCGGCGATGTCTGGGTGAGGGCGGAGAACGCAGGGGATTCCTTCGCCCGGGGGAGTTATGGCTTCGTGACCCTGGTGCATGAGCTCGGACACGCCCTCGGCTTGCGCCATCCCTTCAAGCCGCCCGCCCTGCCGCTGGCGCTCGATCAGACCAGCTACACGGTGATGTCCTACACGCAGACCGACTACTTCACCCGCCAGGGCACCAACATCAGTCCGTCCTCGCCAATGGACGGCGACATCTATTACCTGCAGCTGCTGTACGGGGCCAACATGGCTTACCGCACGGGCAACGATACCTACAGCTTTGCCACGCCCACCGTGATGACCCTGTGGGATGCCGGCGGCGTGGACACCCTGTCGGCGGCCAACCAGCACACCGCCGCCAACATCCAGCTCGGCCGGGGTCTTGCCACCATCGGCCCGTTCTCCGGCGTATACAACATCCACATCTACAAGACGGTGCAGATAGAAAACGCCACCGGCGGCAGCGCCAACGATTTCATCAGCGGCTCCAGCCTCGCCAACCGCCTGATCGGCGGTGCAGGCAACGATTCCCTCTTCGGCGGCGGAGGGAACGACACCCTCCAGGGCCAGGGTGGAAACGACCGGGTTTTTGGCGAGACGGGCAACGACACGTTCTATCTCGCTGGCGGCGGGCAGGACACGGCCTCCGGCGGCGCAGGCAGCGATCGTTTCGTTTTCTCGGAACTCAATTCCGCCGAGCGCGACACGCTTACCGACTTCCGCAGCGAAGACTCGCTGTGCTTCGCCCGTACCACGTTCACCCAGCTGGGGGCGGTGGGGGCAGTGAAGGGGGCGCATTTCGTGGCGGGCGCCGGCGCGGTCGCGCACGACGCCAACGATTACCTCCTCTATGACACCACCACCGGTGTCCTGTCTTACGACGCTGACGGCACCGGACCGGGTGCTGCGGACGCCCTGGCAGTGCTCACTGCCCACCCGAAGGTCGCACTGGCGGATCTGCTGGTCGTCTAGGAAGACTGCGCGATCACGGTATCTTCCACGCCCGTCGCACGGGGTTCGCTTTTTGCGACAGAAAGCCGTTGACGGCTTCGTCGTAGGGGGCCGCCATCGCGCCACTGCAGCCGAGCAGCGCCAGTGCGCCAAGGCTTGAGTGTAGGGAACCTGCTTTCATCCGGGGTACCTCGTTCGTTGACCGCGAGGGACCCGACGCTACGCTTGCGATAGGACAGATCCCGGCCAAAGGCATGACAGTTCGGCGTGCGCCGGCGCAGCCCCGTGGCCATTCACGCAGAGCAGCAATTTTCGATTGACCGAATCCGGGGCCGACACTGATACTCGGTGGCAGGATTAAGGCCCTTCGCACGTCAAGTGCTTATGCCCACTCTTTTGATTTGCATCAAGGAAAGTGCCTCGTCGCCCCTAAGGAACCAGCCCGCGCAGCCCGGAGAAACGACCGCATGAAGGATCATTGGCCGGAGTATCTCGCGGAGTTCTTCGGCACCGCCCTCATGCTGGTGATCGGCGTGGGCGCAATCGTCCTCCTGTGGTCGGACTCCAGCGTCATGCCCGGGCTTATCCCCTCCGAAGCCCTGCGTCGCCTCATCACCGGCACGATTTTCGCCGGCGGCGCCACCGCCGTGGTGCTCTCCCCCCTGGGCCAGCGCAGCGGCGGCCACCTCAATCCCGCCGTCACTTTCGCCTTCTGGTGGAAAGACCAGGTCACCACCGCCGATGCCCTCTGCTACGTCGCGGCCCAGGTGCTTGGCGCCTGCCTGGGCGTGCTGGTCATCGCGATGGCCTGCGGCAAGGCCGCGCAGAGCGTGCAGCTTGGCCTCACCCTGCCGGGCGCAGGCTATGGCGTGGGCACGGCCTTCGTGGCGGAAGTGGTCATCACGTTCATGCTGGTTTTCCTCATCCTTTATTGCGTGAACAACAGCAAGCTGGCGCCGCGCACGCCATGGTTCGCGGGCTCGCTGGTGGCCTTCCTGGTGCTGGTGGAAGCGCCGGTGTCCGGCACCAGCCTCAATCCGGCGCGGAGCTTTGCCCCGGCGCTCCTCACCGGCAACTTCGACGCCAACTGGCTGTACTGGGTAGCGCCCATGCTGGGCGCGCTGGCGGCCGTGCTGGCCTTCGGCGTGCTGTTCGAAAACAAACGGAACAGCGGCTGCGCCAAGCTCTACCACACCGAACGTTACCGCTGCATCTTCACCCAGTGCGTGCACACCGTGGTGCCGGCCGGCACGGTGTTGCTGCGTGAGGGCGATGACGCCGACAAGGCCTTCGTGCTGGAGCGCGGCGCGCTTGAAGTACGCAAGCGGGACGAGCACGGCGTGGACCACGTGCTGGGCACGCTCGGACCGGGCGAATGGGTGGGCGAGATGGCGCTGCTGCTGTCGCTCCCTCGCTCGGCCACGGTGGTGGCCATCGCGGACAGCCAGGTGCGCGCCGTCAACGCCAACAACTTCGCGCACGTCATCGCCGAGCACCCTACCGAAACCATGCGCCTGCTCCAGCAATTGTCCACGCGCCTGCATGAAGCCAACAGCCAGTTGGTGGTCTAACCCGGCATCGGAACCTTAAGCACCACAAACACCAAGAACCCGAGGTAGCCCATGAGCACGAGTGAGAAAAAGCGTCTGGCTGAAATAAAGAACGATCGTGCGGAATGGACCCGCTGGGGCCCCTACACGAGCGAACGCTCCTGGGGCACTGTGCGCGAGGACTACAGTCCCGATGGCGCGGCATGGGACTACTTAACCCATGACATGGCGCGCAGCAAAGCCTATCGCTGGGGCGAAGACGGGCTAGCCGGTATCTCCGATCGCTACCAGGTGTTGTGCTTTTCGCTGGCGCTGTGGAACGGCAAGGATCCCATCCTCAAGGAACGCCCTTTTGGCCTCATCCCGGCCGAAGGCAACCATGGCGAGGACTTGAAGGAGTACTACTTCTACGTCGACTCCACGCCGACGCACAGCTACATGAAGTACCTCTACAAGTACCCTCAGGCCGAGTACCCCTATCGCGAGCTGGTGGAGGAAAACCGCCGCCGCAACGGTAGCGGCCCGGAATACGAACTGCTCGACACGGGCATGTTCGACGAAGACCGCTACTTCGACGTGTTCGTGGAATATGCCAAGGCCGATCCGGAAGATCTTTGCGTGCGCATCGAAGTCTTCAACCGCGGGCCCGAGGATTCCGAGCTCCACATCCTGCCGCACCTGTGGTTCCGCAACATCTGGGGCTGGGGCGAAGAGCGCAAGCGTCCGCCGGAAATCCACCGCGGCAAGTCCACCAAGACCTACGTCTCCGTGGTGGCCGATGACACCGAGGCCGACGGCCTTGCCAACCTCCCGTTCGAATACAAGCTCGGCCGCCGCGTGCTGTACGGCGAAGTGGACGGCCAGCCGCTCTTCACCGACAACGAAACCAACCTCGGCAAGCTCTACGGCGAAGACGCCAACGACGGCCGCGTCTACGTGAAGGACGCTTTCCACCGCCAGGTGGTCAACGGCGAACAGTGCACCAACCCGCTGGAGCGCGGCACCAAGTCCTGCCTGCACTACGTGCGCACCGTGCCGGCCGGTGGCTCTACGGTGATCCGCCTGCGCCTCTGTCAGGGCGACGTCACCGATCCCCTCAAGAGCGTGGACAAAGTCGTCGCCAACATGCTGAAGGAAGCCGACGAGTTCTATGCCGGCATCCACCCCAAGGGCGCGAGCGAGGACGAGTGCCGCGTCCAGCGCCAGGCCTTCGCCGGGATGATGTGGTCGAAGCAGAATTACATTTTCGACGTGGACCGCTGGTTCAAGGGCGACGACCCGCGCTTGCCTCCGCCGGACTCACGCCAACACCTGCGCAACAACCACTGGCGCCATCTGAATTCCATGCGCGTGCTGTCGATGCCCGATAAATGGGAATACCCGTGGTTCGCGGCCTGGGATCTTGCCTTCCACACCGTGGCCATCGCGCTCATCGACGCCGAGTTCGCCAAGGAGCAGCTGTGGTTCATGCTCTTCGAGCAGTTCCAGCACCCCAATGGCCAGATCCCGGCCTACGAATGGGAGTTCTCGGATCTCAACCCGCCGGTGCATCCGTGGGCGGTCTGGCGCGTGTACAACATGGACCGCATTCGTTCGGGCACTGCCGATCGCGCATTCCTGGAGAAGTGCTTCCACAAGCTGCTGATCAACTTTGCATGGTGGATCAACAAGGTCGACAGCAACGGCAACAACATCTTCGAAGGCGGGTTCCTCGGCCTCGACAACATCACGCTCTTCGATCGCTCCGAGAAACTCCCGGGCGGCGCCACGCTCGAGCAGTCCGACGCCACCGGCTGGATGGGCATGTTCTGCCTCAACATGATGCGCATCTCGCTTGAGCTTGCGCGCGAGAACAAGACCTACGAAAGCCTCGCCACCAAGTTCTTCCAGCACTACGTCTACGTG
This sequence comes from Gammaproteobacteria bacterium, assembly GCA_043744805.1. GTDB lineage: Bacteria > Pseudomonadota > Gammaproteobacteria. The sequence goes on from JAYTTZ010000043.1 coordinate 7,529, forward strand.
GGCGCGGCGATGAAGAACATGGGCGGGCGCAACTACAACCTGTGGGACGAGGAAGACGGCTTCTTCTACGACGTGCTGCGCTACCCCGACGGCAACTTCGACAAGCTGCGGGTACGCTCGCTGGTGGGCCTCATCCCGCTCTACGCGGTGGAGCGCCTGGAAGGCGACTGGATCAAGCAGTTTGGCGAGTTCACCTCCAACCTTGAGTGGTTCCTCGAAAACCGCAAAGATCTCGTGCAGGAGTGCGTAAACCACATCCCGAGCGACAAGGGCGACACGCTCGCGCTCACCATCGTCAATCGCCACCAGCTGCAGCGCATGCTCCAGCGCCTGTGCGATCCGGAAGAGTTCCTGTCCGACTATGGCCTGCGCAGTTTGTCTGCCGCGCACCTTGCCCACCCCTTCCGCCTCGGCAACAACGAAGTGCTCTATGAGCCGGGCGAAGCGGAATGCAAGATCAAGGGGGGCAACTCGAACTGGCGCGGACCCATCTGGTTCCCCACCGCGTTCCTGATGATCGAGTCCCTGCGCAAGCTGGCCAAGGCCTACGGCGAAGACCTCACCGTGATGGACAAGCAGGGCAAGAAATGGACTATCGGTGAAATCGTGGAAACCCACGCCAACCGGCTCATTTCCATCTTCATCCGCAAGGAAGACGGCACGCGCCCGGTGTACGGCAACATCGAGAAATTCCAGAACGATCCGTACTGGCGCGACTACATCAGCTTCCACGAGTACTTCCATGGCGACACCGGCGTTGGCCTTGGCGCCATGCACCAGACCGGCTGGACCGGCCTCGTGGCTTCGTTGATCGATGAATGGCGGACGCGCTGAGCGCAGTCCGCAACGCTCTTCACCGCGGGGCCTTCCCGGGCCCCGCGGCACCTCAACAACAACGCGGGAACACCCGCAGGAAAGGCAAACATGAGTGAATATCAGCCGTTGAAAGGTCAGAAGGCGCTGGTCACCGGAGCGAGTTCGGGGATTGGTGCCGGTGTCGCGCTGGCGCTGGCCAAGGCCGGTGCGGATGTCGTCGTCAACTATGCTTCGAGCCTCGCGGGCGCCGAAGCCGTGGTGGCCCAAATCAAGGAAGTCGGCAGCAATGCCATTCCCATCAAGTGCGACGTCTCCAGGAAGGAAGACGTGGACGCGATGTTCGACCAGATGCTGGCCGAGTGGGGCACCATCGACATCCTCGTCAACAACGCGGGCCTGCAGAAGGACGCGGCCTTCGTCGATATGACGCTCGACCAGTGGAACCAGGTGCTGGGCATCAACCTCACCGGCATGTTCCTCTGTACGCAACGCGCGGTGAAGGAATTCATCCGCCGTGGCGTGAAGCCGGAACTCTCCCGCGCCGCGGGTAAAGTGATCTGCATGTCGTCCGTCCACGAAATCATTCCGTGGGCGGGGCATGTGAACTACGCCGCGTCCAAGGGCGGCGTGAAGCTCTTCATGCAGTCGCTGTCGCAGGAACTCGCCCCGCTCAAGATCCGCGTGAACTCGATAGGTCCGGGCGCCATCCAGACCCCCATCAATCGCGCCGCGTGGGAAACCGAAGAAGCGATGAACTCGCTGTTGAAGCTCATTCCCTACGGCCGCATCGGCCAGCCGGAAGACATCGGCAAGTCGGCCGTGTGGTTGGCCTCGGATGATTCCGACTACGTCAACGGCCAGACGATCTTCGTCTGCGGCGGCATGACCTTGTATCCGGAGTTCGCGGACGGCGGCTAAGTAAGCGCCGCGCCACCTGCCTGCCGCGACCGTCCTGGTCGCGGCAAGCTTCGCCTTCGTTGCCCCGCAGGCTTAGCGCGCGGGGCGAATCTTCATTTGTTTTCCTTGGCCGTTTTTTCGATGGCCTCGCCACCGTGTTTGATGTCCTGGCCAAGTCCCTGCATGGCATTGCAGCCGGCGAGGTGCATGGCCAGCAGGCCGAGAAGGGAAACCAGGGCGAGTCGTTTCATGGTGTGCTCCTGTGCGGGTTGCGGAAAAGGGTGCGTGTAATCGTAACCACGCTTCCCGGGAGACTCACCCGGGCAGCGCCGGGTTCTCAGGCTAAATTCGGAAGTAGTCGAAGAAACGGATGTTCGGCGGCCCCGCCATCATCGCGCCAAACACTTCCATGTCCCCGCGCGATGCGCGCCACGCGAGGTAACGCTCGTAGTGCTGGCGGGTGTCCCACTGCTCCACGATGAGGATGACGTCCGGATCGTCCTGGTTCTGGATGCAATGCAGGGTCTGGCAGCCGTCGAAGCCACGCGTGTCCGGCAACACGCTCCGCAACCAGTCCTGCGCGTCCTTGACCTTACCCGGGGCAGCACGGAATTCAAGAATGACCTGGCAACTCATGGGGGTGACCTCTTTTTTCATTGAGGGAACGCAGGGCGGTACTTTAGGAGCAAGGGGGTGGGGGGTTCAAACGGTGTTCATTACACCCGCGCTCGTCGGCCCCACCGGCGGTAAGTGGAACGTGATGACATCGTGATCAAGCTCACCCAAGGTGATCTGCTCAAGCAAGACGACCTGGACGCGATCGTCAACACGGTGAACTGTGTCGGCGTCATGGGCAAAGGCATCGTCCTGCAGTTCAAGAACAAGTGGCCTGCCAACTTCACAGCGTACACCGCTGCCTGCAAGGCGGGGCAAGTGCGCCCGGGCCGCATGCTGGTGTTTGATTCGGGTGGGCTGGCCAAGCCGAACTTCATCATCAACTTCCCCACCAAAGACCACTGGCGCGGTTCCTCCAGGATCGAATTCATCCGCGAAGGCTTGGTCGATCTGGTGGCGCAAGCCCAGTGCCTGGGAATCCGTTCCATTGCTGTCCCCCCCCCCCTCGGGTGCGGCAACGGGGGGCTGGACTGGGCGGATGTGCGGCTTTTCGAGCCTGCCGGTGCCCCTGACCCAAAAAGCATGGAAGTGCGGACCAAACGGCCTCGGATGACCCCGGGACGGGCGGCCATCTTGAAAGTGCTGGACACCTACCGTGCGCTGAATTACGGACTGTCGAAGATCGAAGTACAGAAGCTGGCTTACTTTCTGCAAGAAGCCGGCGAGCCGTTAACGCTGCCCTTCGTGAAGCACCACTGTTGCAGCGGTGCATGGTTGGAACGATCGCAAGAAGACGCTGATGACGCCTCAGCACATCGCCTCTGCTTGGGATCGGCTGAAGCAGGAAGGCTGGTTGACCTCGAACGAGTGCACGTAAAACGCAGGAGATAAAGGCATGACCGACTGGGCTGCTCTATCGAACGACGCCCTTGCATTCCGGCAGCACTAGGACCAAAAATATCTGGGAGTAATACCGCGGCTGCTTGATGAAGAAGGAATGTTCCTGGCTTTATCTCTCGATGCTTGCCGCGACCGAAGCACTCGGAGTAAGCGGAGTAAGGGATAGGCATCAAGCAGGCGGCTAGGGATGTTCCGCACCCGGCCCAATGGCCACGGACAATCAAGCCCTCATCCCACCTGTGCGCGTCTAAATAGCCGTTGAAGGCTTGTTCGTCCTGGGTAGCCGTGTTCGCGGTCAAGCCCGAAAGCCCGTTCGTCCTGAGCCCGTCGAAGGATGAACGGGCCGGCACCGCGCTTGATCGGCGCGCGCTTCTGGCAAGC
>JAYTTZ010000044.1:0-11132 GCA_043744805.1 Gammaproteobacteria bacterium
AGGCCCATAGCCCGGCTATGGGGCAAAAAGACGGTGCCGAATGGACGGCTGCGGTCGGTTCGCAGCCGACGCTCCCCAAGTCCGACAGGCTGCTAGAACAGCAGGTAGCTGAAGAACGCCGGGTGCCAGTCGCTCGAGCGCGCGAGCACGAAAGCGGAAAGCTCGCGCAGGATGCGGGCGCTGCGCGCGTGGATTTCCGCATACGGCTCGGGCCAGCGCCCAGGCAGGGGCTCGCCTTCGCCCGGACTCGATTCCACCAGCGCGCGCCGCACGGCCCCGTCGGCCAGCAGCGCGTGTACCGCATCGTAATCGGCCAACAGGCGCTCGAATGCCGCAGAGTCCTTTGGCAGCATCACCTCGGCGACCCGCGCCAGCGAACCCAGCGGCAGCCGTCCAAGCACCCAGTCGAACTTCGCCGTGCCCAGCGTGCTGCTGGCGCCCAGCAGGAACATAAGTCCCGCGAAACCGACCATGCGCGAACTGCGCAACTTGGCCTGGCGGAGATACCAGCCGTCGGCCTCGTCCCGGCTGCGCTTGAACTGTTGCCAGGCCGCGTAAGCGTGGAGGTAGCGCGAAAGATCGTTGATCAGCAAGGTCCATTGCGCGTCGCCCTCGCGTGCCAGCGAATCGCCCGCATACCACTGGAGTACCTGTCGCTGTAGCGAGGCGAAGGCCGCTCCGCCCGTCACCGGGCGCGCGTCGAGTAGCAGTTGCATCCGCTGGCCGAAGCGCATTGCCGGTTCCTCGAGGCTGCCGCGATCGGCCGACTGGCAAAGTGCACTGGCCGTCGTGCCGATGCGGTAAATCCCGTCGGCCTTCGGCGCCTTCAGGCCCACGGCTTCCACGAGTGCGAATAAGGCCGGGTCCACGTTTGCGCCGTGCGCTTCGCCTACGATCAGCAGGCAGTCGAAATCCGAATGGGCGTGCGCCTCCAGCCGACCGAGCGAGCCGGCGGCCACGAGCGTGCTTACACCATCAAGCAAGGCAGGCTCGTGCGCGAGTGATTTTCCGAGGACGTCCAGCATTTGCAGGGAAACCGCGCGAGCCAGCGACAGCGCCGGCGCCCGCAACGCGAGCAGGTCCGAGTAGGCCCGGTCGCCGACCACGGATTCGTTGCGACGCACCAGCAGGCTCCTATAATGCGGCCACCCCCCACCCCGGAGTTGCCATGGAAATCAAGGGCAAGAACGCCATCATCACTGGTGCTGCCAGCGGCATCGGCCTCGCCACCGCGCGCGAACTGGTGAAGCACCACGTCGGCGCCCTCGCGCTGGTCGACCGTTCTGACAAGGTCATCGAGTTCGCCGCGCGAATCAACGAAGAGGCAGGCCACGCAGTGGCCACCGGCTATTGCGGCGACACCACGGCGGAAGACTTCCGCAAGGACGTCTTCGCGACCATGCTGGAGCGCCATGGCCCGGTCAACATCCTCATCCCCGCGGCGGGGATCACCCGCGACGGACTGGCCGTGAAGGTGAATCGAGAAACGGGCAAGGCGCTCGTCTACCCCGTCGAAACCTTCCGCGAAGTGCTGGAAGTAAACCTCGTGGCGCCGGTCTACTGGGCGCTCGAACTGGTGGCCCAGATGGCGGAAGCGCGCTTCAAGCGCGGTTTGAAGCGCTGGTCGGCGACGGAAGGCGTACAGGGCGTCATCGTGTTCATCGGCTCCGTATCCTCCCAGGGCAACAAGGGCCAGATTGCCTACGCCAGTACCAAGGTAGGCCTGGAAGGCGCTGCGTCCACCCTGATGATCGAGGCCATCTTCCACGGCGTGCGTTGCGCGGTGATCCACCCCGGCTTTACCGATACGCCGATGGTGCGGGCCTTGGGCGAGGACTACATCAACTCCCAGGTGCTGCCGGCCACCCAGATTGGCCGCCTCATCCGACCCGAGGAAATCGCCGACGCCATCTGCTTCCTGGTCCGCAACTCGGCGGTAAGCGGGCAGTTATGGGCGGACGCGGGCTGGCACCCGCTGCCGACCTGAGGCCCGCAGGTACGAAGCGCGCCGCCAGGCTTGACTACCCTCCTATAAGCAGCTAGATGTGCGAGGCATAAATAGCTAAATCTTAAAGAGAAGCACCGAGGCCAAATTGACCATGCGCATGGCCTGGGCGCGGCTTCCCGCGATTGCCCCGCAGTCGTATTGCCCAGTTAGTCCCGCTGCTCGCGTTTCGATGCCGGCCCCAATAAAACAACACCGGCCGGCATCGACGCGAAACCTTTCCCCCGGCCTTCAGGTCGGGTAACCCAGTCCTTTCAATTCTTCCGCCACGAGGGACAGCCCTTTGTCGAGCGCGTCTTCCGGCTGGGCGTAGGACAGGCGCAGGCACTGGGAAAGATGCGGCCAGGGTTCATCGAGTCCGGGCCCGAAGTGATGCCCCGGGATGACCAGCACGCCGCGCGCCTTCAGTCGTTCGTAGAGGACCTTCGCGGTGACCGGCAGCCGCGGAAACCACAACCAGAGGAAGATGGCGCCTTCGGACACGTGGGCGCGGAAGTCCGTCCAGCCGAGGTGCTGGTCACACAGCGACAGCGCAAGCTCAGCGCCTGCCCGGTAGTGTGGCGCCACGACCTCGCGCGCCAGCGCCAGCACGTCATGGCTTGCCATTAGTGCGAGCAGCAGTCGTGCGCCCACGGGGTTGGGGGCGAGGGTGAGCATTGCGTTTATGCTCGTAAGGACGTCGATAATCGCCTCGGAGGCGATCACGAGCCCGGTGCGCAACCCGGGCAGGCCGAGCTTGGACAGGCTGAGGCACACGATGAGATCGTCGCGCCACGCCAGCGTCGCCGGCGTGAACACGATGCCAGGGAACGGCAGGCCGTAGGCACAGTCGACGATGAGGGGTACCCCGGCTGCGTTCGCCATGCGCCGCAGGTGGGCCAGATCGTCGTCGGCAATCACGTTGCCGGTGGGATTGCAGGGGCGGCTCAAGCACACCGCGCCAAAGCGATCGTCGATTTCAATCCGCGAGAAGTCCGGGCGATAGCGGAATCGATGTGGCCCGTGTTCCTCGATGAGCGCGCGATGGGAAGCCAGCATGTCGGGTTCAATCGCGCTTTGGGCGTACCCAATGTACTCGGGCGCCTGCGGCAGGAGGATCCGACGCTGGCGGCCGCTGGCGTCAACGCCACCAAACAGGTTGAACAGCGCGAAGAACGAAGCCTGGCTACCGCTGGTCACCAGGAGGTTGCGCGCGGTGATCGGCCAATCGCATTGCGTTCTCAAGCTTGCCGCCAGCGCGTCGAGGAAATCCTGGTGCCCTTGCGGCGCATCGTAGGTACTGGCGAGCTTTACCCATTCAGCTGCGGGGACGCTTTCCCAGGCGGCTTCGAATACCTCCTGCATGGCCGGGATAAGGCTGGGATTGCCACCGCCGAGGTTGATGAGGCCCGGCGCGCCACGGGCCACGGCGCCGAGATCGTCCATCAGTTCCCGGGTGCCGCTCCGGGCCGCGAACGTGGCTCCAAATCGTGAATACATGACGCCGCTCCTGCTGTTCGTCGTAGGGTTCGTGGCGCTACGCCGCGCCGGTTTATTGGTGGATAATCCACCCATGGATTGCATGAAACGACTGCTTGGCCTCGGCCTGTTCCGCACCGTGATGCTGGCGCTAACTCTTGTGCTCGCGATGCTCGGCGCCTTCAACGATGGCCAGACTCACGTCGAAGGTTTGCCGCTGCTCACCTCCGTGGTAGCCCCGGCGATGATGGTCATCATGATCTTCGTACTGCTGCTCGACATCACCATGACACGCGTCTTCGCCAGCGAAGCCGAACCCACGCGCAAGGCCCAGCTCCGCTTCGCCAGCGTCGTCGACAGCTGGAGCCTGTTGTTGCTGGTGCTGACCTGGGCGCCTTTCGTCGCGCGCATGCTGGGTTACGAAATCTAGGTCGCCGGCTCCTTCAGCCACGTTCGGCTTCCAACGACACCCAGAGCTGCCTCGCGCGCTTGCCGGCGAGCACCGCGACCTGTTCCAGCACCGGGTTCCAGCGCCGGCTACGCGGCCACGCCTCGCGCGCCGAAGCCACGGCCGGCGGCAGTGCCTGCGCCAAGGTCTTGAGCAAGGCGAGCAGGTAGCGCTGCCCTACGCCAAGTTCTTCCGCCAGTTCCCGCCAGCGCGCCGGCAACAGCCAGTCGGGCCGATCCTCACGCCCGACATAAAAGCCCAGGCGTTCGCTCATGCCTGCGTAAACGTGGGTCGAGAGGATACCCACGAAGGGGGCAAGTCGGGGTCCCTTCGGGGTGAACAGGAATTTCAGGTCCCGTCCGCAACCGAGCCCGTTCCCGACGAGGTGACAGAACACCACCCACCGGAGTAGTCCACGCAGGTCGAGCGCCGGGACGCAACTGTAGCGCCGGATAAGACCGACACAGTCCAGCAGCGCCAACCCGCCTTCCCGCTCGAAGCCCTGTTCTGCTGGCAGGCCAAGCAGTTGCCCAAAGCTTTCCATATGCGTCCGACCGCTCGGTGAGGACGGGTCCACGTCGGGCCGCTCGCAAAGGAGCCAGGCACTGTCGGCCGCGAGTTCGGTGCGCACCACCGGCACGTCGACTGCGGCCGCCACGTGCATGCAAAAAGCCTCGTTCAAGACCGCGTCGGCAAATCCAAAGCGCGCGGTGCGCAGCAGTGCTGTGCTGGGCTCGCCCGGCGACGGAAGTCCGGGTCCGGCCGCCGAGGTGACGACCGGTAGAACGCCACCGTCGTCAGGCCACAGCGCCCGTACCAGGATGGCGGGCACCGCGCCACCACTGGTGGCGAGCGCCTGGCCCAGATCGATGTCGGAACCCAGATGGTCAGCCGGGGATGTCGTCGGCTGCGCTGGCAGCAGGGACACCGCCCCTGGGCAATCCCTACCCAGGGACGCCAACAGGGCGAAATCATGGCCTGGGGTCAGCCCTCGCTGGAGGGCGAGCGTGTGGCAGGTGGCGGCATCCGGCAGTAAGGCGCGGAACCACCCTTGCACGTTGGTGTGCTCGGATAACGTTGACGTCAACCCTTGGAGTGACCAGCTCATTGCCGGGTCCCCGGAGGCATTCGCAATGGGCAGAGCCGTCCAGAAATCTGGCGTATGACCCACCAGCTGGCCAACCTGGTTGCCATGGAGGGTAATGACGAGACGGTTTGCCGTCATGTCGGCCGGGGCCAGGATCGGGTCAGCAGCGAAAGCTCAAGTCCCAGTGTTTCGGCCACCCGCAACACCCGGCCAATCTCAAGTCCGGGTTTCCCGTTCTCCAGATCCGAGACAAAGCGCAAACCAACGCCGGCAAGACCCGCAAGCTCGGTCTGGGTAAGGTGATGGATGCGTCGCTGCAGCCGTACCTGCCGCGCGAGATGAGCCAGACTTGGATTTTGTTCGTTTTTCACGGATTCATACATTCAAGTGATTCATAGGGTGGAAATACGATCGATTGAGCTAAATTAGATTTAAACAAAATTTATCCAATAAAAATTCCTGTTCGGGAATATTTTCTCGTATCGCATCCGAGACAAACGCTTTCTGGCCGAGAGCCCCCGCTTGCCGATGATTGGAAGTTAGCCCGGGTTGCGACGTCAGCGACGGGGCAGGCGGTGTGCCAGCAGTAGCCAATGACCGAGTCGTTCTGCGGCGGCCACAAGGTTTCGCCTGGCATGCGCCAGTGCAACTGGCGTACTCACCGGTTCGGTGACGCTCGCCATGAGGGCATCAAAGCCTGATTTAAAATTAACGTTTGCGTCGAAAGAAAGAGAACCCGCAAGCCCCACCACGGGCACGCCCATTTGCCTGGCCACGGCCGCAACGCTAGCCGGCGTCTTGCCATGGCGCGTTTGCGCGTCCATCCGCCCTTCCCCGGTCACCACGAGATCCACGCCGCGCAGTCGGTCTTCCAGGTTAACTAGCTGGTTAACCATTTCACCGCCCCGCACCAGCCGCCCACCGGCGAAAGCCAACAGTCCGGCACCCAGCCCGCCGGCGGCTCCGGCACCAGGGAGCTTGAGCAAGACCGTCCCGGTGGCGCGTCCGGCCAGTTTTCCGAAGGCACGCAGCTTGGCGTCCAACGCCAGGACCTGCGCCGGGCTTGCCCCTTTCTGTGGACCATAGACGCAGGACGCCCCACGCGGCCCGACCAGCGGATTGTCTACGTCGCACGCCACCAGCACCTCGGTCCCAGCCAACCGCTGGTCGCGCAAGCTGAGGTCGATTCGGGCCACCCGCTGCAAATCCCCACCGCCAAGCGGCGCCTTCAGCAGCCGTCCCCTCACGTCGAGGAAGCGAACCCCCAGCGCCTGCGCCATGCCGGCACCGCAATCATTGGTCGCAGATCCACCGAGGCCGATGAGCAGGCGTCGGGCGCCGCGAGCGAGCGCCAGTTGCATCAATTGCCCGGTGCCAAAGCTCGTAGTCTTCAGCGGGTTCCGCCGGCCCCCGGGGACGTGGACGAGTCCTGAAGCCGCCGCCATTTCGATCACGGCCGTACCGTCGGGCAACAAGCCCCAAGCTGCCGTGAGCGGATCGCCCAGTGGACCCGACACCTTTGACCGGATTCGCCTGCCGCCCACGGCCGCCAGCAACGCTTCGACCGTCCCCTCGCCGCCATCCGCCATGGGCAGGAGGATGAGTTCAGCCTCCGGCAGCACACGCCGCAGGCCGCTTGCAATGGCCCGCGCCGCCTGAAGCGCGCTCAGGCTTTCCTTGAAGGAATCAGGGGCAATGAGGATTTTCACCGGGGCTCAGCGCAGCCGGAACCGTCCGCGCTGCGGACGCGCCTGGCGCATGCCGGTCAGCGCCGTGCGCGCCCGGATCTGGTCTTCCACGCACAGGGGCTGGAGGAACTTGAGTGCGTCGCCGAGTTGCACCGCCACCACTTCGCCATCCAGTAGCACCAGTCGATTGCTCAAGGTTGCCGGGATGCGCAGTCCCGGTAACACGCTGCCGGACAGGTTGGCCGGATCCGCCGCGTGGACCGCCACGAACTGGCGGGCCCCTTGCCTCTCGCGCGCGGCGCGGAGGCTTTCGACGCAAGCGGGCAGGGCGAACTGCTCGCCAGAGAATCCCGCCACGAAACGTCCGCCCCGCAGTTCGCCCCGCGCCTCCAGACGACGCAGGGCACGCAGGAGATCGCGCCAGTGGGGCAGCAGGGATTCGCGCTCGACGAGGCGCCGGAACACCACGCCGTAGCGCTTCGCGAGCACCATCGCGATGGCTTCCACGCGCTCGGGTAACGATTCCGCCAAGGCTGCGGGATCTGGCTGGCGGCGGCGCACGAGATCCCAGCGTCCGATGTCTTCCAGTGCCGTTGGCGCCGCACCGCGTCCGCGGCGCCCGGCATGCAGGGGGCGACGCTTGCCGGACGGCAGCAGCAACGCGCGCATGGCCGCGAAGCTGTCCGCCGTCACGAGGCCAAGGCTCGCCAGTTCGCTCAGTGCTGCTTCGACCTGCGTGCGCAGGAGCCCGGTGTCGGTAGTGATGTCTTCAAAGAACGAGGCGCCGTTCGCGGCCAGGTAAGCGAGCACGCGTATGGCCGCGCCGCCCGGCTGGGCGCTGGTGGGTTCGACGAAATTGAGCCAGTCGGCCAGCTGCTTGCGCGGCAGGATGGCCAGCGGCGTGGACTTCAGCGGGCCACCGCCACGCGCGCCGGTATCCGCCTTGGGACTCAGTCGCGCCCAGGTGCAGCGCCCGCCCGCAAGCAATTGGTCGAGCTGGTCGCCGGAGTAGTCCTCCACCCTGCCCGCGAGCAGCGCCGATTCCCAGGCGCCGGCCGGCGCCTCGAACCCCGCGAGCATTTCGATGACCTTCCCCACGGCCGCCGTGCCTTCCACCCGGCTCGCCGGCGTGAGGTACTGCCAGTCGAGCAGGAAGCGCATGTAGGCCGCCGTGGGGACGGGTTCGATTTCCGCCCGCAGGCGGTTCATCGTGTAGCGGTGGATCCGCGCCAGCAGGCGTCGGTCGCACCATTCCTCGTCGGCTTCCCCGGTATAGCGCCCGCGCAGGATCGCGCCTTCCTGTTCAAGGCGTGCGAGGGCCGCGTCGATGTCTGCACGCGGCAGGCCCCATTCCGTGGCGAGCAAGGTGGCGACCAGCGGTCCGGTGATCGCGAGCCGTCCGCGCACCAGTTCACGCAGCGCATCCTCGCGACTGCCGGGGACCGTGTCGCGCGCGGATTTACCTGCCAGTGCGCCACGCCCCTGTACCCGCTCATGTAGCGGCCAGACCAGTGCGAGGTCGCGATAGCGTTCGGTCGCCACCCACAAGGGGGAGCTGGCCCCGGGGACGGCAATCTCACTCACCCGTCCCGCAGCCAACAGGCTGGACAGCCACTGCCCCACGGCAGCCTCCCCGCCAGCGCCCAAGGCCGCGCGGGTCAGCACGCCGCTGATCAACAGCGCATCGTGCGTTTCCTCCGCGTTGTGTGGCGTCGGCCAGACTTCCGCGCGCACTCGCGCAATGGCCGAAGGGTCCAGCGCCCCGAGGCTGCTGGCCGTGTCGGGATCGATCCAGCGCCGGCTTTGCACGGCCAGGGTGCGCCGTTCTTCCAGGGGCGCATCGTCGAGGAAGGCATACGGGTTGGCGTTCAGCACGGCTTGCGCAAACGGCGAAGGCTCCACCAGATCGCGGCAGATCAGTTCAAGCTCGCCCGCCGCCATCTTGGCCAGCAGCGTCTCGAGCCCTTCGATGTCCATCGCCTCGTGCAGGCAGTCGCCAATCGCCTGGGTGACCAGCGGATGGTCCGGCACTTCACGCCGCCCACGCAGGTTTTCCGCGCAAGCAAGCTGGTCCGGGAAAACCAGCGCCAAGAGGTCTTCCGACTGCATGCGGAGCAGGCGGGGCGGCGTCTTCCGGCCGTTGCGGAAGCGCTGAATCGCCAGCGCGCAGGCCGCGACCCAGCGCCAGCGGATGCCGAACATCGGTGCGTCCAGCAGCGCCTGCGTGAGGACCTCCCGCACGGTGCCGGCGGCGAGGTAACGCCAGACGGACTCAAGCGGAAAGCTGTGCACCGCGCCCAGCGAAATAACGATGGCATCTTCCACCGCCGCCGCCTGCAATTCGAAATTGAACTGTCGGCAGAAGCGCTTGCGCAACGCGAGGCCCCAGGCGCGGTTGATGCGCGCGCCCAGCGGCGAATGGATGACCAGTTGCATGCCGCCTGATTCATCGAAGAAGCGTTCAAGCACGAGGCAGGAACGCGTGGGCATGGCGGTGAGCGAGCGGTAGCCCGAGAGCAGATAATCATAGATCTGGCGCGCGGCTTCCTTGCCTACCCCAACCTCGGTGGCCAGCCAGTGTTCGGCGCCTGGCCTGGGATCCCCACCCGCAGCGTTGTCGATGCGCGCGGCGAACTCGCCGCGAACCCGCGAAACGGCTGCCGACATTTCGACGCTGCGCGCGGGCGCCTCGCCAAACCAGAACGGGATATTGGGCGGCTGCCCGGCGGCGTCGGCCACCCGCAGCGCCGAGCTTTCCACCCGCAGCACCCGCCATGCCGTGTTGCCCAGCTGGAAGATGTTGCCCGGCATGCTTTCGATGGCGAAGTCTTCGTTCACCGTGCCGACGATATGGCCCTGGGGTTCGACCACCACGTCGTAATCCGCCGTATCCGGGATGGCGCCGCCGCAGGTGAGTGCCGTGAGTCGCGCGCCACGCCGGGCCCGCACGATGTCGTTCACGCCGTCGAGATGCAGCCAGGCACCGCGCCGGCCCTGCGCGAAGGCGTAGCCCTCGGCCAGCATGCGCACCACGGCGTCGAAGGACTCCCGCGTGAGCGCGCGATAGCAGTAGGCACGGCGGAAACAGTCGAAGAGTTCGCCCAGCGCCCAGTCGCGGCAGGCCACTTCGGCCACGATCTGCTGGGCCAGCACGTCGAGCGCGGGCCGGGCGATTTCAATGCAGTCGAGTTCGCCCCGTCGCGTCATGTCGAGCAGTGCGGCGCATTCCACGAGTTCGTCGCGAGTCTGCGGGAACAGGCGCCCCTTGGCCACGGCGCCCACTGCATGGCCGGAGCGGCCCACGCGCTGCAGGAACATCGAAAGCGTGCGGGTCGAACCGAGCTGGCAGACGAGATCCACTTCACCAATGTCGATGCCAAGCTCCAGCGAAGCGGTGGCCACGAGCGCTTTCAGCGTGCCTGACTTCAGGCGTTGTTCCGCCTGCAGGCGGCGTTCACGCGACATGCTGCCGTGGTGCGAGGTCACCGCGTCCTCGCCCAGGCGCTCGGTCAGCGCCTTGGCCACGCGCTCGGCGAGCCGTCGGGTATTCACGAACACGAGCGTGGTGTGGTGCTGGCGGATGAGTTCCGCCATGCGGTCGTGGAGGTCGGACGCCGACTCGCCGGCCAGCACGGCTTCCAGCGGCGCGGGCGGCAGTTCGATGGCAAGCTCCCGCGCGCGCAGGTGCCCTTCGTCGATGATCGTGCAGCTGGATGCAGTCCCTGCGAGGAAGCGCGCAATCTCCGGCAGCGGCCGCTGCGTGGCCGACAGGCCGATGCGCTGCGGTGGCCTTGGGGTGAGCGCGGCCAGGCGTTCGAGGCTAAGGCTGAGGTGCGCGCCACGTTTGTTGCCGGCAAGCGCGTGGATTTCGTCCACGATCACCATGCGCACGCCTGACAGCATCTCGCGCCCACTGTCGCTGGTCAGCAGCACGTAGAGCGATTCCGGCGTCGTGACCAGGATGTGCGGCGGGACACGGCGCATGAAGTTGCGCGACGTCGCCGGGGTGTCCCCGGTCCGCACTGCGGTGCGCAACTGCAGCGCCGGTTCGCCACGCGCTTCGAGCGCCTCGGCGATGCCCGCGAGCGGCGCTTCGAGGTTGCGCTGGATGTCGTTGCTGAGCGCCTTGAGCGGCGAGACGTAGACGATGCTGATCCCCTCCGGGAGCGCCCCGTCCACGCCTTCGCGCACCAACGAATCCAGCGCCGCGAGGAAGGCCGCGAGCGTCTTGCCCGAGCCCGTCGGGGCCGCCACGAGGACGTTCTCGCCCGCCATGACGGCAGGCCAGGCGCGCTGTTGGCAGGGTGTGGCCGCGCCAAAACGTCCGGTAAACCAGTCCGCGACCGCCGGGTGGAACAAGCCGTTCTGCATGGCGGCCAGCCTAGCGCGCGCGGTCTGGCTGGACCAGCACTCCGCACTTGACGGCTGGCGCCGGCCTACCGACCT
>JAYTTZ010000045.1:0-11125 GCA_043744805.1 Gammaproteobacteria bacterium
ATGGAAGGCAGTGCCGCCGTCCCGGTGTAAGGTGTGATGAGCCCGGTGTTGGCGCCGAGTTTGAAACTGCCAGCCACCCGGCCGTCGGCACCGGCGTACTCCGCATCCACGTTGAACCTCGCGCGCTCCCTGCCGTCCGGCGCCAGCACGCGCAGCGCGACGGCCAGCGCTTCGGGTGCGGGCGGCGGCAGGGTGTCGTGGCTGAGCCGCGCGCGACGCGCGCGATAGCGCTCGCCACCGGCGCCTGGCTGCGGGCTTATCGTCAAGTCGAAAGACAGGTATTCCGTTGCGGGCAGGCCGGTCCACTGCAGTTCCAGCTGGCCCTTGGCCCCGAGCTTCCGTAGGGCGCCGCCCATGAGCTGGTCCAGCATGAGTTCGCCTTCGAGCTTCACGGCCTGCCCTGCGCCAACCGTCATGGCTGCCTTGTAGGCAATGCTGCCCGGGAAGTGCGGGCGCAGTCCGCCGCCGGTGAGGGCCAGCGTGACGTACTGCTTGCCCGGCAGGGTGACTGCTGCCTTGGCGTCGACCTCCCTGAGCGCAATCGAGTAACCCTGGTCGAAGGCATTCAGCACACCGGGAAACGGTTCCTTGCTGGGCGGTGGGCCGGGAGGCGTTTGGAACTTCTGCAGGTCGATGGTCGCGGCTTCGAGCGTGAGGTAACGGACGCTCACGGTGTCCATCAGCAAGCTGAGCGGATTGACCCCGAGCGCCAGCTTGCCGACCGCCACCTCGGCGCCGTGGGCGGACAGGGTAAGTCCGCGGATTTCCACCGACCACGGCGTGACGTGCAGGTAGTCAACGGCCAGCCGGTCCACCAGCGGCGTGATCTTCGGGAGCAGGAAGTCCTTCTGCCGTGCCGGATCGAGCGCCAGCACCACCACGAGGGCCAGCAGCGCCACCACGCCGAGCGTTCCCCACTTGAGCCAGCGCCAAAGCCTCGATCGTGGTGCCCGCGCTGGTGTCGGCGCAATGCCCATCGCCAGTCCTTCAGAGGTTGAGCATCGTCATGCGACGATCGTCGTAGCGACCGCCGGCGGCAAAGCCCTTGGGCGCTGCGTCCTCGAGGGCGGCGAGTTCGGCGCTGTCCAGGGTGAGGTCCACGGCGGCGGCGTTTTCCTCAAGGCGCGCGACCTTGGTGGTCCCCGGAATGGGCACCACCTGCTCGCTCCGGCCGAGGACCCACGCCAGCGCCAGTTGTGCACTGGTGCAGCCGCGTCGGCGGGCGAATTCGTCGATGCGCTGGACGACTTCCAGGTTGCGATCGAAATTCCCGGGCTGGAAGCGCGGCGCGGCGCGGCGGTAATCGTCCGCCGGCAGATCGTCGATGGACTTGATCGCACCGGACAGGAAGCCTCGGCCCAGGGGGCTGTAGGCGACGAGTGCGATGCCCAGCGCCTTGCAGGTTTCGAGCTGGCCGCCGTCTTCGACGTCGCGTGACCACAGGGAGTATTCGGTCTGGAGCGCGGTGATCGGAAACTCGCTGTGTGCGCGCCGCACGGTCGCGGGGCTGGCTTCGGAGAGGCCGATGAACCGCACCTTGCCGGCACGCACCAGTTCGCCCATCGCACCCACGGTTTCCTCGATGGGCACTAGCGGATCGACGCGGTGCTGGTAGTAGAGATCGATGTGATCGGTACCGAGGCGCTTCAGGCTGGCTTCACAGGCCTCGTGCACGTACTCGGGACGGCCGCTGATGCCGTGGTAGGCGCCAGACTCATCCCGCACGAAGCCGAACTTGGTGGCGATGAACGCTTGCGGGCGAATGCCGGCAAAGGCCTTGCCGAGCAGTTTCTCGTTGGTGAAAGGCCCGTACATGTCCGAGCTGTCGAAGAAGTTGATCCCGAGCGCCAGCGCGCGGTGCAAAACCTTGACCGCCTCGGCGTCGTCGGTGGGGCCATAGAACTCCGACATCCCCATGCAGCCCAGTCCGATGGTGGACACCAGCGGACCCAGCGCACCCAGTTTACGCATCTTCATCGCCTCAACTCCCCGCCGCGTGCCGGCCAGGGCCGGGCGCGGTCATTTGATTCTTGTTCGAGGCGCGGCGCGCCACCGGTTGATTCTACTGGCGGTCGTGGTCGCGAATGAAGTCGCGCATGCGCGGCGCAATTTCGGCGCGGAAGCGCGAGCCGTTGAATACACCGTAGTGCCCGACGCCCGCCTGTACGTAATCGACGCGGTTGGCGGGCGGGATGTTCACGCAGAGGTCGTGCGCGGCCTGCGTCTGGCCGATGCCGGAGATGTCATCGTTCTCGCCCTCCACCGTCATCAGCGCGGTCTTGCTGATGGCGGCGGGCTCCACCAGCCGGCCCCGGTGGAACATGCAGCCGTTCGGCAACTGGTGCTCCTGGAACACCACTTTCAGGGTCTGCAGGTAGTACTCGGCGTTGAGATCCATCACCGCGAGGTATTCGTCATAGAACTGCTTGTGCTGGGCGACCGAGTCACCGTCGCCTTTCACCAGGCTGTTGTAGAGCGTGTTGTGGGCGCCCATGTGGCGGTCGAGGTTCATGGTCATGAAGCCCGCGAGCTGAAGGAAGCCGGGGTAGACGCGGCGCATGAAGCCCGGATTGGGGAACGGTACCGGCATCACCACGTTGTGCTCGAACCATTCGAGCGGGCGGGTGGTGGCCAGTCGGTTGGGTTCGGTCGGGCTGCGGCGCGTGTCGATGGGGCTGCCCATGATGACCATCGAGGCCGGTTGGGCCGGATCGTCGTCCGCCGCCATCAACGAGGCCGCCGCCATGACGGCAGGCCCGGGCTGGCACACCGCCACCACGTGGGTGCTGGGTCCCAGACAGCGCAGGAACTCGATGATGTAGTCGATGTAGTCGTTGAGATCGAAGCCGCCTTCGATCACCGGCACGCTGCGCGCATCGCGCCAATCGGTGATGTAGACCTCGTGCTCGGGCAACATGGCCTTCACGGTGCCGCGCAGCAGCGTGGCGTAATGACCGGACAGCGGCGCCACGATGAGCACCTTGGGATCGGGCTTGCGCGAGGCCGGCAGCGCCGCCTCGTCACGCTTGAAATGCAGCAGATCGCAGAACGGCTTCCTCAGGATCACTGCTTCCGTGACGTCCACCTTGCGCCCCGGCAGATCGGTGGTGCGGAGACCGAAAGCGGGCTTGCCGTAGCGGCGGGTCAGGTTCTCGAACACGTCCCAGCCGGCGGCCAGGGTTCGGTAGGGGTAGGTGTGCGTCCAGGGATTCCAGGGCTGTTCGAACAGCGTCCGGTTCCACTCGATGAAATTCCTGAGTGGAGCGATGGCTGCGTGGTTGAGTTCGTACAGCTGGTACAGCACGCGGCCTCCTCTTGAATGGTTGTTGGAATCGAGTATAGGCAGCGGTTTGCAGGTGCAGCAAGGCGCGACGTCCCGGCCGCTCCTTCATTCGAAGGGCGAATTCCGGCGCTGCGAGGCTGGCGGGCGCGGGCCGACTCCCGCAAGATTCCACGCGTTGGCCGCCGCGCGTCCCCCGCTGGACAGCGCGCCACGCCTTTGGACGAGGCGTCGATCGATCCCTCGTCAACCGTAAAAAACCAAGCACGAGGGGAGCCCACGCATGAAATTCAGTTGCCACGTCCAGACCCGTATTTCTGACTACCACATCGCCAAGGATCTGGAAGACTGGGGCTACGACGCCTGCTGGTTCCCGGACACGCAGATGATGTGGTCGGACTGCTACGCCACGATGGCGCTGGCCGCCCAGTGCACGTCGAAGATCCGGATTGGCACCGGTGTCGCCATCACCGGCACGCGCATCGCGCCAACCACGGCGGCGGCCATCGCCTCCATCAACGTGCTGGCACCGGGCCGCACTTTCCTTGGCATCGGCACCGGCCACACCGCCATGCGCGTGATGGGCCAGGACCCGATGCCGGTGAAGGAATTCCGTGAGTACCTGCGCGTGGTCCGCACCAT
The DNA here is from genome assembly GCA_043744805.1 of Gammaproteobacteria bacterium. Classification (GTDB taxonomy): domain Bacteria; phylum Pseudomonadota; class Gammaproteobacteria. The sequence continues at coordinate 3,923 of JAYTTZ010000045.1, forward strand.
GCTGAAGGGCGAGAACGTCGACTACACCTACCGCGACAGGACCACCGAAATCGCCTGGCAGGACCACGCCAACGGCATCCGCAACACCTTCGACCACATCCCGATCTACGTCGCCGCCAATGGCCCGCTGGCGCTCCGCGCTGCAGGGGCCTACGGCGACGGGCTCATTTCCATCTTCAACGAGCAACCGGAAATGATGAAAGCCAACCTCGAACTCGTCCGCGCAGGCGCCGGGAAGGTGGGCCGTACCCTCGACGACGACTACCACACCACCTCGCTCTGCCATGCCGTAGTGCTGCGTCCGGGCGAGACCTTGAGCACGCCGCGCGTGGTAGAGGCGGCCGGATCGTGGGTGGTGACTGCGCTGCACTTCGTTTACGAAATCTGGCATCTGTCCAAGGACGACAGCGTCATTCCGCCGTTCATGCGCAATGTGTGGGACCAGTACCTCGAGCGCGTGAAGAACATCCCGCTGCCGCTGGAAAAGCAGCATCAACTCCTGCACGAAGGCCACTGCAGTTATTACCCGGCCGTGGAGCGTCCGCTGCTTACCCCGGAGATGATCGAAGGCACCTGCATCACGGGTGGCGCCTCCGAAGTGGCGGAGAAGATCCGTGCCGCCGGTCGCGCTGGCCTGAAGGAGGTGAGCCTGCTGCCGCCGATGATGCACCTGCGCGAAATTGCCCGCGAGTTCGCCCGCGACGTCATCCCGCGCATCTGACGCCCCATGTTCGCATCCCCCGCGCGACCGCCGGGGGATTTCCCTGGAACCTTGATGTCCGCCAGCTTCCCAGTCGTCCTCTCCCCTGCCACTCGCCGCACGCGGCTCGTGACCGATGGGCTGTTCGTCTTGCAGTTCGCCTGCGCGGTGGCCTTTGGCGGCGGCCAGACCCTGAAGATGCTGGAAAGCACGGCGGGGGTGAGCATCAGCTGGCTCACCTTCTGGGCGGTGTTCCTGCTCATCAACCTGCGGTTGTCGTGGCAGGCCCACCAGGCCGCGCCAAGCCGCATCACCGCCCAGACCGTCGCTATCTACATCACGTGGACCTCACTCCTGTCGGTCACCCTCGCCGTGCTCGTGTGGCGGGCCGACGGCCACTGGTCGAACATCGACACGCTCACCAGCGTGTTGGCCGTGCTGGGCGTCGCTACCACCCTGGGCATCGGCGCGCGCCATGATCTGGGCTGGCGCGACCCCATCGTGCGCGGCTGGCTGGCGGTGTTCTTCAAGGCCGTGCCGCAACTCACCCTCGCCTGGAACATGGCGCTGCACGGGGGCGCCGGACTCGCCGCGGTCAGCGTCTGGGCCGGCCACGTCACCATCTGCACGCGCATCGGACAACTCCTCTATGGCATCCGCGAAGCCGGCTGGGATCGCTTCCGGCGCGGCTCGCTCATCAGCGAACTCGCCAACGAAGGCAGCTGGATTGTCGCCACGGTTGTCTGGGTTCTGGTGTAGCCGGTACCCGCGTAGTTGGCCCTGATGCCCGGTAGCCGCCCCATCCTCATCGCCCATCGCGGCGCCAGCGCCTACCGGCCCGAGCACACGCTCGCGGCCTATGCCCTGGCCATCGAGCAGGGCGCGGACTTCATCGAGCCGGATCTGGTGGCGACCTCGGATGGGGAACTCATCGCGCGACATGAGAACGCGCTAGCGGTGCTCGCGCCGGACGGCACGCTCGATCGCACCAACACCAGCACCGACGTCCACGGCCGGCCCGAATTCACTGATCGCCTGTGTACCAGATCCATCGACGGCCATGCCGTACGGGGCTGGTTCAGCGAAGATTTCACGCTTGCCGAGATCAAGACCCTGCGCGCGGTGGAAAGAATTCCTGCCTTGCGCCCGGGTAACGTGGCCTTCGATGGCAAGTTCGAGATCCCGACCCTGGCCGAGATCGTGGCCCTCGTACGCAACGTCGAAGCCCGTGGTGGTCGCCGCGTCGGCATTTACCCGGAAACCAAGCATCCTTCGTACTTCCTGCACGAAGGGCGTCGCCAGGATGGCACGCCCATCGGCATTGATCTCTCGGCCAGCCTGGTCGACACGCTCGTCTCACTCGGGTTCACGGCGACGGATCGCGTGTTCATCCAGTCGTTCGAGACGGGAAACCTGCAGGTGCTTGCCGACGAGCTCCTGCCCAAGGCAGGACTGAGCATTCCATTGATCCAGCTGATGGACGCGACAGGCGCGCCGCGGGATCTGGAACTTGCGGGAGATCCCCGCAGCTATGCCGATCTGGCGGCACCCGACGGCCTCGCCTTCGTCGCCCGCTATGCCAGCGGCATTGGGGTGCCCAAGCGCATGGTGATTCCGGATGACTCGGCCACACCAAGCGCGTTGGTGAAGGAGGCACATGCCGCCGGCCTCGACGTGCATGCGTGGACTTTTCGGCCGGAGAACCAGTTCCTGGCGCCCAGGCATCGGCGGGGTGCGGCACCTGCCGCCGCCGGCGCCTTGCTCGATGAGCTGGCGGGGCACCTGGCCGCCGGCATCGATGGCCTGTTCATCGACAGCCCCGATCTCGGGGCCGCCGCCATTGCCGCGCGCTGCGGCGGACGCAACTGAGTTCAGATACTCCGCTGCGGCGTACTCTCCCCGCGCGCGACCTTCAAGGCTTCGGCAGCCTGCTGCGCGAGGGCCGGGTCCTCGAACATCATGTCCTCGAACATCACCACCGGGCGCACGCGGTCGGCACTCAGCTGGCCGACGCACCAGCGTTTGTCGGCCTCCACGCACACCACGACGTAGGCGCCGGGGATAGGCCCGAAGCGCCGGCTGTTCAGGGTGAAGAGGCACTCGCCGAGCTGGTTCATGCGATCAGGATCGAGCGGACCCAGCACCGATTGCTCCAGCGCGCTGGGCCCGCCCGCCAGGGCGGGCATCACATGCTTGCCCGTGGGCGTCGGGAGCACCCGTGGGCTCGCGGGCTTGCGCGTCCCGGCGGCGCTCATGGCAGCGGCCCAGCCTTGACGAAGCCTTTCAGCACGTTCTTCATCAAGCGCGAGACGTTGTTGTCGTAGTCGTTGTAGGAAAGTGCCCCGCACCACGCCAGCGAACCCGGCGCGAACACCGCGCCATCGTTCGGTGTCTTGTAGTAGATCATGTCGGCGCGAATCATCGGGTTCTCGTCGCCACCGCCGTAGTAGCCGCGCACGGTGAAATGAATTTCCTCGTTCACCTGCAGCATCAGATCGGTGTGCCCTTCCGAGCGCGCCAGCAGGTAGGCGTTGTGCGGAGTGCCGAACTCAAGGTCGTAGCGGTCGATTTCGAGACCCGCCGCGCCGCCACCGACCAGGCCGAAGTCGCCGATGATTTCATGGTCACCGATGCCCGTGAACATCCATTTGCATTCCGGACGCAAGCTGTCGGGTTCGCGGCGGTAGTAGCTGGAGACGTCGAAGCCATAACCGGTGAAGGTGAGGCCGCAGGTCTTGCTGGGAATGCGACCGCGGGCCCGCCACATGCCACCGAACTTGCCGTCGAAGGCGTTGTGGTATTCGCCCGGATTGGCCGTCCAGGCGCGAGTGCCGGCTTCGCCCTTGCGCACCTCGATGATATTGCCGTTGTCCGGGTGGTACTGGCTGACCCAGTAGAAGCCATTGGCGCCGAGGTACATCCAGCGTCCCCCGCTGGCCTGGTAGGCCTGGTAGGCCTCCAGCATCTTTTCGGAGGAATACTCCGGGTGACTGCCAGTGAGCACCACGCGGTAGCGGGACAGTAAGGCCAGGCCTTCGCGGTCGAGATCCTCGTCCGTATGCACGTCGAACTCGAAGCCCATCTGTTCCAGCCAGTCGGTGAGATGGAGATCCGCATTGAACTGCCACAGCGATGGCGACAACCAGTGCCGGTATTTGGGCCGCATGTTGAGGATGGGCCGCAGACGCGAGCTGTAGCACACGCCCGTGCCATCGGAATGGCAGGAGTAGGTCGAGAGCCCGTATTCGCGATGCTCGTTCAGGTAAAGATCGGACGCGTTCATGATGGGCACGCGACCGGCGAGCAGTTCCGCTACCACCGAGTTGGTCGCGAGGTTGTCGTTGCTGTACGCCATGTAGCTGTTGGTTGGCGCAATGAACGCGATCTTCGCGGTTGCCTTACCTTTGGGCGGACGGACGAAGAAGGGAATGTAGTCCTCGGTTTCCGGGGTGCTTTGCTTGCCGATGCGCAGGCGCACGGCGTAGACCCCGCTCTTCAGGGTCTCCGGGACGGTCAGCTTGAAGTCCACCTGCCAGCGCGCGTCGTCGATGTCGTCGTCGTGGAAGTGGATGGCGCCGTATTCGGTGGGCACGTGGTGGTAGACGATGTCATCCCCCGTCCAGTTGTGGCCGGTCATGCCGCGCACCGGCAGGTTGATGACGAAACCGTCGAGGCGATTGGGCGAGACGTCCATGAGCTGGCAGCTCGCGATGTGCCTGGTGATGTTGGCGTGAAAATCCCACGCCCCGATGACCTTGCTGCGCAGTTCCGCCGGACTGGCGTCGAAGCCGCGGGCCAAGGTGTCGATTTCCGCCTTGCTGAGTGCACTGCCCGAGACCCGGGGTCGATCAATCTTGCCGTTGTAGCACCAGCCCTGTTCCGGCAGGGCGACCGGGTCCACCGCTTCCTTGTAGTGCCCGCCCTGAACGGCGCGGCCAGAATGACTGTTCACCGTGGCCGCCGCGAACAGCAGCGGCGCAGCGTTCTTCGAGGGCGGCGGCGCGGCCTTGGCCTTCACCACCGCGCTGGTGTCCGCACCCGGGTGCAGCAGCGACATCCCGAGTCCGCCGTTGGTGCCCGAAACGACCGGCTCCTGGTAGAGCGTCACGAGTCCCGTGGCGGCGTCGTAGCTCACGGCCACCAGATACCACACCTTGCGCAGCAGCGGCTTGCCACTGGAGATGCGGGTCAATTTGCCACGGCCGCCACCGATCATCGCCACGAGGCAACCGGCCTCGTCGATGAAGAGCCCGTAACCGGAATTCCTGCCGATGTGCCACTTGGTCACGATGCCCTGCATGCCCTTGTCGTGGCAGTAGCCGTGCGGACCCGCGCCCGGGGTGGTCGGGAAGATGAAGGCCTGCAGGGTGAAGCTCGCGCAATCAAGGCGCGAATCCGCCGGCACCACGCCATAAGATCCCCCGTGGATTTTCTGCTGGCGACCCTTGTAACGGCCGTTGCAGGCTGCGGCGATTTCCTCTTCCTTGAAGCCGGGGCCTTCCGGATTGGTATCGCCGTGGATGAGGCGCACAAGTTGCGCGTCGAAGGCTTCACCCTTTTCCGAATTGACAAAGAAGCTGACGGTGTCCGAAGGGCAGGCGCTGTAGCAATCGCTGTAACCCGTAATACGCAACATGCTGGATCCTCCCGCTGGTGGGCGTAGGTAGTAGGGAATGAAGACCGGCGGCGGCGCCGCTATTTGTAGCCGTATCCGGCCAGCAGGTCGGCGACCCTGCGCACGAAGATCTCGTGCTCGCAGGCGTCTTCCGACGGATAACTTTCCTTCAGCATCTTCACGGGTTTGCCGCGGACGCCACTGCAGACCCCGATGCGATAGTCGGTATGCGGCCGCAGGCACACCCGGACGTACTTGCCGGCCATCGGAGCGCGCCGGAGTTTGTCGATGACACGTGCGAGATCGTCGCTGTGCTGGATGCCGGCCTTGCCGGCCTTGCCTGGCCTGCCGATCGGGTTTCCATGATGTTCCGCGATGAGCTGCGCCCGCTTGGCGGGATCAACCAGCAGGGGCAGGACGTGGGTGCGGGTGATGAAGTCGTCGGTGGAGGTGTAAGCCTGATTGACTTGCACACCGGTGGGCTTGGCCGCCATGGATCCTCCTCGAGTCAGTGGGTGTCACTGCTCTAATAGCACGCGAAACACGGGTGCGTCACAAGTTCTGCAACAGGCAAGCAAGCCGGGCCGAATGCGCCATCGCAGCTCGCGCCAGCGCGAGACGCATGGGCACTACCGCCGTGCGTGCGCCTTTCGTGGTGCGAAATCCCGAGGCTTCGGTGACGCGATAAGAGGCTTGCAGGTGAAGCCTGGAACTGCCGGCCCGTCTTGCCACGGGCCGCGTGGAGGTCGCGGTAACCTGCCAGCGCCGGTTCCGCTGCCACATCTGCGAAGCACGTGGTGTCTGCGAGCCGGGCGACGAAGGATCCAGGCGCTTGCCGAGGCCAGGTCCGGCAGCTGCTGGCGTTCCAGCCCGCGCAGCGCGAGGTAGACCACCGGGATCGGGAGCGCAGGGTGTGGCAGCCCGAGCGATGGTTCCGCCATCGCCATCGTTCAGAAATCGATGCCCGCCACCGGATGCGGTCGGTACGGCGAAGACAAGGCGGTGAGTTCTTCCGCGGTCAGCTTCATCTCCAGCGCTGCAGCGGCGTCTTCCAGGTGCTGCGGCTTGGACGCGCCGATGATCGGCGCCGTGATGCCAGGCTGGGCGAGTACCCAGGCCAGCGCCACCTGGGCGTTGGGCACGCCGCGCGCACTGGCGATGGCAGAGACCGCGTCTACCACCGTGTAGTCGTCCGGCTGGTAGTAGAGCTGGTGCGCAAAGGCGTCGCTTTTCGCACGGGTGGTGTCGCCCTCCGCAGCAGCGCCGCGATTGCCGGCGAGGAAGCCGCGTGCGAGCGGGCTCCAGGGGATCACGCCGATGCCTTCGCTGCGACAGAGCGGGATCATTTCGCGCTCTTCCTCGCGATACACGAGGTTGTAGTGCGGCTGCATGGACACGAACCGGCTCCAGCCCTTGCGTTCCGCGGCGGCCAGCATCCGCGCGAACTGCCAGGCGTACATGCTGGAGGCGCCGAGGTAGAGCACCTTGCCCATGCGCACCAGATCATCGAGCGCCTCCAGGGTTTCCTCGACCGGGGTGTGCGGGTCGTAGCGGTGGATCTGGTAAAGGTCGATGTAGTCCGTGCCCAGGCGGCGCAGCGAGGCATCCACCGACTGCATGATGTGCTTGCGCGAAAGTCCGCGGTCGTTGCAGTCGCGGCTCATCGCGTTCCACACCTTCGTGGCGATGACGGTGCGCTCGCGTTTGGCACCGAAGTGCTTCAACGCCCGGCCAAGCACTACTTCGCTCTCACCCATCGAGTAGACGTCGGCGGTGTCGAAGAAATTGATGCCAAGCTCCAGGGCCCGGCCAATGAACGGCAGCGACGCTGCTTCGTCCAGCACCCAGTCGCGCCAGCTCGACGCGCCGTAAGTCATGCAGCCAAGGC
>JAYTTZ010000046.1:0-2814 GCA_043744805.1 Gammaproteobacteria bacterium
AGGCACTCGCCCATCTTCGAGACAAGGTTCTCGCCACGATCCGCAAGCGAGGCTCGCAGATACGCCCCGCCCGCGAGGCCTTCGCCGCAAACCCGAAGACCGCAATAAGGCTCCTCATGCGATCATGAATTGAATTGCCCTGCCATTTAGAACTGCTGAGCCTGATGATGGGCCGTTGACCTTGGCCGCTGATGACCTGTAGCCTGCCAAGTCGACCGATTGAAAGTTTGGTCCGTTGTGCCTCGAACAGCGCACCGTGAGGCCTCCGGCTTTACTGCTTCGCGCGCATGCGATTGTTCCTCGCATTGTGTTCGACCTCGGCGAGGCCAAGCACTTCGAGGACGGGTGGCACGTAATTGCCGAAACGGCCGCGCAATCCCTTCTTGAGGCCATACCAGCCGCCAACCGGATTTGACGACGAGCGCCCCCACGCCTCGACCGTGCCATCGGCGGCAGGCTTCTGCTCATCCGCATTGCCAAGCAACATCCAGTCGCCATGGGCTTTGAGCATCTTGTGCAAGTCGTCGATGCAGCGCAGGTGATAGCGCAGCTCGGTCTTGCCAACCTGGACGACAAGCGCTGGCGGGTCGAGTTCTTCGTCGCGAAAGACCACGAAGTCGGATGCGAGACCGGGCGTCTGCAGCGTCCAGGGCGATGCGCGCGTGCCGCTGTCCTTGACCGGGGCTAGTGTTGCAGCAGCCATTGGCGTCGCAGGCGCACTCCCGGATTTCTTTGGAGCCTGCGTCATGACTCGCCCTCTGCACGACGCTTCAGGTCGGCCGCGAATTGATCGAACGCAGGCTGGAGATCGGGAATGCTCCGCGTGATCAGCGGCGCCAACGCTCCGCTGAACTCCTCACGCATCGCAAACTCAACGCCGCCGCCCGGTTGTGGCGTTAGCGTATAGGTCCTGGCGCCAGTAAACAGACCCAGCGGCATACCGCCGGACCAGACCATGCGCTGTGACGGGACAAATTCGATGACTGTCAGTGGAAACGCGCGACCGGGCGACGCCTTTGCGTGAACAATGACCTTGCCGCCAGCCGCAATCGTACCGACGACCCTGTCAACGGTCGAATTCCACGCCGCATAGCCAGCGGCATCGGTGAGCAGCGCCCAGATCGCGTCTGCTGGCGCATGGATGATCGTCGATGTCGAGAAGCGTTTCATGATCTCAATGGTAACACAGGCGTTACAATATGCAATCACATATGCACCTGGAAGCTGACCAGCGCCTCCAGCACATTCTGCCACGAAGCCGCATACTTCGGCGACCGTTCCTCCCATAGATGTGCGCTCTGGGGCTTTGACCTGTGGGTAACGGTCACGCGCGTCCCTGCGCCTTCCCGCTCGAACCGGATCTCAACCTCCGTCGGGTGGTCGGGACCGGTAGCGATATAGAAATCGAGGAGAATGCGATGCGGTTCCGCCCAGGTCGTCACTTTCCCCAGTTCAACCTCCTGGCCATCGTTCGCGCGCTCAAAGAACCGGCCAGACGCCAGCAGCAGGATCGCACTCCCGGGATCCCGGGTGTGGCGCCGGTTAGCGGGCCACCACTCACCGATTCGCTTCGTAAAGAGGGCGAATGCCGCTGGCACATCGAGATGAAGCAGCACTGAATTGACGATCATTTGCGCGAAAGCTCCTGCAGGCGGGTGAGCGCTGCATCCCAGAAGTCGTCCAGAAATTCGCGCACCGAAGCGAAGCCTTTGAGACGGATCGAGTAGACGTTGCGCGTGCCCTCCTCCCGCGTCTCGACGAGGCCGGCTTCCTCCAATACTTTCAGGTGCCGCGAAACAGCGGGACGACTGACCGGTAGACGGTCCGCAATCTCGCCCACGGCGAGTGGGGTGGTGCGCAACTCCCGCAGGATGGCGCGACGCATGGGGTTTCCAAGCGCATCGAGTGCATGCATGATGATGTAACTTCTAGGTTACCTTCAGACCCGGCGCAATCTCCCTGCGGGCATGCAGGAACGCATGGCCGACAACAAGACAAAGAAAACGAAGGTGAGCGTTGAGCCGTCCATCGGAAGCGTGGCAGAGGAAGGCAAGCGCGCGGATGCCACGACCCTTGTCGAACTCATGCAAGTTGCGACCGGCGCTGAACGCAAATCAATCAGCTATCCATCGAGCGCAAGCATTGATCCCGTATCACCTATCCTGATTGCGGGCGCCGTGATTTGGATCGTATCTTCGGGCGTCGAAGTTGACCACGCCGCGCGAGCCGGACACCTGTTCCGTCGGCGGCTTCGACGTGCAACTTCCGATCCGTGTCAGGGCCGAGACAAGCAGGCGCTGCTCTGGTATGCTTTCAGGGCTATGAAGGACCAGAATAAACCGGACACGCCGCCCAGCGCACCCTGTCAGCCGACGACAGACGATGTCGTCGAAATGTATCGCCATGCGTTTGCAGCTTTCGGCTCGCGCGCGCTCTGGAATATCACGAAGTTCGACCAACCGACGATGGCACAGGTGCTCGCGATCACGCGTCAGCTTCGAACCGAGGGCAACATGGGCGCACGACGCCTTGCCGGGCAAATCGAGAAAGCCGCCCGTGCCCGTCTCCAGGCTTCGGACTGAAATCTTGCAGCTGATAGCTGCCAAACGCGACCCGGAAAGTCTTTCGCAGCCTGTTTCGCACGGCGTATGAGAGGCCAACACTACGCGAGAACCCTCGCCTGCCGACGCCGCTCAGTCGCAATACCTGAAAGCCAGACAGGAACATCCCATGCAAAACCTCCGGTCCGCCGCGCTTGCAACCGCAATGCTGGCTGCTGCTCCAGGCGCCCACGCGCAAGATGCATTGGCCAGA
>JAYTTZ010000047.1:0-2811 GCA_043744805.1 Gammaproteobacteria bacterium
CTTTGATCTCTTCCAGCGCACGGCGCAGTGGATCATGCCCATCGAGAACAAGTTCTTCACGGCAGCAGAAAAAGACGGGTTCCGCCACGATCCGGACAAGCTCGAACAGCTGAAGAAGGAAGCCGGCGAGTACTTCAAGTTCTTCTCCAACGCCGTCATCGACGCCGATTCGCAGGAAATGGCCGATCTCGAAGCCGCCTGCCGCGCCAACCTCGAAGACAACGTGAAGGACCCGGAGCTCCGCGAGAAGCTGCGTCCGAGCTACCGCGCCGGCTGCAAGCGACTCATTTTCTCCATGGACTTCTACGACGCCATCCAGAAGCCGAACGCCCATGTGATCACCACCGGCATCGAGCGCATTGAACCGAACGGCGTGCGCCTCACGGACGGCACCCTGCGCGAGCTCGACGTGCTCGTGGTGGCGACGGGCTTCCGCACCGACGCCTTCATCCGCCCAACCACGGTGCTCGGGCGCGACGGCGTCAACCTCGACGACGCCTGGGCCGACCACCCGGTGGCCTACCTGTCGCTGTCCATCCCGGGCTTCCCCAACTTCTTCATGCTGAACGGCCCCAACGGCCCGGTGGGCAACTTCTCGCTCATTTCCATCGCGGAAGCGCAGGTGGCCTACATCCTGGCCCTGCTCGAGGAAATCCGGGCCGGCCGCTGCCGGGAAATCAGCGCCAGCGTCGATGCCAGCACCGGGTGGGAAGCAGAACGGGTGGCGGCGGCGAAGAAATCCATCTGGTCGACCGGCTGCAAAAGCTGGTATCTCGACAAGAACGGCGTGCCGGCCAGCTGGCCGTGGTCGCGGGAGAAGTTCTTCCAGGTGATGGCGGATCCGCAAATCGGCGCCTTCGAGCGCGTCTGAGTCGAGCCCTTGCCGGGCCCGCCCCGCACGCCAGGGGACGGGCCGGGTGTCCCGGTGTCAGCCGAGCAAGGTAACGCCAACCGCCGCCAGCGCGGCAATCTCGTCCGTGGAATAGCCCGCCTCAGCCAGCACTTCGGCGCTGTGCTCGCCCAGCCGGGGCGCCGGCAGGCGCACCGACAGCGGCGACTCCGACCACGTGCTCGATGGGCGCATCTGCTTCACGGAACCTTCCGTTGGATGTTCCACGTCCTGGAAGTAGCCCACTGCCGCGAGGTGCGGATCATCCATCAGGGAATCGAGGGTGTTGAGGCGCATCGCCGGGATGTCGGCTTCCTCGAAAAACGCAATCCACTCCGCCGTGGTGCGGGTGTGGAGGATGTCGGCCAGCATGCCGTAGAGCGCCTGGGTGTTCGCGGTGCGCGCGGCGATCGTGGCGAGGCGCGGGTCGGTGTCGAAGTCTCCTTCGCGCCCGAGATGCCGGAAGAACGACCGCCAGTGCTTGTCGTTGTAGATGAGGGCACAGACGTAGCCGTCGCTGGTGGCAAACGGTGCGCGCTCGCGGGCCATCATGCGCGGATAGCCGGCCGGCCCTGACGGCGGGTTGTAGCTGCGGCCGGACATGTGTTCGCCCAGCGCAAACGGCACCATGGTTTCGAACATGGGCACGTCGATGGCCTGCCCCACTCCCGTCTTCTCGCGACGATAAAGCGCGGCGGACACCGCGCCGACCGCCGCGATACCCACCGTGCGATCGATCATCGCCACCGGCACGTAGCGCGGCACGCCATCGCCCACCGCCGCCACCAGCGAAGGAATGGCCAGCGCGCCCTGGATCAAATCGTCGTAGGCAGGCTTCGCGGCATAGGGCCCGTCCTGGCCATAGCCGAACACGCCCACGTACACGAGGCGCGGATTCACTGCCGAGAGCGCCTCCCACGTGAGCCCCAGGCGCGCCATGGCCTGGGGGCGCACGTTGTAGATGAGCACGTCGGCCGTTTCCACCAGCCGCAGCAGCGCGGCGAGGCCAGCGGGTTTCTTCAGATCAAGCACGAGGCCACGCTTGTTGCGGTTCACGTGGAGGAACACGGCGGCCATGCCGGGATGGCGGGTGGGCACGAGGCCGCGACTGGTGTCGCCCGCAGGCGGTTCGATCTTGATCACGTCGGCGCCGTAGTCGCCGAGGGTCTGGGTGGCAAACGGCCCCATCAGCACCGCCGTGAGATCGAGCACCCGCACGCCTTCCAATGGACCACTCATCGTTACGCTCCCCGGTGACTGCACGTTTTTCTTCTCGCGGCACCTGCGGCCTGCGCTGCAAGCCTGCAAGCCTGCAAGCCTGCAAGCCCCCGAGTATACGTGCGCGTCAGCGCGCCCCGTCGCCCGGCGTCGACCGGCATGCAGGACGCGAGGTCGCCTACCCGTACACGCCACGCGCACGGGTAGGCAGGCGGCTTATTCGACCGTGATGGTGATGGGGGCTGAGACCACCGGAGGCTGGTGTGGCACGTGGGCGAAATCGCCCAGCAAGAGTTGCAGGGTGTGCTTGCCCGGCGCCAGGGTGAGGGTGGTTTCCGTCTGGCCACCGCCGAAATGCAGGTGCCTGGCGTCCTTGGGTACGGCCTTGGTGAGGTCGGGCAGCGGCGCGTCGATCAGCAGGTGGTGGTGGCCGGTGTCAGGCAGGTTGATGCCGGCCGGGGCGACACCCCAGGGCGCGCGCAGGCCGAACACCACGGTCACAGGGCCCTTCACCACGGCACCGTCGGCCGGGGCGATGAGGTAGGCCGCAGGGTCGGCGGCTTCGGCGGCTTCGGCGGTTCCAAGTGCAAGCGCAAGCGAGGCGAACGACAAGCAGGTCAGCAGTCTTTTCATGGGTTTTACTCCGGGGGTTCAACGCGCTTGGCGTCGGGGTGGAAAACGTCGGGAGCGGAGGCGGTGGAGGT
>JAYTTZ010000048.1:0-37092 GCA_043744805.1 Gammaproteobacteria bacterium
GATGGGGATCTTCGAGTGGATCGAAGGCTGGTACAACCCGCATCGTCGTCACTCGGGTCTCGGCTACCGTTCGCCGGTCAACTACGAGCGTGCACATCATCAAGCACGTGCCAGAATGGCCGAGCGTCTGCCGCCTTCGGCTAAGAGCCCCAAAGCAGCATGAAAGAAAGATCACAGGACAAAGACATCAACCTGGCCACGGCAGCGGGGTAGCTCCAGGTTGCGCTTGCGGCCTGCGACCGCAAGCGCGGTCTCGGCGCCCTCTTCCCAGCACAGATCGCCGAGCCGCGACAGGATTTCCGCGGTTTCCGCCGGGCCCAGCAGATCTGCAATGCGGGTAAGCATCGTCCTCCAGGGTCAGGCCTCAGCCTTTCAAGGCCGCCTCGGCGTCGGCGATTTTCTGGAGTCGCGCCTGGATCGCGGCACCTATCGGCGGTCCCTCGAAACGGCGCTGTTCAAAGGCAAACCAGACCACCCCCGTGAGGACGAGGAAGCCCAAGGTCACCCACAGGGCCAAGTCGTTCGGCGGCTGAACGCCAAGGAAGAAGATGAGCCCCATGGCGAGGATCGAAAGCACCGCGAAAATCGAATAAGCCGGGCGTCCGATGTCCCATTCGCCCATGCGCGGCCACTTGTGGCTGCCGTACACGAACAGGCCGAGGGTGATGGGAATGGCGAAGGAGAAGAACAGGAAGATCACGGTACACGACACGACGACCGTGTAGACCGGCGTGCCACCCGCCTCCAGGAACTTGGCGCCCCACACGAACAATACGGACGCAACCGCCGCCGCCCAGATGGCCGCGCTCGGCGTGCGATAGGCGGACGAAACGCTGGCAAGCTTGCTCGAGAAGGGCAGTCCACCGTCGCGGGAGAAGGCGTAGATCATGCGCGACGCGGACGTGACGGTAGCCAGCCCGCAGAGCATCTGTGCGAGGAAGATGGCGGCGAACATGAGGTTCTTGGGCAGTCCCGGCACCTGCTGCTCGAAGGCCCAGAAGAAGACGTTCCAGCCCTGCTTGGCCGCCTCGTCCATGTTGGGAATCATCAGCACGAGGGCGCACAGGAAGAGATAGCCGAAGACCCCCGACCAGAGGATCGAGGAAATGATGCCGCGGGGCACCGAATGCGCGGCGTTGACCGTTTCTTCCGAAGTGTGGGCCGAGGCGTCGTAACCGGTGATGGTGTAGATGGGCATCAGCAAGCCCAGCATGAACACCCAGCCGCCGGAAATCGCGGGCCACACGTTGCCACCTGCTTCACCTGAATAGTTCGCGAAGGTGAACAGCCGCGAGAATTCGTAGGACGTGGCGTAGGTGAGGCAGACCGCGGTGAGGGCAATCGAAGTACCAAAGATGAGATAGCCCGAGAAATCGGTGAGCTTGGCCGTGAGTGAAATGCCGAAGTGGTTGATGAGCGCCTGGGCGCCCGTGAGGAGGGTCAGGAAGATCATCAGCGTGCCGATGGTGTCGGTCAGGCCCAGCGCCGGCCCGAACGCACCCATGAAGAAATAGTAGGTGCCGACATTGATGGCGCCGAGCACCGTGATCAGCCCCAGCAGGTTGAACCATGCGGTGAGCCAGCCCGTGAAGCGATTCCCGAGCACCGAACCCCAGTGGTAGAGGCCACCAGCGGTGGGATAGGCCGAGGCAATCTGCGCCATCGCGATGCCAAACACCGCCGACACCAGCACGCCCAGGGGCCACCCGATGCCGATCGCAGCGCCGCCTGCACCCGAGGTTGCCTGGGCGAGTGAATTGATGCCTCCGGACAGGATGCAGATGATGGAAAAGGAAATCGCGAAGTTGGAAAAGCGGGAGAGGGTTCGCGCCAACTCCTGCGCATAGCCCATTTCATGGAGGGTCCTGGTGTCGTGATCGTGCGGCGCGGGAGTGCCTGATTCGGGGACTTGGTTCATCGCCTGAGCTCCTGTGGCTTGAAGGATGGATGCCGGCACACCTGCGCGGTAACGCGCCCGCAGCCGGACTCACTCACTAACGCACCGCAAGAACTGCGCCGCTAACGCGGCCGCACTCCTCAGCGCGGCAGATTCAGGGTATCGCTCTCGTCCTTCAGCGAGACCCCCGTCAGCTGGCGCTGCAGGGCTTCGCCGATGAGCCAACCGAGCTTGCGGGCAGCTTCGGTGTAGTCAAGACCTGCCGGGCGGATGTTCGAGACGCAGTTGCGTTCGGCATCCGAACGACCCTTGCGTGGCAGGTAGGTGACATAGGCGCCGAGGCTGTCGGGCGAACTCAGGCCCGGTCGTTCGCCGATGAGCATGACCAGCAGGCGCGCCCTGAAGCACTCGCCCACCTCATCCCCCAGCGCCACCCGCGCCTGAGTGGCAATCACCACCGGGGCCACGGTCCAGGCCGGGTGCAATTGCGGCAGCAGCGCCGTGAGGAGCGGTGCGGCGTGGGCCTGGAGTGCTACCGCGGAGAGGCCATCTGCCAGCACGAAAACGATCTCCGCCGAGGATTTCAGTGCGCCGAGGTGTGCGGCTGCTTCAGGATGCAGCGTGCGTCCAAGGTCCGGACGCAGCAGGTAGCGGGGTCGATCGGGCGCGTTGCTGCACACCACTTCGGTGGCCAGGCCAAGCCCTTCGAGTTCAGCCTTGAGGCGCGGGACGTCGAGCACGGCGTGTACGGCATCGCGCGCCTGCGCATGCGCCAGGCCAAAGGCCAGCACTTCGGCGGTCGGCAGGCTGGCGCCCACGCGACCGAGCGCGATGCGCGCGGCCGTGAACTGGCGCAAACCCTGCCAGGCGTTGACCTCGACGTGGGTGGGTTTGGTGTCGGTCATGCAGCGTGGGTGAGATCGCTCAACGCGAGGAGCAAAGGGTCGCGCGCGGGCAGGCTTTGCAGGCGCCCGGTGGCATTGATGAGTCGCATGCGCTCGAGCCAGGCTTCGAATTCAGGCGCGTGCCTGAGTCCCATCACTTCACGCAGGTAGAGCGCGTCGTGGAAGGAGGTGCTCTGGTAGTTGAGCATGATGTCGTCCGCGCCCGGGATCCCCATCACGTAAGTCACGCCCGCCGCGCCGAGCAGGGTCAGCAAGGTGTCCATGTCGTCCTGGTCGGCTTCGGCGTGGTTGGTGTAGCAGACGTCGACGCCCAGCGGCAGGCCCATGAGTTTTCCGCAGAAATGATCTTCGAGGCCCGCGCGGACAATCTGCTTGCCGTCATAGAGGTACTCCGGCCCAATGAAGCCCACCACGGTATTGACCAGCAGCGGCTGGAACTCCCGCGCTACGGCGTAGGCCCGCGCCTCGCAGGTCTGCTGGTCCAGGCCGTGGTGCGCGTTGGCCGACAGCGCGCTGCCTTGTCCGGTCTCGAAATACATCACGTTGTTGCCGAGCGTGCCGCGACCGAGGCTACGCGCGGCATCATTGGCTTCCTTCAGGACGGCCAGATCCACCCCGAAACTACGATTGGCGGCTTCCGTTCCGGCAATGGACTGGAACACCAGATCGATGGGCGCGCCGGCCTCGATCGCCTTGATCTGGCTGGTGACGTGCGTAAGCACGCAGGACTGGGTGGGCACTTCGAAGCGCTGGATGACGTCATCCACCATCCGCCACAGGTTGGTGAGCAGTGGCAGGCTGTCGCTCGCCGGATTGATCCCAATCACCGCATCGCCACAGCCGTAGAGCAGGCCGTCGAGCAGCGAGGCGGCGATGCCCTTGGTGTCGTCGGTGGGATGGTTGGGCTGCAGGCGTACCGCGAGTCGTCCGGGCAGGCCGATGGTGTTGCGGAAGCGCGTGATGACGCGGCACTTCTTCGCCACCAGGATGAGGTCCTGGTTGCGCATGAGTTTGCAGGTGGCGGCGGCGATTTCCGGCGTGATGGCCGGTGCGATGCGTGCGAGGGTCGCCTCGTCGGTTGACTCCAGCAGCAGCCAGTTGCGGAACTCACCCACCGTGAGGTGGGCTATCCCGGCGAACAGCGCCGGTGGGTGCCGGTCACAGATGAGCCGGGTGACTTCATCTTCTTCGTAGGGAATGAGCGGATTGTCGACCAGGGTGGACAGGGGCAGGTCGGCGAGGCACATCCGCGCGGCCATCCGCTCCACTGCGCTGCCGGCGGCGACCCCGGCCAGGTAGTCACCCGAGCGCGCGGGTGAAGCCTTGGCCAGCAGGGTTTTGAGATCGGCGAACTGGTAGGTCGATGCAGCGACCGTGTGGCGATAGGACATCAGGCGCCTCGCGCTTACCCGTCATTGCGACTGAGTCTGCTTGATGCGTCGCCGACGAATCAAGCAGTGGGCGCGAATTGCCCGCAAGCTCGCCGGGTTCACCCGCGCTGCGGCGCCAGGGCGGTGCGGGCTGCACCATCGACTTACACGATCAGGAAATCACTCGCGTCCAGGATCGGATGCGTGGCACTGCCAAACACCGCTACCTGCACCTGGTCCGCGGCGCCGTTCACGTTGCCGTTCTTGTCGTAAAAGAGCTTGCCGGTCGTATCGTCATAGCTGAAACGCTGGTCCGCCGTGGTGGCCGCCGTGCCTGCCGCGAATTCGCCGACGCCGATCGCGGTGCCCTGCGTGCTGCCGGCTTCGCCAAGACCAAGGAAGAAGGCATCGTCAAACAACAGGTGGTCCAGCCCATGGGCGAAGTCGGTGACGGTGTCGACGTTCTTGCTGGACGGCAGCGCATCGAAACGGAAGCTGTCCGCGCCCGCGCCGCCGGTCAGACTGTCCGCGCCCAGGCCGCCGCTGAGGACATCATTCCCGGCAGCGCCCTTGAGCCCATTGGCCAGCGCATTGCCCTCCAAGGTGTTGTCGAGCCCGTTGCCGGTCAGGTTGAAGGCCACTTTGTTGGTGAGTGTCGCGTTCTCGAGATTGGCACCCAGGGTGTAGGTGCCGCCGGTGGTGGCCACGCCCACCTTGACCAGATCCTGTCCGCCGCTGGCGAGTTCGGTGATCACGTCCGCGAGCTGATCGATGAGGTAAGTGTCGCTGCCCGCCCCGCCGGTGAGATGATCGATGCCCGCACCACCGTTCAGCACGTTGGCAGCCGCGTTGCCCACCAGCGTGTTGGCGCCAGCGTTGCCGGTCAGGTTGTAGGCGACGTTGCTCACGACCGTCGCCATCTCCAGCGTGGCGCCGAGCGTGTAGGTGCCGCCCACCGTCGCGATGTCGACTTCGACGAGGTCGGTACCGCCCCCAGCCTTCTCGGTAATGACGTCGGCGCGCGTATCAATGACGTAGGTGTCGTTGCCCGCGCCGCCGATCAAGGTGTCCGTGCCCGCACCGCCGTCGAGAACATCGTTGCCCGCGTTGCCGATGACCTTGTCGTTGCCGTCGAGCGCATGGAAGGTGTCGTTGCCCTTACCGCCATTGAGGAGGTCGTCGCCGATCGTCGGCGCGAGGCTGATGTTCGTGTTGACGAACTGGATTTTTTCGAAGTTCTTGAGGGTCAGCGTCGCCGTTTTATTGGCGCCACCGCTGGCACCCGACACCGTGGCGACCAACATGACGCCACCCGTCACCGGCGTGGTGAGCTTGAAGTTGTCGTTAGAGTTGTCGAAATAGTTGTCGTAATAGACGAACGTGTCGAAGCCTGCACCCGCGTCGATGATGTTGTAGAAGGTGAGATCGACCGAAGTGCTGCTGTTGAGCGTACCGAAAAGCGTCGTGTCGGATTGAAGGACGTCGTTGCCGGAAGTCAGCGTTAATGTACTCATGCGTGTTCCCGTGCGATTGGTGTTTCGCTGTTGGCATCATGGATTTCTCCCAGCGCGTTTACCGCGAGGTAGCTCACACCTTTCGCTTGCAGGAAGGCGAGTCCGGTCGATTCCTTGAGCATGGCGATGGTGCTGAGGCTGCCGGCGGCGATGCACACCGGCGCCAGTACGCTCACCGAGCGCCAGTACTGCACGGGAAGGCCGCTGGAAGGCTTGAGGATGTGACAGTAGCGTTTGCCGTCGAGTTCAAAAAAACGTTCGTAGTCGCCACTGGTCGCAAGCCCACCCAGGCTGAGCGGCAAGGTGGCGATAAGTTGCGAGGGATCGCGCGGATCGTTGATGCCGATCTGCCACGGTGATTCGTCGAGCTGTGGCCCGACCACCGCGATGTCGCCACCGAGGTTCACGTAGCCGTGCTTCACTCCGAGTTGGCGCAGCACGAGCGCCGCGCGATCGGCGGCGTATTCCTTGCCGAAGCCACCGAAATCGATCTCCATGCCGGGCAAGGTGAGCTGCAACTGGTGGTCCCGCCAGTGGAGTTTTTCCCAACCCACCAGGGCCAACAGCGGCGCGAGCGCGCTTTCAGATGGGATTGCAGCCTTGTTGAAATCCCACGCCCGCCGCAGGACACCGGAGGTGATGTCAAACAGTCCTTCGCTTTCGCGGTGGAGGAGCTCGGCGAAGCGCAGCAGGGATTGCGTTTCCTCGTCGCAGGTCATGGCCTTGCCACTGCCGGCACCAGCGTTGACCTTCGTAATGAAACTGTCCTCGCGATAGCGCGAGTACTTCGCCTCGATGCGCAGGACTTCGCTCGCGGCGGCGGTCATGGTGGCGTGCGCCACGGCTTCGTCGTCGGCTGCCACCACCAGTTCGTTGGTGCAGGCCATGGCCTGGAAGCAGCTCCGGAAGATCTTCATCCTGCGCGACCTAGAAATACCAGGTCACGCCGACCTGGATGACGTTGGCCTTGAACGGGTCGATGCCGGGGCTGCCTTCGCCGAAGGGATACCAGTCACCGCGCTGTTCGTAACGTTCGTAGCGCGCATCGAGCAGCAGATCCCCGGTCAGGTACTTGCTGATCTTGATGCCGAGCGATCCCGCACCGAAAGCCGACAGGCGCTGGTCTTGCGACTGCAACTGGTTGCGCGGCACGAACACCGGCGAAGGCGGATTCACGGGATCGAGGTAGAACTCGGCGGCCGACTGTGCGTACAGGCGAACGAAAGGTGTCATGGTCCAGTCGTGCGGCAGGGGCTGCACGTATTCGAGCGTCGCCGTGTGGGCGCGTACATCGAAGGTATCGCTGTAGTAGCGATAGCTGGCGCGCGCCGTGCCCTTGGTGAACTCGAACCGGTGGTTCCAGCGCGCCAGCACGCTGGAGATGCGCTTGGTGTCCGGACGCTTGTCGTGCAGTTTGTAAGGATCGGAAAAATACCCCTCGCCCGAAGAATAAGTGAGCGTGAGTTGCGCGATGTCGCGCGGCGTGACGACTTGCGTGATGCCCAGAAGCCCCTGGTAGATCCCTTTGGGTTCATTGTTCACGCCCACGAACGGCACATTGATGCTGTCGTCCGTCTTGCCCACCCCGAGGGTCAGCGTGGTGTTCTTGCTCTCCGTGCTAATCGATCCCGTGGCGGAATAGGCGTTGGATTCGTAGTCGTGCTCGCTGGAATTTGACAGCGAGAAATTGAAGCTCCCGTGGTCGAAGTAACGCGTCAGGCCAAAGTCCAGCCCGCGCCGTTCGTCTTTTACTTCCGCAGAGCGCAGGCGCTGACTGTGGTAGGACGGGGAAGCGCCAGAGATGGTGTCCACGGTCAGGGCGCCTTCCAGCGCCCATTTGCCGGCGATCGGCAGCAATGCCGACAGCGCATTGGCCTGGATGAGCATGCGATCCCAGCCCGGCTGGAAGTCTTCGTAGTCGAGGTACTTGTAGCTGACGTGGCCACGATCGGGCGGTGTGTCGGCATGCGCGACTTGCAGGATAGGCAGCGCAAGCGCTGCCAGCAGGAGGCTGCAACCCGCCGCCGTACGGTCTTCCCGTAGCGAGATGCCGGACGGCGCTGTGGACTCAGTTGCAGCCACAGCCACCCCCGCCTACCCCGGAACCGCCGGACGCCGCTTCCTTGCTGAAGTAGGTGTGCTCGACGTAGCGCGCTTCGAGCTGGTCGGTTTCGAAAGTCATTTCGGGTTTAGCCAGCACGCCTTTCTGCCAGGGCTGCACCGGGGGGAGGCTGGCGCAGCCCGTGAGCGCGATGAGCGAAGCCGGTAAGGCAAGCCGCAGCAGCCCATGGACAAAAGCGCGCGGGCCGCAGTGAATCCTGCTCCCCGGGCTCATGGGGAAAGTGCCTGCTTGATGGCAGCTTCCAGGCCTTCGCGGCTTCCGTCCGTGAAGCCGATGTGCTGGAAGAGGACCTTGCCGTCACGATCGATCAGCACGCTGGTCGGCATGCCTTTCACCCCGTAGACGGCTGGGGTGAGGCCTTCAGGGTCGTAGACGACCGGAAACTTCGCCGGGACCCTGGCGAGGAAGTCGGTGGTGTCCTGCTGGTCGGTATCGAGGTTCACGCCAAGCACTTCGAAACCCTGCGCCCGGTATTTCTCGAACATTTCATTCATCCAGGGAAAGGAATGCCGGCACGGCGCACACCACGCGGCCCAGAAATCGACATAGCGGATCTTGCCCGGTTCGAGTTTGAGGATCTGCCCGGAGGCATCGGGCAGTGCAATGGCGGGGGCAGCACTGCCGATCTCCAATGCCGAGGCGGAGAGCGAGAACAACGCCAGGGCGAGGGCACGCAGGATATTCGGCAAGCCAAGGTGACGTCGGGGCGAGGGCATCATGAGTCCTTATCCAGTGCAGGCGTGACGGGGATCGAGGCCTGAAGCGGTCGCTGCACCCGGTGTGGGACCGGGAGTTCACGGGGGAGTGACCGGGCCCCGCACGCTTAGTTCAAGCGACCCGGGACGACGTCACAGTCCCGCTGCCGCCACGCGTGGCAGTTCGCGAAGATCCGCCGTTGCCCCGGACTAAAGCGAGTTCCGATGGAGGCCGCGCGGCGTTGCCAGGCACTCCCGCCAGGGAAAAGGCGGCGATTGCCGACGGGCACCTGGCCGTTGGAGGCCGCGTCACGGTGGATTGTCGTGGGTGTCCGATGATGCCTCGCATTCGATCACGGCCGTGGGTGGACGCATGCTGCGCAAGGCGGGCGGCGGACGTTAAACTGCGACCCTTGCTGACTTCCCCGGTTGACGCCTTCCCATGCTCCTGATGATCGACAATTACGACTCCTTCACCTACAACCTCGTGCAGTACTGCGGCGAGCTGGGTGAAACGGTGGACGTGCGGCGCAACGACGCCATCACGGTGGCGGACATCCGCGCCATGCGACCAGACCACATCATCCTGTCCCCCGGACCCTGCACGCCCAACGAGGCAGGGGTGTCGCTGGACGTGGTACGGGAGCTGTCCGGGGTGTTTCCCATCCTCGGCGTGTGCCTCGGCCACCAGAGTATCGGGCAGGCGTTTGGGGGGAAGGTGGTGCATGCGCGCGAAGTCATGCACGGCAAGACTTCCCCCATCCACCATCGCGATACCGACGTCTTTGCGGGTCTCACCAACCCGTTCACCGCCACCCGTTACCACTCGCTCGTGATCGAGAAGGACAGCTGCCCGGACTGCCTTGAAGTCACCGCCTGGACCGCCAAAGCCGACGGCAGCGTGGACGAAATCATGGGCGTTCGGCACCGGGAGCTGCCGGTCTACGGCGTGCAGTTCCATCCGGAATCGATCCTCACCGAGCACGGCCACGCCCTGCTCCAGAACTTCTTTGCGCTCAGCCGTTCGCGGCGCGCGGCCTGACCCCCATGCAAATTCGAGAAGCCATTGCGGCGGTCGTCGCCCGCCAGGATCTCGCCTTCGACCAGATGCTGGCCGTGATGCGCCAGATCATGGGCGGCGAAGCCTCGCCAGCGCAGATCGCGGGGCTGCTCATTGGCCTGCGCATGAAAGGCGAGACGGTCGACGAAATCACCGCCGCTGCGTCCGTCATGCGCGAACTGTCGCTGAAAGTGGTTTCCGAATGCCGCCCGCTGATCGACACCTGCGGCACCGGCGGCGATGCCGCCGGTACGTTCAACATCTCCACCGCCGCGGCCTTCGTGGTGGCGGCCGGTGGCGGGCGGGTGGCCAAGCACGGGAATCGCTCGGTCTCGAGCAGCAGCGGATCGGCCGACGTGCTCGAAGCGGCCGGCATCCGGCTCGACCTCACGCCCGATCAGATTGCAGCCTCCATTCGGGAGACCGGCTTTGGTTTCATGTTTGCCCAGGCCCACCACAACGCCACCCGCCACGCGGCGGCGCCGCGCCGCGAGCTTGGGGTGCGCACTTTGTTCAACGTGCTGGGGCCGCTGACCAATCCGGCGGCAGCGCCCTGCCAGCTGATGGGCCTGTTCAACCCGGACTGGGTTGAAAAAGTGGCACTGGTGCTGGCGCGCCTGGGCACGGAGCGCGCGATGGTGGTCCATGCAGCGGACGGGCTGGATGAGATCAGCATCAGCGCGCCCACCACGATTGCCGAACTCAACGACGGCATCATCACGCACTACGAGTTCCATCCCGCAAGCCTCGGCATCAAGCCGGCGCCGCTCAGCACCTTCAAGGTGGCGAACGCCACCGAGAGCCTCGCCATCATCAAGCGCGTCTACGCCGGTGAGGTGGGCCCCGCCCGCGACATCGTGGCGGTGAACGCGGGCGCGGCGCTTTACCTCTGCGGGCGCAGTGTCTCGCTGGCGGAAGGCTATGCGCAGGCCTGCGAGCTCATCGCCAGCGGAGCGGCGCGCGAACGCTTCGAACACTGCATTCGCTATTCAGCCTCCCAGGCGCTGCCCACGGCATGAGCAACGAAACTTCAGCACTGGCCCCGGGGCGCGACGTCCTGGCCGAAATCATGGCGCACAAGCGCGAGGAAGTGGCCGCGCGCAAGCAGCGGGTACCGCTGGTGGCGCTCGAAGCCACCGCCAGGGCACAAACCCCACCTCGCGGCTTCGAAACGGCGCTCCGCCGCAACATCGCGCGCGGCCTGCCGGCGGTGATTGCCGAGTGCAAGAAGGCTTCACCTTCGAAGGGCGTGATCCGCGAGCACTACGATCCTGCCACCATCGCAGCGTCCTACGCGGCCGGCGGCGCGGCGTGCCTGTCGGTGCTGACCGACGAGAAGTACTTTCAGGGTTCGGACGAACACTTGAAGGCCGCGCGGGCAGCCTGCGTGCTGCCCATCATCCGCAAGGACTTCATGGTCGATCCCTACCAGATCGTCGAGTCGCGGGCGCTGGGTGCCGACTGCGTACTGCTGATCGTCTCCGCGCTCGACGACGCCACCTTGCAGGTGCTGGCCGATACCGCGCGGCAGTGGGATCTCGACGTTCTGCTGGAAGTGCACGACCGCGAGGAACTCGAACGCGCGCTGCGCCTGCGGCTGCCGCTGATTGGCGTGAACAACCGCGACCTCAAGCGCTTCGTTACGGACATCGAGAACACCATCGGGCTGCTGCGCGACCTGCCGGCAGATCGTCTGGTGGTGAGTGAGTCGGGCATCCACAGCCGCGAACAGGTGGAGCGGCTGCGCAAGCGCGAAGTAAACGCCTTCCTGGTGGGCGAGGCGTTCATGCGCGATCCGGATCCGGGCGAGAAGCTACGCACCCTGTTTTTCTGATTTGGCCGACTCCCGGCTGGCGCTGAAGCCCAGCCGGTTGCCACCCGGATCCTCGATGGAAAAGTGCGCGGCTTCCAGTGGCGTGCCGCGGTCGCTGAAGCTGGGCGGCGCGGCATAGCGCACCCCGATGTAGTTGAGGTGGTCGACGGCGCGATGCCAGTCTTCCCAGCCCATTTCAAGACCGAATTCCGCAATGCCCGTGGTGACGCCCTGCGCCGCCGGGCCGTCGCCACGCTGCACGTACAGGCGTCCCCCGAAGAACTCGAAGGCCAGCACCTCGTCCCCGGCGCTCGCGATGCGACAGCCGAGGGTGTCTTCGTAGAAACGTCGCGCCGCCAGTAGATCCGGGCAGCACACCACGATGCGCATCGCCGGGCGGCGCGTGAATTCGTCCAGCGGACCGCTGCTACTGTTGTTGGCCATAGGTCGCAAACATCGCGATGGCGTCGTTCATTTCTGCCTCGTTAAGCAGCACCAGCTGCCCGGTTTGTTCGGCCAGCAGGTACTGGCGCGCAAGTTCCTCCACTTCCACGGCCATGCGCCGCGCCCGGTCGAGGTCGGGGCCAAGGGCAATCAGCCCGTGGTTGGACAGCAGGCAGGCGCGGCGCTCGCGCAGGGCTGCAAGGGCGTGGTCGGACAAGCCCTGGGTGCCAAAAGTAGCGTAGGGCGCGCAGCGGATGTCCACGCCACCAGCCGCTGCCACCATGTAGTGGAAAGGCGGGATCCCGCGGCGGGTACAGGCCAGCGCCGTGGCATAGGGCGAATGCACGTGGACGATGGCGTTGACCTCTGGCCGATGCACGTAGAGGTCTCGATGGAAGCGCCATTCGCTGGAAGGCCGCCAGAACTCGTCGAGGGTGTCACCCGCCAGTGACATCTCCACCATCGTCGACGGCGCCAGCAGGGCCGGCACGACACCGGTGGGGGTGATGAGCATCCCGCGTTGGGTGCGCAGGCTGGTGTTGCCGGCGGCCGCGCGATTGAGCCCGTCGTGCTCAAGTCGCTGCATGACCGCCACCAGCGACGCGCGCGCGGCGGTACTGGCCGGACTAGCTGAGGAAGAGTTCATAGGCAACGTTGTTGGCTTCTTCGACGTGGTCCATCTTGAGTTCGCGCCGGAACTGCGTGAAATCATCCTCGCGCGCCGTGGGTACCTGCACGCCCACGAGCACGCGCCCATAGGCCGCGCCGTGGTTGCGGTAGTGGAACAGGCTGATGTTCCAGCGGTCGCCCACCTGGGTCAGGAAATGCAGTAACGCGCCCGGTCGTTCGGGGAATTCCACGCGCAGCAGGCGTTCGGCGCCCATTGCGCCACCATGCCCGCCTACCATATAGCGGAGATGCAGCTTGGCGAGTTCGTTGTCGGAGATGTCGATGGCCTCGATACCTTTGTCCTTGAGGCTGGCGAGGATCTCGGTGCGTTCGCTGCCGCCACGCCGGAGCTGGACACCGGCAAACACGGCGGCACGGTCGGTGTCGGAATAGCGGTAGTTGAATTCAGTGATCGCGCGCGGCCCCAAGGCATGGCAAAAGCGCCGGAAGCTGCCGGGCCGCTCCGGGATGGTGGCGCCGATCAGCATCTCGCGCTGCTCGCCCAATTCGGCCAGCTCGGCGATATGCCGCAGCCGATCGAAGTTGACATTGGCGCCGCTCAGGACGCCCACCAGGGTCTCGTCCTGCACGCCCTTGCGCGCCACGTACTGCTTCATGCCCGCGAGCGCCAACGCACCGGCGGGTTCGGCGATGGCGCGGGTGTCTTCGAAGATGTCTTTGACGGCTGCGCAGATTTCGTCGATGGAGACCGTGATCATGGCGTCGACGCAGGCGCGCGCGATACGGAACGGCTCCTCGCCCACCTGGCGGACCGCCGCGCCGTCGGCAAAGGTTCCGATGCGATCGAGCACCACGCGCTCGCCGGCTTCCAGCGCGCGTGTCATGCAGGCGGCCTCGGCGGCCTCCACGCCAATCACGAGAATTTCCGGCGCCAGCGCCTTCACGTAGGCCGCGACGCCGGCAATGAGCCCACCTCCGCCTACCGGGCAGAAGATCGCATGGAGGGGGCCCGTGTGCTGGCGGAGGATTTCCATCGCCACGGTGCCCTGCCCGGCGATGATCAGCGGGTGGTCATAGGGCGGGACGTAGGTCAGGTCGCGGACGGCGGCAAGTTCATGCGCCTGTTCGGCGGCTTCGTCATAGGTGTTGCCGTGGAGGATGATCTCGCCGCCCAGCCTGCGTACGGCCGCAACCTTGATCTCGGGCGTGGTCTTCGGCATCACGATCAGCGCGCGGATACCGAGCTTGGCCGCAGCCAGCGCAACACCCTGCGCATGGTTGCCGGCG
This sequence comes from Gammaproteobacteria bacterium, assembly GCA_043744805.1. Lineage (GTDB taxonomy): Bacteria > Pseudomonadota > Gammaproteobacteria. Next base: position 13,738 of record JAYTTZ010000048.1, read on the forward strand.
GAGGCCGTGATGACGCCGCGCGCGCGTTCGTCCGGGCTCAACGAGGCCATGAGGGTGTAGGCGCCACGCAGCTTGTAGGAAAACACGGGCTGCATGTCCTCGCGCTTCAGCAGCACGCGGTTATGCAGGCGCCGGCTCAGCAAGGGCAGCGGATCGAGCGGGGTTTCGCGCGCAACGTCATAGACCGGCGCGCGCAGGATCATCTTCAGGTACTGCTCTAGCATGGCCATAAGATAACATTGAAGCCCCCTCCCGTTGCCCCGCTAACCTCCACGAGTACCCCATGGACCAGGACGAAAAAAAGCGCCTCGTAGCGCATGCCGCGCTCAGATTCGTGGCCGATGGCTGCGTCATCGGAGTCGGAACCGGCAGCACCGCAAACTTCTTCATCGAAGCCCTGGGTGATCGCCGCGCGCGGATTCCCGGCGCAGTGGCGAGCTCGGAAGCCAGCGCCGCGCGGCTGCGTGCGGTGGGCATTCCGGTGCTCGATCTGAACGACGTGGGCGAACTGCCCCTCTACGTGGACGGCGCGGACGCAACCACCCGCGACCGCTGCCTCGTCAAAGGCGGTGGTGGTGCGTTGACCCGGGAAAAAATTGTCGCTGCCGCCAGCGCGCTTTTCGTGTGCGTGGTGGATGACAGCAAGGTGGTGGACCGCCTGGGCCGCTTCCCGCTGCCGGTGGAAGTGCTGCCTTTGGCGCGTGAACTGGTGGCCAGGGGCTTGGCCAAGCTGGGCGGCAGGCCGGTGCTACGCGAAGGCTTCGTGACCGACAACGGCAACCAGATCCTCGACGTGCACGGCCTCGACATCGACGATGCGGCGGCGCTCGAGGGCGAAATCAACCAGCTTTCCGGCGTCGTCACCAATGGGCTCTTCGCCCGCCGGCCGGCCGACGTGGTGCTGGTGGCTGGCCCCGACGGGATCAGCCGGCTTTGAACCTGGCGCCGTCACGCTGCCAACGCGGCGCATCCATCAAGCCTGGGTGCCGTCCTTCGACGGGGCTTCGACGAGCGCGGTCGGCGCATCTTCGTGCTCGTCGTCCTCCTCTTCATCGATGAACCACTTGCAGCACAGGAGCCCGATTTCCCAGAGCATGCACATGGGGATTGCCATGAGGCACTGGGAAATGGGGTCCGGTGGCGTCAGCACGGCGGCGATGCAGAAGATCCCCACGATGACGTAAGGGCGCTTCTCGATGAGTTCCGCGCGCGAGACGATGCCGCTCTTGACCAGCAGGAACGTCGCCACCGGCACTTCGAAGGCCAAGCCGAAAGCAAAGAAAATCACGATGACGAAATCGAGGTACTTCGAGATGTCCGTCATCACCTGCACGCCCTCGGGCGCTGCTGCGGTGAAGAAGCCGAACATCACCGGGAACACCGCGAAGTAAGCGAACGCGATACCCGTGTAGAAAAGACCAATGGTCGACCCCAGCAGGGGCAAGGCGAGGTTGCGCTCGTGTCGGTACAGGCCCGGCGCCACGAAGGCCCACATCTGGTAGAAAATGTACGGCACGCTGATCAGCACGGCGACGAAGCACACCAGTTTGAAGGGTGCGAAGAAGGGCGAGGCGACGTCGATGGCAATCATCTGTGCGCCGTTGGCCGCCATGGTGGCGAGCAGCGGGCGCGCCACCCACGAGTACACGGTGTTCGCGACTGGCAGCAGCACCAATAGCACGATAATTACGCAGAAGATTGATCGGAGCAGCCGATCGCGCAGCTCCTTCAGGTGCGAGACAAAGGTTTGCTCGCGCTCGGTCAAGCCTTCGGTGGGATCAGTCACGCGGGAATCCAGTTAAGCGGGCTTAGGCAGCGCCCGGGGCCTTGTTGGGCTCTGCAGGCGGCGGGTCGAGCCGAATGGGCTCCGCAGCGGGTTGTTTGAGCTCGCGCTGCAGGGCGGCGAGTTCCTCGCGGGCGATATCCCGCTCGAATTCGGCCCGGATCTCGCGGGCCACGCGCTGGGCCCGGCCAATCCAGCGGCCAGTGTTGCGAACCAGCTCGGGCAAGCGCTCAGCCCCGAACACCAGAAGGGCAACGAGGGCAATCAGGACAAGTTCGGAAAATCCGATTTCAAACACTCTTGTGTTCCGAAGGCGTGGCGGTTTGCTCGGTCTTGCTGACCACTTCGCCTTCCACGGTCACGCGGCTCGCGGGGGCAGCTGCGGTAGCGGTGTCCTTGGTTTCCACGTCCTGCTCGCCGTCGCGCAACGCCTTCTTGAAGTCGCGGATCCAGCCACCGACGTCACCGCCGATGCTTTTGATTTTCTTGGTGCCGAACACCAGCATCACGATGACGAGCACGACCAGTAAATGTTGAATCGAAAGCATGGGGGTGTTTCCTTGGCGGTGCCGAACAGGGCCCGCAACTCAGCTTGGTTTGAATTTTATTGTCCCAGACGCGAGGCTTTTTCCTCAATGCCAGAGACTCCGAATCGACGGCCCAGTTCCGCCAGGACCGCCTCGTGGCTGAGGCCGCGAGCCGCGAGCGCCACCAGCAAGTGGAACCAGAGGTCGGCGATTTCATGGATGAGTGCTGCATCATCGTCGTTTCCGGCGGCGATGACGACTTCCGTCGCCTCCTCCCCAATCTTCTTGCGGATCAGGTCGAGCCCGCCCGCATACAGCCTGGCAACGTAGGAACTGGACGGATCGGCGCTTTTCCTTTGTTCCAGGAGGGCGGCGAGTTGTTGCAAGACCTGGGAATCCATTGGCATGCCTCGGACTGCGATTAGCCGCCGTAGATGGCTTCGGGTGATTTGAGGACCGGGTCGACCGTCTCCCAGGCCTCCCCCGTATGGCGGCGGTAGAAACAGGATTCACGGCCCGTGTGGCAGGCAATGCCGCCGATTTGTTCGACGAGCATCACGATGGCGTCGCCGTCGCAGTCGAGGCGTAACTCCACCAGGCGCTGCGTGTGGCCGGACTCCTCGCCCTTGCGCCACAGCTTGCGCCGCGAACGCGACCAATACACGGCCCGCCCTTCGGCCACGGTGGCTGCCAGGGCCTCACGGTTCATCCACGCCACGGTAAGCACTCGCCCGCTGGCGGCATCCTGCGCCACCGCGACGATGAGCCCCACGGCGTCGAAGGTCACTTCATCCAGCCAGCTCATACGCGTACCTCGATACCGGCGGCAGCCAGGTGCTGCTTGGCTTCGCCGACGGTGTGTTGGCCAAAATGGAAGATGCTGGCAGCGAGGACTGCGTCCGCATGGCCCAGGCGCACACCTTCCGCCAGGTGCTCCAGGGTGCCGACGCCGCCGGAGGCGATTACCGGAATGGGCACGGCATCTGCGACGGCGCGGGTCAGGGCGAGGTCGAAACCATCGCGGGTTCCGTCACGGTCCATGCTGGTGAGGAGGATTTCGCCCGCGCCGTAGTCGGCCATGCGCGCGGCCCATTCCACGGCGTCCAGCCCGGCTGACTTGCGCCCGCCGTGGGTGAAGACTTCCCAGCGGCCTGCGGCGACCTGGCGGGCGTCGATGGCGACGACGATGCATTGCGAGCCGTACTTGGTGGCTGCCTCGCGCACGAAATCCGGGTTGAACACGGCGGCAGTGTTGATGCCCACCTTGTCGGCGCCAGCCTGGAGCAGGCGTCGGATGTCTTCGAGCTTGCGGATACCGCCGCCGACGGTCAGGGGAATGAAGACTTCGGACGCTACCGCCGCCACGACGTGGACCATGGTGGCGCGCTCGTCGCTGCTCGCGGTGATGTCCAGGAAAGTGATTTCGTCGGCGCCCTGTTCGTCGTAGCGGCGGGCGATTTCCACCGGATCGCCGGCGTCGCGGATGTTCACGAACTGGACGCCCTTCACCACGCGGCCGGCGTCCACGTCGAGGCACGGGATGATTCTACGGGCGAGACCCATGCTGGTGGCGCGCTAGGAGGGGGCGACGGGGCTTGGTGCTTGCGACGGGCGGCGTTGCTCAGCCGCCGCTGAGCTCGTCGGCCAGCGCCTGCGCCTCGTGGAGGTCAAGCGTGCCTTCGTAGATGGCCCGCCCGGTCACCGCACCGGCGATGCCTTCGGATGCCACCGCGCACAGCGCGCGGATGTCCTCCAGGTTGGTGACGCCGCCCGAGGCGAACACCGGGATGGTGAGGTTGCGCGCAAAGGCAACCGTGGCGTCGAGGTTGAGCCCGTTCATCATGCCGTCGCGGTGGATGTCGGTGAAGATGATGGCGTCCACGCCGTCTTCCTCGAACTGCTTGGCGAGGTCCACGGCGTCGTGGCGGGCCAGCTTGGACCAGCCTTCGATGGCCACCTTGCCGTCGCGGACGTCGAGGCCGACGAGGATGTGGCCGGGGAATTCAAGGCAGATGTCCTGCACAAAATGCGGCGTGGTCACGGCCTTGGTGCCGATGATGACGTAGCGCACGCCGGCGTCCAGGTAGCGCTGGATGGTGTCTTCGTCGCGGATGCCTCCACCCACCTGCACCGGCACCTGCGGGAAGGTCTGGGTGATTTCACGGATGACCGCGGAATTGACCGGCGCACCCACCATTGCCCCGTTCAGATCGACGAGGTGCAGTCGCCGCGCCCCTTCCTCCACCCAGCGGGCTGCCATCGCCACCGGATCGTCGGAGTAAATGGTGTGATCGGACATCACACCCTGGCGGAGACGGACGCATTTTCCGTCCTTGATATCGATGGCGGGGATGATCAGCATTCGAGGGGCTCGGCCGGCAGTGGCGAATGGCGCGCCGGCGTTGTGGGTGTTCCGATTTTCAATTTAATGCGACAACCCGGTGGCCGCAAGGCTCAATGCGCCTCGTCCCAGTTGAGGCCGTCGCGCACGTCGACTTCCAGCGGCACTTCCAGCTCCGCAGCGGCGGCCATGCACTGGCGCACGCCAGCCTTGAGGTCTTCCACCCGGTCCTCGTCCACTTCGAGCACGAGTTCGTCGTGGACCTGCATGATGATCGCCGCCGGCAGCCGCTCGGCGGTGATCCAGCCATCCACGGCCAGCATCGCGCGCTTGATGATATCGGCCGCCGTGCCCTGCATCGGGGCGTTGATGGCGGTGCGTTCGGCGGACTGGCGGCGCTGCACGTTGCGCGAGTCGATTTCCGGCAGGTAGAGCCGGCGGCCAAACACCGTTTCGACGTATTTGTCGGCGTGGGCCTGCGCACGGATGTCGTCCATGTAGCGCTTCACGCCGGGATACCGCGCGAAATAGAGGTTCACGTAGGTCTGGGCCGCCCCGCGCTCGATGCCAAGCTGGCGGGCAAGGCCGAAGGCCGACATGCCGTAGATCAGCCCGAAGTTGATGGCCTTGGCCGAACGGCGCTGGTCGGCGGAAACCTCGGCGGGTGCCACCCCAAAGACTTCCGCTGCCGTGGCCCGGTGCACGTCGTGCCCCTGGGCGAAGGCGTCCAGCAGCCTCGCGTCACGGGAGAGGTGGGCCATGATGCGCAGCTCGATTTGCGAATAGTCCGCCGCCACGAGGCGCTTGCCCGGCGGCGCGATGAAGGCCTGCCGGATGCGCCGGCCTTCCGCCGTGCGGATGGGGATGTTCTGCAGGTTGGGATCGGCCGAGGACAGCCGTCCGGTGGCCGTGACCGCCTGGTGGTAGCTGGTATGCACGCGCCCGGTGGCGGGATTGATCTCCTGCGGCAGGCGGTCGGTGTAGGTGGACTTCAGCTTGGACAGCGCGCGATGCTCGAGGATGAGCCGGGGCAGTGCGAATTCGAGCGCCAGATCCTGCAGCGCCGATTCGGCGGTGGATGGCTGGCCGGTGGGCGTTTTCTCTCGCACTGGCAGCCCGAGTTGATCGAAAAGAATCTGCTGGATCTGCTTGGGCGAACCCAGGTTGAAGGGTGCGCCGGCCTCCGCATAGGCCGCCTGTTCCCGCGCCGCCATCAGCACGGCGAGTTCGCCCCCCTGCTTGCGGAGCATCGCGGCGTCGACCAGCACGCCGGTCCGTTCGATACGGGAGAGCACGGGCACCAGGGGCATTTCAATCGTGTCGAGCAGTCGGCTGAGCGCCGGCACCTCGGCGATTTTCGCGTGCAGGACCCGGTGGAGCCGCAGGCAGACGTCGGCGTCTTCCGCTGCGTAGGGGCCAGCCTGCTCCAGCGGCACCTGGTCGAAGGTGAGTTGCTTCGCGCCCTTGCCGGCCACGTCCTCGAAGTGGATGGTACTGACGCCGAGCTGCTGCAGGGCGACCGAATCCAGATCGTGCCGGCTCGCGGTGCTGTTCAACACATAGCTTTCCAGCATGGTGTCGTAGCGGATGCCTTCGAGGCTGATGCCGTGGTTGAGCAGCACGTTGCGGTCGTACTTGGCGTGGTGGCCAATCTTGCCGATGGCGGGGTTTTCCAGCAGCGGCTTGAGCGCACCCAGCACGCGCCCTTCCGACAGCTGATCCGGCGCGCCCACGTAGGCGTGGCCGAACGGCACGTAGGCCGCCTTGCCAGGCTCGACGCAGAAGGACACCCCCACCACGCGCGCCTGCATGTAGTCGAGGCTGGTGGTTTCGGTATCGAAGGCAAACAGCCCGGCCCCTTGCAGGACTTCCAGCCAGCGCGCGAAGTCTTCCTCGGTGAGGACGGTTTCGTAGTGGTTCTGGACTGAGGCCACGCTGGCCGCGGCGGCCGGTGCATCCGGCGCGGGTGCGGATTGTTCGAGCAACCGCAGCGCAGTCTTCAAGCCGAGGGCCTGGTACTGGGCGGTCAGCGCGTCGCGGTCCATCGGCCGTACCACGAGGGTGTCCACGGTCCAGGGCAGCGGCAGGTCGTCCAGGATGGTGACCAGACGTTTTGTCAGGGGCAGCCGCGGCAGCGCCTCGCGCAGGTTCTGTCCCACGACCCCGCCGATATCGGCCGCGCGACGTTCGATTTCTTCCAGACTGCCGTACTCTGCCAGCCATTTCACCGCAGTCTTCGGACCGACCTTGGAGACGCCGGGGATATTGTCGGAGGTGTCGCCGACCAGGGTCAGGTAATCGATGATCTGCGCCGGCGCGACCCCAAACTTGACCTTAACGCCCCCGGCATCCATGACGGCGTTTTCCTTGTCCATGGTGTTGACCAGGGTGATGTCGTCGTCCACCAGCTGGGCAAGATCCTTGTCGCTGGTACAGACGATGACGCGCATCCCAGCGCGCGCCGCGCGGCGCGCCAGGGTGCCGATGACGTCGTCGGCCTCCGCACCCGCCTGTACGAGCCGCGGAAAACCCAAGGCATCGATGAGGTCGTTGATGAGCGGAACCTGCGCGGCAAGGTCGTCGGGCATCGACGGACGCGTGGCCTTGTATTCGGCATACCAGGCATCGCGATGCGTCGGGCCGCGGGGGTCGAAGACCACCGCGAAGTATTCGCTGGGATAGTCCACGCGCAGGCGATTCAGCATATTGAGGATGCCGTGGATGGCCCCGGTTGGCTGTCCGTGGGCGTTCAAGAGGCCGGGCATCGCATGAAATGCGCGGTAGAGGAAGGATGATCCGTCGACCAGCACCAGTGCCGGTTTGGCCTGCTTTGCGGATTGTTCTGTCATCGATATTACCTGTGCCTGCCAACCCAAACGCCACAGGAAACGCAGCGGATCTGGCCTACGGCTGGTGCTATGCTAGGCCGCATAAATTCATCATCGCACGCGCTCGAGAAAGCTCAAATGCGGACATCACACACCATCGTTCTGCTCGCAGGCCTGCTGGCCCTGCCGCTGGTGCACGCAGCCCAGCCCGAACAACTCCAGGAAGTACCGGAGGCCGCGCCGGATCCGGTGGGGCCCATGGAAGATGGCAAGGCCATCGAACCAGACGTCACCATCGTCAAGCGCAAGGACGCCTCGGTCGAGGAATATCGCGTTGGTGGTCGCCTCTACATGGTGAAAATCACTCCGTTCATCGGTCCTTCCTACTATCTCGTCGACAACGACGGCGATGGCCGCATGGAGTCCCGGGTAGGCAGCCAGCACACCCCCAACACCGTGGTCCCGCAGTGGGTCATCTTCAGCTGGTAATCGCCCCGCACGCATGACCACCTCCTGAATGGCGGTCTATACCCATCCCGGGCACGCTGAACTCGCCACCTTCCTCGCCGATTATTCACTCGGCCCTGTGCTCGAACTGACCGGCATCCGGGACGGCATCGAAAACTCCAATTTCTTCCTCCTGACCCCGCGCGGGCGCCATGTGCTCACGATCTTCGAGCGCATGCCCACCGGCGAACTCGCGTGGTGTCTTTCCCTGATGGACTTCCTTGCTGCCCGGGGCATTCCCTGCGCACTGCCCGCTCGCGCCCGCGATGGGCGCATCGCGGGCCAGCTTTGTGGCAAACCTGCTGCCGTGTTCTCGCGACTGGAAGGGGAGAGCCACAACACTCCCGGCGTGTCCGGGTGCGCGGTCGTGGGTGCGCTGCTTGCCCAGATGCATCTTGCCGGCGCGGGGTATGCGGCAAACCGGCCTGATCCGCGGGGTCGCGCGTGGCGCGTCGACGCCTTCTCACAGCTTGGACCCCACCTTGACCCCTGGCTCGCGGCGCTACTGGAAGGTGAACTCACCTGCCACCACGAGGACCGCCTGGCCCCACTCCCCACCGGGCCCATCCATGCGGATCTCTTCCGCGACAACGTGTTGTTTACCGGCGAGCGCCTGTCCGGGGTCATCGATTTCTACTATGCCTGCCAGGGACCGCTGGTCTATGACCTTGCGGTGGCCACCGTGGACTGGTGCCTGCTGGAACGTCCGCAGCTTGCCGTGCCCGAAGCGCGTGCACTGCTCGGGGCATACCAGGCACTGCGGCCGCTGGCGCCGGGAGAACGCGCTGCGTGGCCGGCCGCATGGCGGGCGGTGGGTCTGCGCTTCTGCCTGTCGCGACTGCTCGACGCACAAGCACCAAGAGATGGGGTGCTGACGTGGCAGAAGGACCCGGCTGCCTTGCTAGACGTGATCCGACTCGGGCGGGAGCACGCCGGAACGCTTGCCGGCTTGCTGGACTAAACAGGTCGCGTCCATCACGCACCGCCGGAAAAGAAAAAGCCCTCCGGAGAGGGCTTTTCCAGGACGCCTTGGGACGCGCCCTAGTTGCCGCTGACCATCAGGTCGACGCGGCGGTTCTTGGCGCGGCCGTCGGCCGTGTCGTTCGTCGCAGCCGGCTTGGATTCGCCGTAGCCGGTCGGGCTAAGGCGGGCAGCATCGATGCCTTTGCCGGTGAGGTAGGCCACAACGGCCTTCGCACGGCGCTCGGACAGGCCCATGTTGTAGGCGTCCGAACCGACGGAGTCGGTGTGGCCTTCAACATTCAGCGTCACCGACGGATTCTCGGCAAGCACCTTCGCGGCTTCATCGAGCTTGGCGGTGCCGACCGGGGTCAAGGTGGACTTGTTGAAGTCGAAGTTGGTGCCTTCGAGGGAGATCAGCTTGGTGCCAACGGCCGGAGCAGCCGGCGGCGGCGGCGGCGGCGGGGCGGCCTTGACGACCGGGGCCGGAGCCGGGGCGACCGGAGCCGGGGTCGGCGCGGGCCTTTCGGATTCGTGGCAAATCAGGTAGCCCACTGCAGCGCCAAGCACGGCGCCACCGGCAAGTGCGCCGGTTTCATCCGTGTCAGCACCGGCGGCGATGATGCCCGCACCGGCAGCACCACCGACGATCGGGCACAGCACGTCGCCCGGTTTGATTTTTTGGCCACCGCAGCCCGCCATCGCGAGGCCGAGGCACAGTAAAAGTCCGGTTTTGATCTGGTGGTTCATTGGTGAACGTTCCTTGAGTTGGATTCTTGGTCGCACTGAACTCGTTGCGGGTTTGCAACGGGCGTTGACGGCGTCGCGCGGAGCATAAATGTTTTACATAGCGACGCCAACCTCAATTCCGCGCAGCGATTTCTGCGCCGTCGCCTTCCCGCCACAGCTGCGCCGCTGAGCGCGTTGTGTTTTGCACCACACACAGGTTCAGGCGAGGGTCGCCAGCCATTCGCGGTAGCGCGTGATGTCCGGGCAGCGCAGCGCCTTGGCCACCACGCGTCGTGCAGCCTGTACGTCGGTTTCTGCGATCACCTGCTTCACTTCGAGCAACAGGGTGGGATGGACGCTGAAACTGCGCAGCCCGAGTCCCAGCAGCAGTTTCGTGTAACGCATGTCGCCGGCCATCTCACCGCACATCGCTATGGGGCATTCGGCGCTGTCGGCGTGGCGGATGGCCATGTCGATGAGGCGCAGCACACCGGGATTGAGCGGATCGTAGAGGTAGCTCACTTCTTCGTTCACCCGGTCGATGGCCACCGCGTACTGGATGAGGTCGTTGGTGCCGATGGACAGGAAATCGAGCAAGGTGGCGAAACCATCGGTGAACACCACGGCTGCCGGCACTTCCAGCATGCCGCCGACCGGCATGTTGGGGTCATGTGCCACGTTGGCCCGGCGGAATTCGGCCTGGATTTCCCGGATGAGGTTCAGCACCTGCACCGCTTCGTCGACATGCGAGAGCATTGGGACCATCAGCCGTACCTGCCCGATGGCCGAGGCCCGGATGATCGCGCGCAGCTGGGGCACAAGGAGATCGGGTTCCTTCAACCCCAGACGCACCGCCCGCATGCCGAGCGCCGGGTTGCTGGTGTTGGCGCGGGACGACACGCTCGCGGCGGTCTGCTTGTCGGCACCGATATCCATGGTGCGAATGGTCACCGGCTGCTGGCGGAAGGATTCCAGCAGGCGGATGTAAACCGCGTAGTGCTCGTCCTCGCGCGGCGGGTCGAGGCGGTTCATGTACAGGAATTCGGTGCGGTAGAGCCCGACGCCGCGGGCGCCGGAGGTCCTGGCCAGTTCGAAATCGCTTTCAAGGTCTACGTTCGCCAGCAGCTCCACCGTCACGCCATCGGCCGTCACGGTCGGCGCGCGCTTGAGCTTGGCAAGCCGGCTCACGCGCTTCAGACGCTCGTCCCGCCGACCCCGGTAGTGCTCGATGATCCGGGCGTCGGCGTCGCCCAGCACCAGTCCTTCGTCACCGTCCACGATCAGCGCCTCGCCTTCGCGCAGGTAGCTGCGGGCATGGGGCACGCCCACTACCCCGGGCAAGCCGAGGCTGCGGGCGATGATCGCCGTGTGCGAGGTGGGTCCACCGTATTCGGTGATGAAGCCCGCGATGCCATGTTGATGCATCAGCAGGGTGTCGGCCGGGGAGAGGTCGTCGGCGACGAGGATCACGCCTTCCAGGCTCACTTCGCCGGCCTCGTGGCGGGCGGGCGGATGGTTGAGCAACACCCGCATGACGCGGTTGATGACATGGTCGACGTCGTCACGCCGGGTCCGCAGGTAGGCGTCGTCCATGCCGTCGAACACGCTGATGAGCGAGTCGCGCTGGATCTTGAGCGCCCACTCCGCGTTGCAGCCGCGTTCGCGCATCAAGCGCTTGGGCTCATCCGTCAGCGTGGCATCGTCCAGCATCAGGAGATGCGTGTCGACGAATGCGGAGATGTCCGCCGGGGTGTTGGACGGAATGCGTTCGCGCAGCGCCCGCAGGCCCTGCTTGGCCTCCGCCACGGCGGCGTCGAGGCGTTCGATCTCGGCGGGGAGGCTGGCCGCATCGACCGTGTATTCGATGACGTCCAGCGCGTCGCGCTGGATGATGTGCGCCGCGCCAAGGCCAATGCCCCGCGCGATGCCCATGCCGTGCAGCGCAATCGTCATTCGGACTCGCCGAAGCGGCCTTCGATGAGCTCGACCAGCGCGCCCATCGCGGACTCTTCCTGCTCGCCACTGGTGGTGAGCTCGAGTTCAGCCCCCCGGGCCGCGGCCAGCATCATCAATCCCATGATGCTTTTGCCATTCACCTTGTTGCCTGCCTTCTGCACGGTAATGTCGCAGGGGTAGCGCGCGGTCGTCTGGACGAACTTCGCGGCCGCGCGTGCGTGCAGGCCAAGGCGGTTAATGATCAGGACGTTACGTGTGAGCATGAAAACTCTCATCCGTCGCGATGCGTCGCCACGACGTGGCGCATCGCCCGGAAATGGGTGGCAAGTTTCTCGGCCACATAGACCGAGCGGTGACGACCACCGGTGCATCCGATGGCAATCGTGAGGTAACTGCGGTTGTCCGCCTCGAAGCGCGGGATCCATTTTTCGAGGAAGGCAGTGACATAGGTCACCATCTCGCGCGCGTACTCGCTGGTCTCGAGGAAACTCCGCACGGCCTCGTCGCGCCCCGAAAGGTGGCGCAACTCGGGGTCCCAATGCGGGTTGGGGAGGCAGCGGACGTCGAACACGAAATCGGCATCCGGCGGCACGCCATTCTTGTAGCCGAACGAACAGAACTGCAGCGCCAGAGCATTGGTGTCGCGCCGCATGATACGTTCGATGAACTGGGTGCGGAACTTGTGGATGTGCGTATGCGTGGTGTCGATGCGGAGATCGGCCCGCGCGATGATGGGCTCGAGCAGGCTTCGTTCGCGGGCGATGGCTTCGCGTAGTGGCAGCCGGGTACCCGACAGTGGATGCCGCCGCCGGGTCTCGCTGAAGCGCTTGAGCAGGGCCTCCTCGGACGCCTCGATGAACACCAGCTCGACGGTGAGCTGGGCGGACCGCAGGTCGGCAAGCACGTCAGGCAGTTGGGCGAGGTCGGACTCCCGGTTACGGGCGTCGATGCCGACAGCGACCTTGCGGTAGTGGGGAAGGTCGTCGTCCCCCAGGTGCTTGGCGAATTCGCTGAGGAAACCCGCCGGGAGGTTGTCGACGCAATAGAAACCGGCGTCTTCGAGGGCATGCAGGGCGGTGGTCTTGCCCGCTCCTGACATGCCCGAAATGAGGATGAAGCGACGGGCGTTCACTGGACGGCGTCCTCCCGCCCGCTACAGGGCCAGCTCACGACAGGGCTGCTCCAGGCACCCCCAGCCGCCTGGCCTAGAGGTGGCCGCGCGCGGCCGCCCCTTCGCGGGCGTGGGTGTCCGTGGTCTTTTCCTTGTGCTTGCGGACCTGGCGGTCGAGTTTATCGATCAGCAGGTCGATGGCGGCGTACATGTCGTTGTGTTCACTTTCTGCATGCAGGTTGTTCCCGGCTACGTGGATCGTCGCTTCCGCCTTCTGCAACTGGCGCTCGGTGCCCAGCACGACGTGCACTTCCATCACGTGATCGAAATGTCGCTCGATGCGCTGCATCTTGGTTCGGATGAAATCCTGCAAAGCCGTGGAAAGCTCGACATGGTGGCCAGAGATGTTGATTTGCATGGACGGGCTCCTAAAAGGGAGTAGGGAAAACAGGGTGCCGGAACCGATGCCGGCGGGGTCAGTATAGCCACGCTGCCGCTCATCCCAATCGCTTGCGTTCATTGGACGGCGCGATCTGCATGGCCTCACGGTATTTAGCGACCGTCCTCCGGGCGACGTTAATCCCCTGCTCGTCGCCCAGGATTTCGGCCAGGCGGCTGTCGCTCAGGGGTTTGTCGTGTGCCTCGGCGCCGATGAGCTTGCGCAACATCGCACGGATGGCCGTGGACGACGCCTCCCCGCCCATGCTGGTGCTGACGTGGCTGGAGAAGAAGTACTTGAGTTCGTAGGTGCCGCGCGGCGTGTGCATGTACTTGCGGCTGGTGACCCGCGAGATGGTCGATTCGTGCATCTCCAGCACCTCCGCGATGTCATGCAGCACGAGCGGCTTCATGGCCTCGTCGCCGAGTTCGAGGAAGGCTTTCTGGCGCTCGACGATCGCCGCCGCCACTTTCAACAAGGTTTCGCTGCGGCTCTGCAGGCTTTTGATGAACCACTTGGCTTCCTGCAGGTGGGTCTTGAGCGAAGTGTTGGTGCTGCTGTTGTCGGCGCGGCGGATCATGCTGGCGTAGTAGGGATTGACCCGCAGGTGCGGCACCGTGTCGGGGTTGAGCTCCACCTTCCAGCGCCCGCGCTGCTTGCGGACGAACACGTCGGGTACCAGGTATTCGGGCGGCTGCTCCGAGAAGCGCGAGCCGGGGCGGGGGTCGAGCGTCCGGACCAGGGCCAGGACTTCGCGGAGCTCCTCGTGGGTGAGCTTCATCCGGCGCATGACCTGGTTGAAGTCACGGTTGCCCAGCGTATCCAGGTGGTTTTCGCACAGACGCTGCGCCTCGGCGAGCCACTGCGTGCCAGGCTCGAGTTCGCGCAATTGCAGGAGCAGGCATTCGCTGAGGGAACGGGCCGCGACCCCGGCAGGCTCCAATGCCTGGACCTGCTTCAGCACGGCTTCGATCTCATCTTCTTCGACGGCGATGCCGCTCGCGGCAAGCACCGCCTGGATGTCCTCGATGCTGGTTTCCAGGCGGCCATCGTCGTTCAGCGCGTCGATGATCGCCGTGCCGATGGCCTGGTCGACCCCGGACAGCGGCAGCAGGTTGAGCTGCCAGAGGAGATGGTCGCGCAGGGTGCCGGTGCCGCCCCGGACGTTCTCGTATTCGCCGGAATCCGCGCCCGAGGCGCCCGGTCCGCTCGCCGGGAGCGTGCTGTCGAAGACTTCATCCCATTCGCTGTCGACCGGGAGTTCTTCGGGGATGTCATCGGTGGTGGACGGCGCGATGAAGTCTTCGCCAGCGCCGTCGGTGTCGTCCCCGCCGCTGAAGGACTCCGCCTCGTCCCCACTTGGGGCGCTGCTGGCGGGCAGGTCGGCGGCATAGTCGGAGACCGGCGTCTCCTCGTCGTCCACTTCCAGCATCATGTTGGAATCCAGGACCTGCTGGATCTCTAGCTCGAGCTCCATGGACGACAACTGCAGCAGCTTGATGGCCTGCTGCAACTGGGGCGTCATGGTCAGCTGCTGGCCAAGCTTGAGCTGCAGGGATTGCTTCATGCGATAGCGGTACGGGTCCGGCGGATCGGTGTGTTGGGTCGACGGTTCGAGTCTAGCGCATTATCCGCGGCGGCCCGGGTACCGCCGGGCGGCGGGCTACATGGTGAAATCGTCACCCAGGTACACCGCACGGACGTGTTCGTCGTCGAGGATTTGTTCCGGGGCGCCCTCGGCGATGATGCGTCCGTCGTTGACGATGTACGCGCGATCGCAGATGCCGAGCGTCTCGCGCACGTTGTGGTCTGTGATCAGCACGCCGATGCCGAGCTTGCTGAGGTGCTTGATGATCCGGCGGATGTCGCCAACCGAGATCGGATCGACGCCGGCGAAAGGTTCGTCCAGCAGCACGAAGCCGGGTTCGCAAGCCAGGGCGCGCGCAATCTCCACGCGGCGCCGTTCGCCGCCGGACAGGGACATGCCGAGGTTGCGCCGGATATGCGCGATGTGGAATTCCTTCAGCAGGTCTTCCAGGCGGCGCTGGCGCTGCGCCTGGTTGAGCTGGTCCATGGTCTCCAGCACCGCGGCGATGTTCTCCTCGACGGTGAGCTTGCGGAAAACCGAGGCTTCTTGTGGCAAGTAGCCAAGGCCACGGCGGGCGCGCTGGTCCATCGGCAGGTGCGAAAGATCGTCCTTGTCGAGGTGGACGGTGCCACCTTCCTGCGCCACCAGCCCGATGATCATGTAGAAACTGGTGGTCTTGCCGGCGCCGTTGGGGCCGAGCAGGCCCACCACCTCGCCGCTGCTGACGGTGAGGCTGACGTCCTTCACTACTTGTCGCGACTTGTACGACTTGGAGAGATTGCGGACAGCGAGCGTGGTCATGGCGCGGGAGCGGCGACAGGGCCGGGCTTCCGGGGTGGGATGATCACCTTGATGCGGCCACCCGGCTTGCCGGTAGGCTTCTGGCCTGGTTCGAGCAGCGGATCGCCACGGCCGGTAATGACGCTTTTCTTGGTGTCGTAGTTGATGCGGTAGCCCTCGAACAGGCGTTCGCCCTGCTTGAGGCTCGCATCCTTGACGAGGATGAGCTGGTTCTTCCTGGCGTGGTACTCGACCTGCAACGCCTGCCCTTCGATATCTTCCCGGCTGCCATCGGGGGTCTGGCGGAAGTAGGCCGGACGCCCGTCGACGAAAACATCCTCGAGCGCGCGCTGGTCGTCGAAGGTGGCCCGCATGCGGTCGCCGGTCATGCGGATCGAGCCCTGGGTGATGATGACGTTGCCGATGTACACCGTCGTGCCCGCCTTGTCGTCCATTTCGGCGAAGTCAGCCTGCACCTCGACGGGTTGCTGGGGATCGGTCGACAAGGCACGTGCGCCGGGCCCCGTGGCCAGCCACAGCAACGCGGCGAGCGCGGCCTTACTTCTGTTCAATGCGATGGCGTTCAATGCGGCTTCTTACCCGTTCGCGCAACTCCATGCGATGTTGCCCGAAATTCGCGCGGAAACCTTTGGTTTTGGTCACGCTGTTAAAACTCTTGATGGTCGCTGCGTTGTCCGTTTCGGCGTATTGCACCTTGGGGAACACGCGGAGCTCCGAGGTGAGGATTTCAAATTCGCGTTCGCCGTCATCGTCGACCCGGAAGATTTCAACCCGCCCGTGGAGGATAACGAGATCGGTGTTGGCCATGAGCGTGCCGCGCTCGGCGATGACCTGCCAGGGGCTTTCGTCCTCATTGTAGATTTCCATCCGTGGCCGGGCCAATTCGGTCGAGTTGTCGTCCGGGTAGTGGTACACCTCGTCCGCCATCAGCACGTTCTGCAGGTCGCCGTTGCGGTCCATCGTATGGCGCACCATGTCGATGAGGTAGTAGTCCGGCGTGTGGCGACGGGGCGGCGGCGGCAACTCGTCCCGGGTCAACACCTGCCATGCCCAGAAACTGCCGGCGCTGAGCACCAACGCCAACAGGGTGATGACGCCCGCCCTGCCGATGTCGATCCGCCCCAACATCGTCAGGCCTGGACACCGTAACGCGCGTACTCGGCGGCCAGGGTTCCCTTGGCCTGCATGATGAATTCGCAGATCTCTCGAACTGCCCCGGCGCCGCCCACGGCGCGGGTCTGCCACCGGGCGGCTTCCACGCACCGCGGATGGCCGTCGGCGACGGTCACCGGCAGGCCTACCCGCAGGAGAACCGGCAGGTCGGGGAGATCGTCGCCGGCGTAGCAAATCTCCTCCACGCCGACGTCGAGCCTGGCGCAGAGGTCGGCGAGCGCCACGAGTTTGTCGCGCTGGCCCTGGTAGACGTACTCGATGCCGAGCTCGGCCATGCGCGTGGCCACCACAGCGGACTGCCGGCCGGTGATGATCGCCACCGGCATGCCCGACTGGCGGAGCATCACCAGGCCGTGGCCGTCACGCACGTTGAATATCTTGAACTCCTCGCCGGCCGGCCCAAGGATGAGCTGGCCATTGGTCATCACGCCGTCGACGTCGAACACCACGAGCCGGACCCGGGCCGCGAGCTCGAGCAGCGCACCGGTGTTCACATGACCCTCGCTTTCAGCAGGTCGTGCATGTTGAGCACGCCTTCAAGCACGCCACCGGGGCCGGTCACTAGCAGCGCGTTGATCTTGTTTTCCTGCATCACGCGCAGCGCCTCGGCGGCGAGGGTGTTGGTGGGGATGGTTTTGCCATTGCGGGTCATGTAGGTCGAGACGGGTTGCCTCAACGCGTCCATCTCGCCGTGGTCGAGCACCCGGCGGAGGTCACCGTCGGTGAAGATGCCGAGCACCCGATCGGCCGCGTCCACGATAGCGGTCAGGCCCAGGCCCTTGCGGGTCATTTCAAGGAGCGCGTCGCGCAGCGGGGTGTCGGCCTGCACCCGGGGCATGGTGTCGCCCCGATGCATGACATCGTCGATCTTGAGCAGCAGGCGGCGCCCGAGCGCGCCACCGGGGTGGGAGCGCGCGAAGTCCTCCTGCGTGAAGCCACGAGCTTCGAGCAGCGCGACGGCCAGCGCATCGCCCATGGCCAGCGCGGCGGTGGTACTGGAGGTGGGCGCAAGTCCGAGCGGACAGGCTTCCTGGGCCACGCCCACGTTGATGTGGACAGTGGCCGCTTCAGCCAGGGTCGAGGCGGGATTGCCCGTCATCGCGATAAGCGGCACGCCGAGCCGCCGCAGCAGCGGCACCAGAACGATGAGTTCGTCGGTTTCGCCGGAGTTGGAGAGCGCGAGGACCACGTCCTCCGCCTTCACCATGCCCATATCGCCGTGGCTTGCTTCGCCGGGATGGACGAAGAATGCGGGTGTGCCGGTACTCGCCAGGGTGGCGGCGATCTTGCTGCCGACGTGGCCGGACTTGCCCATGCCGAACACCACCACGCGGCCGCTGCATTTCAGCAGGTAGTCGGCGGCGGTGACAAAGGCCTCGTCGATGCGAGGAATGAGGTCGGCGATCGCCTTGGCCTCGATCTCGAGCACGGCCTGGGCGAGCTTGCGGAGCTTTTCGGCGTCTGTGGGATCCACGTCTGTCGGAACCTGTTTGCGCGGGCGGTGTGGACGATGGCGGGTTGCCGCTTGCGCGTGGAGACCAAGTCGTTGCGCGGGCGGGGCGCGACGGGGCGCTTCAGTGCGCGCCCGTATTCGAACGGATTACATTACCTTCTGCAAGCCACGGGCCAGTTCACGGCAAAGGCCGCGCTAAACCCGGTCCGTCGAGTCGTCGTCGCCCCTTGCGTGGAGCTGATTGAATGAAAGCCATGTTGCTGGCGGCAGGGCGCGGCGAACGCCTGCGGCCCCTGACCGACCATCGCCCTAAACCCCTGCTCGAGGTGGCGGGCAAACCCCTTATCGTCTGGCAACTCGAAAAGCTGGCGCTGGCCGGGGTGACGGAAGTGGTCGTGAATCTCGCCCACCTCGGCGAGCAGATTCCCATCGTCCTCGGCAATGGCGACGCGTGGGATATTCGAATCCACTACTCACGTGAGCCCGAAGGGGCCCTCGAAACCGCCGGCGGAATCCGGCTGGCGCTGTCCCTGCTGGGTGAAGCGCCCTTCATTCTGGCCAATGCGGACGTCTGGACCGATTTCGACTTCCGGAGCCTGCCCGCCACCCTTGGCGGGCTCGCCCACCTCGTGATGGTGGGCAACCCGCCCCATCACGCCGCCGGTGATTTTGGTTTGAAAGGCGGCCGGATCACACTGTCCGAAGCGCCGTGCCTGACCTACGCCGGCCTTGGCCTTTACTCACCGGAACTGGTTCGGCACGTGATCCCGGGCACCCGCGCTGCGCTTGCGCCCCTGCTTCGCAGGGCCATCGGCGAGGGCCAGGTCAGTGGCCAGGAATACCCGGGAAGATGGATAGACATAGGAACCGCACAGCGGCTGAAGGAAGCCGATACCGCAGCGCGATTCAGTTGACCGAAAGCAGCTAAATTCGATTAATCATTATTAAACAAAAGGATAGAGGGTTTAATTATTTTTAGGTTTATGTATCGGCGGTAAAGCCTTATTCTCCGTCCCCATGACCTCTCTCCCGATCGGCCCATGCGCCCGTTTGTTGCGCTTCCGCCATTGCGCCCATCCCTAATCCAGCGTTACAAGACCCGTCCCGACGATTCCAACAGGCCTTTTCAAGCTTCATGTTTCGTGATCTCACTCGCATCGCCGCCTTGCGCGGCTTGACGACTGCCCTGGTGCTCGCCTTCGGGTCAGCGCATGCGGCGCCCGTCGTCACGCGTGAAAATCCGCCGCCGCTGCGCGTGGTCGTGTTGCCGGACGCACCGTCCTCGGTGCAGACCTCGCAGGCTGCACGGATGCTCGAAGACTTCGCCCGCAGCGAAGGACGCAAGGTGGAGTGGTCGGTGGCGACCCATCCCGCCGAACTCTTCGCCCGGCTCACCACCTATCGCGCCGATCTGGTAGTGGGCGCCCTGCCCTCTGAACTTGCGGGCAACCCTCGGCTTGCCGCCACCAGTACGGTGGCCACCGAGCGCTACGTCGTGGTGGGACGCAACACCAATCCTGCCCGCTCGCCGCTCGATCTCCACGACATGAACGTCGCGGTCTCCCGCCGCACGCCGCTGTGGGACTACTTCAACGCCCTGCAGGCCGCAGTCCCCGGCATGCAGTTCGAAACCCGCGGCCGCAACCTCACTCGCGCCGAATCACTGCGACTCGTCGCGGAAGGCTCGGCCGACGTGGCGGTGGTGGCCGTCGGCGCCGATTCCAGCTGGAAACGCGAACAACCCAACCTGCGGGTACTGTTCGACCTGACCGGTGATGAACCCGTGAACTGGTACGCGCGGCGCGAAGACGCCCCACTGCGAGAAGCGCTCAACGCGTTCATTGAACGCTTCCATACGGCCTACCTCGAACCCACGGCGGCCGCGCCGCGCAACCTGCGCGCAATCCTCAACTCACGGGTCCTGCGGGTCATCACCCGCGTAGAACGGCCCAACTACTACATCGAGGGCGGCACGCCAAAAGGCTTCGAGTACGAAATGGCGCGCGGCTTCGCCGAGCAGCACGGGCTGCGGCTGGAAGTCCTGGTGGCCCATGATGAAGAGCAGATGCGCGATTGGCTCCACCAGGGGATGGGGGATCTCATCTCGGCCCGCGTGGCCCCCGACAGCACCGGCGGGGACGGCATCTTCAGCGCCTCCCGCCACTACCACTACACGGCCTATGTCCCAGTCAGTCGCGACGCGCTCAACTTCCAGGCGCCCGGCGTGCTCGCCACCAAGCGGATATCGGTCGTGCAGGATTCGCCCGAATGGCGCGCGCTCCGTTCATTGAACCGCGACGAGCCCGGTCCAAACGTGCTTGCGGTTGATCCCACCGTGGCCACCGACACCCTGCTGAAGCAAGTGGCGGCCGGGCTGCTCGATGCAACGGTTGTTTCGGCAGAAGACGCGGTGGCGGTCAAAATCCGCTATCCGACCCTCAAGCTCGGCACTTCCCTCCCGCACCGCTACGACTACCGCTGGCTCGTGCGCGATAACGATCCGAAGCTGCTGGAAGCCATTGACCAATTCCTGGTGGCCTCCCAGACCGATGGCCGCGAGACCATGCTGGCAGCCCGTTATTTCGACAATCCCAACAGCGCCCGTGCGGTCGCTGGCCGCCCGGGTCGTCTTTCGCCGTTCGACCCCATCGTCCAGCGCTATGCCGAGCGCTATGGCTTTGACTGGCGCCTCATCGCGGCGCAGATGTACCAGGAAAGCCAGTTCGACCCCGCCGCCACCTCGCGCAGCGGCGCCATGGGCCTGATGCAACTCTTGCCCAGCACGGCGGAATCCCTGGGCTTCGCCAACCTGGGACGCCCGGAAAGCTCGATCCACGCCGGAGTGAAGTACCTCTACACCCTGCGCAACGAATTCGACGACCAGGTTCCCGTGGGCGAGCGCACGTGGTTTGCGCTGGCGGCCTACAACATGGGCAGCCAGCGGGTGGAGAAGGCGCGTGAAGTGGCGACGCGCTTGGGCCTCGATCCCAATCGCTGGACCGGCAACGTGGAAAAAGCGATGTTGAGCCTCGCGCGCAGTGCCACCCGCCACGGCGACCCGCGCTACGGACAAGGCATCATCTACGTGCGGTCCATCCAGCTGCTCTACGGCAGCTATCGCAACGGGCTGGCGCTCTCGAGCCTGCGCCTTGCGGGCACGCCGTCCGCCTGATGCGCCGGCTCAGCGCGCGACATAGCGCGTGGGGTCGCTGATGCCCGCCTCCCTGAAGCCTGCCGCCCGCAACCTGCAGGCATCGCAGCGACCACAGGCCAAGCCTTCGGCCGTTGCCTGGTAGCAAGTGACCGTCAAAGCGTAGTCGAGCCCCAGCGCCACGCCCATCCTGATGATCTCGGCCTTGGAGTGATGCAGCAGGGGCGTTACCACCGCAATACCATGGCCCTCTACCCCGCGCCGGGTGGCGAGTGTCGCAAGGTTCGAGAAGGCCTCGATGAAGTCCGGTCGGCAGTCCGGATAACCGGAATAGTCCACCGCGTTGACCCCAAGGTGGATTTCCCCGGCTTCCAGCACTTCCGCCCACGCCAGCGCCAGCGCCAGCAACACGGTGTTGCGCGCCGGGACGTAGGTCACGGGGATTGCCGTGGACGGCATTTCCGGCACGGCGATTGTGGGATCGGTCAGCGCCGAGCCCCCAAACTGGCCCAGATCGACGCTGGCACAGCGGTGTTCGCGGGCCCCTAGCGCGCTCGCCAAGCGCCGGGCTGCGCCAATCTCAGCAGCATGACGCTGGCCGTATTGCACGGTGAGCGCATAGCACTCCCGTCCTGCGGCCCTGGCCGCCGCCAGCACAGTGCTGGAATCAAGGCCACCTGAAAGCAGCACGACGGCGCGCAGCCCGCTCATGGCGAGGAGGCCGCAGGCGGATCAGCGCGCCTTGCCACTCTTGATCTGGGCAAGGCGGTCTTCCGCCAGCCGGGCGGCGGCCGAGCCCGGAAACTGCTGGATGAGCGCATTCAGGGTGGCGCTGGCTTCCTTCGCCTTGCCAAGCTTGTCGTAGCTGTAGCCGGTCTTCAGCATCGCGTGCGACAGCTTCTTGCTGGCGGGGTACTGGCCCTGCATCTTCTGGTACTCGGCGATGGCCGGCGCGTACTGGCCCTTGGCGTAGTACGCCTCGGCCAGCCAGTACTGCGCGTTGTCGCCGTACTGGCTTTGAGGGTGCTGGGCCTGGAAATCGGTGAAGGCGGCGATGGCACGGTCGTATTCGCCACCGCGCAAAAGGGCAAAGGCATCACGGTAGGCCGACTCGGAGCTCGCATCATCGCTGGTCGGTGCGGCGGCGGCGGCGGCGGTAATGTCGGCGCCACCGGCGGCAGGGGCGACCGGCGGCGTGGCAGCCATTGGGGCAAGTTCTGGAACGGGTCCAGCCTCACCGCCCGGCTCGCCACCGCCGGCAGGCGGGGCGTCCCGGGGCGCAGCGCTGGCCTCGGTTTCCACCTGCAGGGCGGCGTCGGGTGACGGCGTGCCCGCGACACTCACGTCAGCAGGCGGGGTAAGCGTCGGCAGGGACGCAGCAGCGGGTGGGACTGCGCCCACCGGTACCGCCGCGTGGCCTGCGGCCTCCACCTGGGTGCGCAGCTGGCCCAGCGCGTAGCCCTGGTCTTCCACCTGGCCGCGCAGGGCCTGGAGTTCGCGCTTCAGGCCGTCGACCTCCCGCAGGAGCTGGAGCACGCCTGCACTAGCCGGCGCGGCGTCCGCCACGGGACGCGGCGAAGGGCCGGCCGATTGCGCCAGCGTCCCGCTGGTGGCCAAGGTGCCGCCCAGCGCGGCGATGAACAGCAGTTGTCGCATGCTCGTCTCCTCTTCGCTGCATGGCAGCTGGGTAGCCCTTACTGCTGGTAGACGATTTCGGCGCGACGGTTCTGGCCGTAGGCCGCTTCGTCGTGGCCTTCGGCTACCGGACGCTCCTCACCGTAGCTCACGGTGCGGATCTGGCCGGCGGTGGCGCCGAGCAGCACCAGTTGGCGACGCACGGTCAGCGCGCGACGTTCGCCCAGCGCAAGGTTGTACTCTCGCGAACCGCGTTCGTCGGAGTGGCCTTCCAGCGTGATCGTCGTCTGCGGGTGGCTGGCAAGGAACTTGGCGTGCGCGGCCACGATGGACTGGAAGTCCTGGCGGATGTCGCTGCTGTCGTAGTCGAAGT
>JAYTTZ010000049.1:0-10856 GCA_043744805.1 Gammaproteobacteria bacterium
TCGATCTGGGCGTAAACGCCAACCTCGAGTACCGCCCGGATCGCCTGCGCGCGACCCTGGAAGGCCTGTCGGTGCGTTCGCGTGGACAGTCGCTCATCAGCGGTCGACTTGGGTTGGGTCGGTCGCTGAAAGGCGCAGCCTTGAGTGCTGAAGGCAAGCTGGCCCTGGACGCCAACCAGCTGCTCCGCCAACCCGCGCTGGCGGGGCTGATGGGCGGTAGGCCACTCGGCCTGAAGGTGGATGCTGATCTCGATTTCGGCCTCGACTATGCCGCGCCCAAGCTCACCGTGCAGCGACTCGATCTTGGATTGCGCACCGACCGCAAGGCGAACCTGCGTCTGCGCGCCGAGCCGGGTCTCGAAGTCCTCACCACGCTCGTCCCCGCCGAGCAGTACGCCAGGGCGGTGGTGGGCACGGCCAACCTGGAAATCCGGGATTTTTCCTCCGAAGTCCTGAACCTGCTGGCGCCGGTCGCAGGCGTGGGCTTCAGTAACTTCAGCGCCGCGTTCAAGCTGAAGTCCGATGGCACCACCCTGCACGCCGACAGCAGCGCACCGCTACGGCTCGAGTCGGTGCGCCTCGCCACCAATGGCAAGCCACTGCTCGATCCGTTCAACGTGGAAATCGCCGCCCAGGTGGACGCCACGGGCCGCGTCCTCGCCCTCGACATCACGCGCCTGCAACTGGCTTTTGCACGCGCGGCGGCGCCAGCGCTCGAGGCAAGCTTCAGGGCAGAGGTGCAACCGGATGAAGCCGTGCCCCTGAAGTCGCTCAAGCTGGCACTCTCGGCGGCCCTGCCGCAGTGGTTGTCGCAGCCGGCGGTGATGCCGGGCCACCAGCTGACGGCCGGCACGCTGGCCGCGAAAATCGACGTCACGGTAAACCGCGAACTCACCGCGCGGCTCGCCTTCGACGGCCTGGCCGGGCGCAAGCCGCTCGGCATCAATACCCTCGAATTGCCCGTGACCGGCGAGGTCACGGCCGATGGGCGCGGTTTCAAGTTCACTGCGCCGGTAATTGCGCGCGGCAAGTCGGGCGCGAGCAACGCGACCCTCGATGCGCGCTTCGCGCCCGATGAAACGGAAACCCCGCTGCTTGATCTCCGCCTGAACAGCACGGTGTTCTACCTGAACGATCTCCTGAGCGCTCTGGCCAACATCGCCCCACCGGCGCCAGCAGCAGTGCCGGTGGAAGACCCTGAAGGGAAAGCCCCCGCCGCCGTGGCCGCGACCCCGCTCAACGAAGCGCGGGATGCGCACGCCGGCTGGGACGTGCTGCCTTATGGCACTCGCCTGCGGTTCGATATCGACAAGCTCTACTACACCGACTACCTCGCCTTCGATGCGGTGGGCGGCGAACTGAACGTGCGCAGGCGGCGGCTGGAATTGAGCGACTTCACGGCCCGGTTCCACGCCAGCCCGATCACGCTCGACGGTGGGTTGCGCTTCAAAGCGGAAGCCCCGCAGCCCTACACCCTGGCGCTGACGGGCAAGGTGAAGGACTTCGACCTGCAGACGTTCTCCAGCGAACTCGTGCCGGGCGAGAAGCCCCAGGTGGAGGGGCTCTTCAGCGTGGACATGGACGCCTCGGGGGAGATGCCCAACCTGGGCCAGTTGCGCAACCGTGCGTACTTCGACATCCACATGACCAGCCGCGACGGGGTGTTCCGGCCGCTGCCACCCTCGAGCCCCTTGCTGATCGGGGCGTCCGAAGTGCTGGGGATCGTGGGTGAGGGCCTTTCGTATGCACCGACCGGTGGCTTCGGCGCGGGTGCCGTCGCGCGCCTGGTGAACTACATCTCGCGCATCGACTACGACCTGATTGAAATCCGCGTTCGCCGCGGCAAGTCGAAGCGGGTGCGGCTCTCGCGCTTCCTGATGCAGAGCCCCACCGTGTTGATGAGCGCCAGGGGCGGCGTGGACTACGTGCCGGGCAAGGACCTGCTGGACAGTCCGCTGGACCTCAAGGGTTCGCTCAACATGCTAGGCCGCGGGGCAGCCATCCTTTACAGCATGGATCTCATGCGTGAAGGACGTGATGACTACGGCTATTTCCAGGGACCGGAATTTCTCGTCAGCGGCACGCCAGCAGCGCCGGAATCCAACTTTTCGGCCATCATCGAGCAGGCGGGTGAAGGGACCTTGAAGGGCGGGATCACGCGGCCACTGTCCGGGCTCATCGGAAACCTGAAATACCGCTGGTTCGGGCCGAACGAGAAACCGCAGGTGGCCTTGCCGCCCGAAGGCGCGGACGCGAAGGAGTAAGGATGACGCCGGGCTTGGGAATGCCCGGCGTCGACAACTCAGCTTGAGGCTGCGGCGGCCTGCACGGTGCCGTCGCTATTGAAGATATCCCGGTCGAGCTTCCATTCGCGACCTTCCTTCTTCCAGATCACGATGTACTTGCCCACGTCGGCCACGGCGCCACCTTCGACGGTAAGCGAGTAGGTTCCGACCTCGATGGCCGTGGTGCCGGATGCGCTGACTTCCGCTGGCTTCAGTTTCGCTCCCTTGATCCCGGATGCCAACGCGGACTGCCAGAACGCGGTGATGGCTTTGGTGCCCTTGCAAGCCGGATGGCCGGGTGGCAAAAGCTTCGCGGTCTTCGTGTACAGCTTGCCAATCGCCACCGCGTCGCCAGTCGCGACGGCGGCGGAGAAGGTCTTGTAGGTTGCCTTGATCAGGTCGGTCACGGAGGCTTTGGCGGTCGGTGCTTTGGCCGTTACTGGCGCCTTCTTTGCCACGGCCTTTTTAGCCGTCTTCTTGGTTGCCATCTGCTTCATTCTCCCGGATAGAGTTGTTGATGCCGCGCCCGTTGCGCGGTGCCACTAGGATTGCGGGAAAAGTGTAGTCGACGCAATGCGCTCGCGTGTAGGTAATTTTTTGAGGTTGGCGCTAGACGCGCGCGGCGATCAGTTCCACTTCAAGCAACCACTCGGGTTTAAGCAGCGCTGGCACGCAAATAGCGGTCGACGCAGGGCGATGCGCGCCGATGTGGCGCACGCGCGCAGCCGCGTACGCAGGGTAGTTTTCGGTGCCTACCACGAAAGCCGTGAGCTTGACGATGTCGGTCACGGTCATGCCTGCATCGCGCAGGATCGCGAGGAGGTTCACCCACACCTGTTCGGCCTGCGCCTCGATCGTGCCTGGCGTGCTGCCGTCCGGTCGCAGCCCAATTTGGCCAGCGGTATGCAGCACGCGGGCACCCGGCGGGATGACCACCCCGTGGCTGTAGGCATTGTTGAACGGCTGCACGATGTCGACGGGATTCACGGTTGAGTTCATGGGGGCTCCTCGGCCTGTCCGGCCTCTTGGGTTGGAGGCCTGAGTGTGCGCAATCCCCGCGCGAATTGCAGTCACGATGATCCCGCGCAGGCCGGGCTGGCAGTGCCGGCGTGACGGGCTTTGATGCGCAAGCCCGCGGTCCGGTCCGTGTCTCGATTGCAGGGCGCCAGCACCTGGGTTGACCGCCGTGTCGTGGCCCACAACAGCATAAGGAGACCTGGTGTTCGCGGCCTCGATGCCTCCTCGACCTCCTCTACGGCCCCAGGTGGTACCGCCTGATGGTGGGACACCAGCCCCTTAACCGGGAGTTCGCCGAAACCTTCTCGCGGCTCGCGATTTCCGCGCTGAAGCCTTCCCGCGATTGAGCTTCCGGCGGACGGCTCGCATGATGGTTGCCACTCGACCGACCCGGGGGACCTGACCGCGATGACCGACCGTTACCTGCAACTCAAGCGACTCGCCGACGATTTCACCGCCAGCTTCAACCGGCACGACCTCGACGCGACGATGGCGTTCTTCCGTGAGAACGCGGTCTACGAGGAAATGCACGGGCCGCGCCGCGAAGGCAAGGACGCCATCCGCAAGGCATTCGAGCCGCTCTTCTCACGCCGCTTCGGCACGCTGCGCTTCGTGGAGGACGACACCTTCATCGACGTAGCCGCCGGCAAGGTCATGGCGAGCTGGCAGCTGCACCTCACCCTGGACGGGAAGCCAGTGGTGCTGGGTGGCCTGGACCTGCTCTGGTTCGAGGGCGACCTGCTGGTGCGCAAGGCCACCTACTGCAAGGCGAAGGTGCCGCTCTACATCGAGGAATAGGGCGGCAGGGGCGCGTCGGGCGACGCGCCACGGAAGGTTCTGGCGTGGGCGCTAGTAGGACTTGGGCAGGCCGAGCACCCGTTCCGCGAGGTAGCACAGGATGAGCTCGCGGCTCACCGGCGCAATGCGGGCGATCATGATTTCGCGCAGGTAGCGCTCCACGTGGTACTCCTTGGCGTAGCCCATGCCGCCGTGGGTCATCACTGCAGTTTCGCAGGCGCGGAAGCCGGCTTCCGCCGCCATGTACTTCGCCGCGTTGGCGAATGCGCCGCACTCCTCCCCGGCGTCGTACATCGACGCCGCCTTGTAGGTCAGGAGATCCGCCGCTTCGAGTTCCGCCCAGTTCTTCGCCAACGGATGCTGGATGGCCTGGTTCTGGCCGATCGGTCGACCGAACACCACGCGTTCACGGGCGTAGTTGGTGGCACGTGCGAGGGCCGCGCGGCCAAGACCCACCGCCTCACCGGCAAGCAGGATGCGCTCCGGATTGAGGCCGTGGAGGATGTAGTGGAAGCCCCTGCCTTCCTCGCCGATGAGGTCTTCCTTCGGCACTGGCATGCCGTCGTAGAACACCGTGTTGGAGTCCACCGCCTTGCGGCCCATCTTGGCGATTTCACGCACTTCGGCGTAGCGCTTGTCGAGGTCCGTATAGAAGAGGCTGAGACCCTCGGTCTTTTTCTTGCACTGATCCTTGGGGGTGGTGCGCGCGAGCAGCAGGACCTTGTTGGCGCGCTGGGCCATCGAGGTCCAGATCTTCTGGCCATGGATGACGTAACCCGTGGCAGTGCGTTCCGCGCGGGTATCGAGGCTGGTGGTGTCGAGGCCGGCGTTGGGTTCGGTCACGCCAAAGCAGGCCTTGTCCTGGCCTTTGATGAGGGGCGGCAGCATGCGCGCCTTCTGTTCCTCGCTGCCGAACACCACCACGGGGTTGAGGCCAAAGATGTTGAGGTGGATGGCCGAAGCCCCGGTGAGGCCGGCACCCGAGCCCGAGACCGCCTGCATCACGATCGTGCTTTCCGTGACGCCGAGGCCAGAGCCGCCCACGGCTTCCGGCATCGCGATGCCAAGCCAGCCACCGGCCACGATCTCGGCGACGAATTCCTCCGGATAGTGGCCTTCGTTGTCGCAATTCAGCCAGTAGTCCGCGTCGAAATTGGCGCACAGCCTGGTGATGGCATCGCGGATGGAGAGCTGGTCTTCTGAAAGGTGAAAGTCCATCTTGATTCCTGTTGTTGGTCGACTTGGCCGGAGACTTTGGCCCGAACCTTCGCCCCGACACGCCGACCCTGTCAAGGTGAGCGGCCGCTCGCGAAAGCGCCTGCGCAGGGCCAGGATTGACACCTCCAAACGCCGGACGGGTTGAGACATGGAAGACGGTTACCAGGCAGGCTGTGCCTTCATCGAAGGCGCGTACGTTCCCATCGACGAGGCCCGCATCTCGATCCTCGACATGGGATTTTCCCGCTCGGACTGCACCTACGACGTGGTCGCGGTCTGGCAGGGGGGGTTCTTCCGCCTGACCGACCACCTCGACCGCTTCGCGCGCAGTTGCGAGCGCCTGCAACTCGCGACCCCGCCGCGGGAAACCATCGCCGCAGTCCTCCACGAGTGCGTGCGCAAGAGCGGCCTGCGGGACGCCTACGTCGAGATGATCGCGACCCGCGGCGTGCCCGAATCCGGTGAACGCAACCCGCGCCGCGTCAGGAACCGCTTCCATGCCTACGCCATCCCCTACGTCTGGATTTCGCGCCTGGACCAACAGGCGCAGGGGCTGCACCTCGTGGTGGCGCGGAGCGTCGAACGCATCTCCCCCCGGGCCATCGATCCGACGGTCAAGAATTTCCATTGGGGGGATCTGGTGCGGGGCGCGTTCGAAGCGCAGGACCGGGGCGGTGACACGGCGGTGCTGGTCGACGCCAATGGCTTCGTGACCGAAGGCCCGGGCTTCAACCTCTTTGCCTGCTATCGCGGCCAGTTGCTCACGCCGGCCGATGGCGTGCTCCACGGCATCACCCGCCAGACGGTCCTTGAGCTGGCGGCGACGGAACCCGTGCAGGTGCGGGTGGGGCGGCTCGAGCCCTCGCTACTGGCGGACGCCAGCGAGATCTTCATCACCAGCACGGCCGGCGGCATCATGCCGGTGACGATCCTGGACGGGCAGCCGGTGGGGGAGGGCGTGCCGGGCCCGCTCACCCTGCGCCTGCGCGAGCGCTACTGGGAAGCGCACCGGGGCGGCGGCTGGGTGGCGCCGGTCGACTACGGCCGGGGCTGAAAGTCCTGCACTGCGCCCGGCAAAGCCTCTGGTATGCTGCGGCCAGCCCTGACTACTCCAAAAGAAGAAGGAGATCCCCATGCGTGAACTCACGCTCGCCGAAGTGCAGACCCTGGTCAACGAAGGCGTGGCCTACGCACAGTCCATTGGCCGCCCCAGCTCCATTGCCGTGGTTGATTTCGGTGGCCACCTGCGTGCCGGCCTCCGTCCGGACAAGGGCCGTATCGCCAACATCCTCATTGCCGAGAAGAAGGCCTGGACGGCAGTGGCCTTCCAGCGTCCCACCGACATGGTTCGCGACGTGATGCTGCCCGGCGCCTTCGGCTACGGCCTCCAGCACACCGACGAGCGCATCTGCATGGTCGGCGGCGGCTACCCGATTTTCGACGAACAGGGTGAAGTCATCGGTGGCATCGGTGCCAGCGGTGGCACCATCGAGGAAGACGGCGAATGCTGCCTCGTCGGCATGCGCAAGCTGGGTTTCAAGACCGAGTTCGTCAATCCGCTCGCCGCCAGGAAATAATTTCGACGTCAGTCCAGCGCACGCAGCACCGCGGCCCCCGGTCACGGTGAGCTCATAAAAAAACAGCTGCGCGCCAGGAGGGTTCCTTACATGACAGCCATTGACATCCTGCCGGTCGCCGAGCGCGATCCCGGCAGCCTGCCATCCGAACTCGGGTTCGGGGTTTATTTCACCGACCGCATGTTCTCGCAGCGCTGGTCGCGCAGCGTGGGCTGGCACGCTGCCCGCATCGCGGCCTACCAGCCACTGGTGCTGGATCCGGCGGCCCAGGCCTTCCACAACGGGCAGATGATCTTCGACGGCACCAAGGCCTATCGCCGCGCCGACGGCCGCATCAACCTGTTCCGTGTGGAGCGCAACGCCGAGCGCTTCAACCGTTCCGCCGTACGCATGGGCCTGCCGCCCGTGCCTGCCGACGCCCACGTGGCGGCCATCGAAAAGCTGGTGGCCCTCGAGCATCGCTGGGTACCGAGCGCCCCCGACACGGCGCTTTATATCCGCCCCGTGATGATCGCGACCGAAAAGGCGCTGTCCGTCCGGGCCCCGCAGGAATGCCTGCATTTCATCATCCTGAGCCCCGTCGCCCCGTATTTCGCGGGCGGCTTCGCCCCGGTGGCCGTCTACGTGAGCCACGATTACGTGCGCGCCGTGCGCGGCGGAACCGGTGAGGCCAAGACCCCGGGAAATTACGCCGGCAGCATTGCTGCCACGGAAATCGCCATCGCCGAGGGCTACCAGCAGGTGCTGTGGCTGGATGCGGTGGAACGTCGCTACGTCGACGAAGTGGGCGCGATGAACATTGCCTTCGTCTACGCAGGCAAGCACCTCAAGACCCCGATGCTCACGGGCGCCATCCTGCACGGCGTCACCCGCGACTCCGTGCTCACGCTGGCGCAGGATCTCGACCTCAGCACCAGCGAAGAGCGCATCGATTTCCACCAGGTGCTGGCGGACATCGAAAGCGGCCACATCACCGAGATTTTCGGCATGGGCACGGGTGCGGTGATTGCCCCGGTGGCGCGACTCGGCTACGCGGGGCGCGACATCCGGGTCGGCAACGGTGAACCCGGTCCCGTTGCCCGCCGACTGTACGATGAACTCACCGGAATCCAGTTCGGCCGCGTGCCCGATCGCCACGGCTGGACCCGAACGCTGGAAGTTTGAGGGCCATCGCGCCCCGACCCGGCAACCACGGCAGCCTGCGCGCTGCCGTCCTGAAACGCAGAGGAGGAGAACTCAATGGCTTATTCGGTCATGGTGGAACGGACGATTGCGCTGCCCCGCGCCAAGGTATTTGCATGCCTGATGGACTTCGGCGGCATCCTCAAGCTGCTGCCGGACTCGCTCGAGTCCTGCACGCTGGAAGGTAACGGCATTGGTGCGGTGCGCACGATCGTGCTGAAGGGCACGCCCGGCACGGTGGTGGAACGCCTCGACGGTGCCTACGACGGCCACTATTTCTCGTATTCGATCCTGGGCGAATGCCCGTTGCCGCTCACGGCCTACCACGCCGTGGTGATGCTGGAAGACGCTGCCGACGGCGGCACCTTCGTGCGTTATGCCAGCAACTGGCTGGCTAAGGGCGCACCGGAGGCCGAAGTGGTGGGCATGCTGACGGGACTGTACAACGGCATCGTCGACGCCATCGCCAAGGCGGGCTAGAGCCGCCTCGGCACACCGACCCGTCGGGCTCGACGGGTCGGTTGCCTTCCCTCAGCGGAACGCGGGCATCACGTGCTGCGCGAACAGTTCCAGCGACTTGGTCCCCAGGCGCGGGTCGAGTCCCGGGAACTGGCAGTCCATGATGAAGTCCGTGCAGACATACTTCGCCTTGAACTTCTCCATCTTGCGCGCCACCTGATCGGGCGTGCCAATCATCAGTTCCTCCGCCAGCGGTGAATGCCGGATGTCCTCGGCACAGGTAATCGGCAGCGGCGCATCGTCGCCCTCGGCGTCGTTGGCTTCGGCCAGGATTTCGGCGTAGAAATCGAACAGGTGGTAGAGGTGGTGCTGGCACTCCTCCCAGGCCTTATCTTCGGTTTCCGCGCAGTACACCATGCGCAACTGGGCCACCTTGTAATCGTCCGGATTGCGGCCGGTGGCGCGCAGGGTGTCCTGGTACAGTGGTGCCGGATCGGGCCCCAGGGTTGCCATCAGGTGGTAGCCCATTTCCGCCGCGCTCTTGATGGCCTTGGGCCCGCGTGCACCAACCCAGATTGGCGGATGCGGTTGCTGGACGGCCTTCGGTGACAAGGTCATGTCCTTCACCTGGGTGTATTTGCCGTCAAAGGTGACGTTGTCTTCGGTGAACAGCTGCTTCATCAGCTTGATGCCTTCACGCATCCGCATGCCGCGCTCGCTCCGGTTCATGCAGAACGCGCTCCACTCATGGTGCGAGTACCCCTGGCCGATGCCGAGGTCGATGCGACCGTCGGAGAAGATGTCGGCGCAGACGGTGTCTTCGGCGGCACGCACCGGGTGGATGAAAGGCAGCAGCAGGATGAAAGTGCCGATGCGGATGCTGCTGGTGCGGGTGGCGATGGCGGAAGCCGTGGCCATCAGCGCCGGGTTGTAGCCGTCTTCGGTGAAATGGTGTTCGGTCAGCCAGACATTGTCGTAGCCGAGTTCCTCGGCGCGCACGATCTGGTCGAGGATGGACCGGTAGAACGCGGGAAACGGGCGGCGCCATTTCACCGGGTTGCGGAAATCTTCCATGAAGCCAAAACGCATTTGCTCTCCCCTTGCTGTGTTGTGTCATCGACAGCAGGCACTGTACCGGCACGCCAGCGCTCGTGTCATCGCCTAAACGTGGTCAAGTTCGGGTCGTAGCGGCTAGCATCTGCGCACTAAGAACCGGGGAGAACCTGCCGTGACCGCCTACCACCTGCTGCCGACCGACGAATTCCCGCACGTGCCCACGCCCGAGCGCCATTTCAACGAAAGCGTCTACATGAACGCCTTCGACCACGGCCGCGCGATGGGCGGCTGGATGCGGGTGGGCAACCGCGTGAACGAAGGCTATGCAGAGCTTTCCGTCTGCCTCTACCTGCCCGACGGGTCCATTGCCTGCCAGTTCCAGCGTCCAGCCATCACGCACAATGACGCCTTCAACGCCGGCGGCCTGTCGGTTGAAATCGAAACGCCCCTGCAGCGCGTGCACATGCGCTACGACGGCGAAGTGATGGTGGTGCGCGATCCGGAACTCCTGCGCCATCCCAAGCGCCTGTTCGCGGAGGCCGAACGCAAGCCTGCCCGGGTGCGCTGGACGCACGACGCCAGTTCGCCGGCGCACGGCGGTATCCCGGTCGACCCTGACGTGCCGACGATGTACGGCCGGGAATTCTCCCTGGGGCACTTCAACCAGCACAGCGTGGTCAGCGGCGAGATTGCCATTGGCGACGAACACTGGCCGGTGGAAGGCTTTGGCTGGCGCGATCACTCCTGGGGGCCGCGCTACTGGCAGAACATCCTTTTCGACCGCCTCTACATGGCGAATTTCGGCGCGGACCGCGGCCTCATGCTGCTCAAGCTCGCCAACAACGACGGCCAGGTGCGGCGCGGTGGCGTGCTCCAGGTGGATGGCGAATACGAGGAAATCCTCGATCTCAACATCCACAACGAATGGAACGCCGCGCTGGATCCGACCTCCTTCCGCCTCGGCGTACGCACGGCCAGGCGCTGCGCCTTCATCAACGGGACCATCCTCAACTGCGCGCCGCTGCGCAACCGCCGTGAGGAAAACGGCGTGATGCTGGAATCGCGGATTGCCGAATGTTTCACCCGGCTCGAATGGGACGGTCGCGTGGGCTATGGCATGACCGAATACGTTGAACGCCTGGTCGACGGCATCCCGGCGGGTTATCCGCTCTAGCAGCCTGTCGGACTTGGGGCGTCGATAGCGAGAATCGGCCCCAGCCAGGACAGTTGGTGCCGGATTTGCAGGCCCATAGCCCGGCTATGG
>JAYTTZ010000050.1:0-36807 GCA_043744805.1 Gammaproteobacteria bacterium
TCGATGAGTTCGTCGCAATCCGGCGCGCGGAGGATTTCGTCGAGCGTGTCGCGCTTGCGCGGCTTGGCAGTCGGGACCATGCGACAGGCGAGGAGGTGCAGATCGTGGTTGCCCAGCACGATGCGAGCGGCCTTGCCGAGCTGTTTCACGTAGCGGAGCACGGCCAGGGACTGCGGACCGCGATTGACCAGATCTCCGGTCAGCCAGAGCTGGTCCTGCGCGCGATCAAAACCAACCTTGTCGAGCAGCGCAAGCAGGTCGGCATGGCAGCCCTGCACGTCGCCGACCACGAGGGTCCGCATCGACTGGGCGCCTGGTCCGGGGCTCAATGCAATGCGTTCGGCACCGCGAGGCGGAAGGTGGGGATCAGGGCGTCGAAATTGACGCCGTCCGCGCCGACCATCTGGTAGCTGCCTTCCATGGTGCCCATCGGGGTTTCGAGCACCGCTCCACTCGTGTACTGAAAAGCCTCTCCCGGCCCGAGCAGCGGCTGTTCGCCCACCACGCCTTCGCCGCGCACTTCCTGCACCTTGCCAAGCGCATCGGTGATTAACCAGTGCCGGGTAAGCAGTTGTGCGGCAATTGTTCCCTGGTTCTCGATGGTGATGGTGTAGGCGAACACGAAGCGACTGCGCGAAGGTTCGGATTGTTCAGCGAGGTAGGTCGTTTGCGCGGCGACGCGAATGGCGTGGGATTTCGATTGCACGTTGTGGGTACTACTCGTCGAAGGCGGTGGCTGGTCCCGGAATGTAGAGAATCGACCTCGACTGGTAAAGCAGGCATCACCGCGGGTAATTTCCCGACGCAGCTGCAGCAAGGTCGAGTCGTCGCAGGGCGAGTGCTTCGGTGAGGTCGTCTTCTACGATGGTGTCACGCAGGGCGAGGTCGGCGATGGTGCGCGCGAGTTTCAGCAAGCGATGGTAGCTCCGTGGATTGAGCCGGTAGTGCTCGAAGGCGTGGGCCAGGAAGCTGGCCGTCGGGCGGTCGAGCGAGGCGTGTTCCTTCAATTCGCCCACCGTAAGCTCATGGTTGCTCTTGCGCTGGCGGGCCAGCTGGCGCGCCCGGGCGGCCAGGGTGCGACTGCGCACCGTGGCACTTGATTCCGGTGCCCGCTGCCGAGGCGGATTCAGCCATTGCCGTTCGCGCGTGACTTCGACCTGGATATCGATTCGATCCAGCAAAGGACCGGAGATCTTGCCGCAGTAGTGACGAACCATGTCCGGTGTGCAGCGGCAGGCAGTGGAAGCATCTCCAAAGTAGCCGCAGGGGCAGGGGTTCATTGCGGCCACCAGTTGGAAGCGTGCGGGAAACTCGACGCTCCGCGCAGCACGCGCGATGTGGACCCGGCCGGTTTCCAGCGGCTCCCGCAGGGCGTCAAGCACGCGACGGCCAAATTCCGGGAGTTCATCCAGGAACAGCACACCGTGGTGGGCCAGCGAGATTTCACCGGGGCGGGGGTTGGAGCCGCCACCGACCAGCGCCGCGGCCGAAGAGGTGTGATGAGGCGCCCGGAACGGTGCCTGGCGCCAGTCGGCAGGCTCACGACCCAGTCCCGCAACGGAATGGATGGCGGCCACTTCATAGGCCTGCGCGTCGGCAAGCGGGGCGAGCAGGCCAGTGAGGCGGCTGGCCAGCATGGTCTTGCCCGTTCCCGGCGGGCCAGACAGCAGCAGGTTGTGTCCGCCTGCGGCTGCAACTTCGAGCGCGCGCCGCGCAAAGTACTGGCCCTGCACCTCGCCAAGCTCGGGGCCAGCAGCAGGTCCGTCGCCATCCACAAAGGGTCTCGGAACCGTGAATCCGAGGGTGCGCGATCCATTGAGGTGCGCGCAGAGCGCACCAAGGCTAGGCGCTGCCAGCACCTTGAGTTCTGCGACCAGGCTCGCTTCGGCTGCATTTTCAGGCGCCGTTACCAACCAGCGCCCGGCCTGCTGGCTGGCGCGAGCTGCCGGCAGCACACCACGTACGGCCCGGAGATCGCCGTTCAGGCCGAGCTCCGCCACGGCTTCCAGGTCGGACAGGGATTCCGCCGCGATCTGGCCGGACGCGGCAAGTACGCCAAGCGCGATTGCGAGGTCGTAGCGCGTGCCTTCCTTGGGCAGGTCGCCTGGCGCGAGACTGACCGTGATGCGGCGGGCGGGAAACTCAAAGCCGGAATTGAGAAGGGCGGAGCGCACCCGTTCCTTACTTTCGCGGACGGCGGCTTCTGGCAGTCCAACGAGGTTGAATGCCGGCAAGCCGTT
Source organism: Gammaproteobacteria bacterium (assembly GCA_043744805.1). GTDB lineage: Bacteria > Pseudomonadota > Gammaproteobacteria. The sequence goes on from JAYTTZ010000050.1 coordinate 2,241, forward strand.
GCTCAGATGGGTTTCTATTGCGACGGCGGGCGCCGAGATGCCGAGTTGCGCGCGGCAGTGGACGATGGCGATGGCCATGGGTGAACTCCTTCCGTGGAAGCGGGAGGGACCGAGCATCCTTGCGTGGCCCCTGTGCATGGGTTGCGTGAGCTGCGGCGGCTTTACATGCCTTTGCCCTCCAGCGTGCCCAAGTGTTTTTCTAGGGCATCGAGTTTCTCGCGGGTCCGAACCAGCAAAGCCGCCTGGGCTTCGAATTCTTCGCGGGTCACCAGATTCATGCGAGCGAGGCCCGAGGCCACGAGGGCACTGAAGAGGCTTTTCATTTCCTCGCGGCCGGGTGGGTCACGACGGGCGAATAGTTCGCTCATTTGTTCGAACAGCCGGTCCAGGAATTCTGTCTTTAATTTCACTTCGGTCAGCCCTTCGTGCTGGTGGCCAGGCCCTGTGCCGGCGCGTTGGCGCCACTGCGGTCGTACAGTGGTCCAATTTAGTGCGGAACCCGCGGTTCAAACCCGGGATCCGCGGTTACAAGCGTGCTGTGATTTTCGCCTGCGGGATTCGAAAATCGCAATTCAAGCACGGGTCGGTGCTTTCGAGCCGCGTGGCACGCTAGATGCAAACTTCGCCGGTGTCCGCTTGACCCGTCGCGCAACTGAAGGCTTCGCGGCTGGCCGAGCCAAGAGGTTTTCCGTGCTTGGTCTATAGTGTGGCAGTCAAGCTACGGCGGTGGAAAGCAGCGAGGAGCAGCATTCTTCGGGACTTGAAAGCGGACTTCAGGGCGACTCCGACTCAGTGCGGAGCGTATGGCACATATATCGCGAGGCGAACGATTCACCAACTCCGGAGTGAGACCATGAAGCTTGTGACAGCGATCATTAAACCTTTCAAACTCGATGACGCACGCGAAGCGCTGTCGGATATCGGCGTTCAGGGCCTCACGGTCACTGAGGTAAAGGGCTTTGGCCGGCAGAAGGGTCACACGGAGCTCTACCGCGGCGCTGAGTACGTGGTGGATTTCCTGCCTAAATCAAAACTCGAAGTGGCAGTGGCCGACGAAAAAGTGGATGAAGTCATCGAGGCAATTGCCAAGGCGACCAACACTGGGAAGATTGGCGACGGTAAGATCTTCGTCACCGAACTCGTCAACGTCATGCGGATACGCACCGGCGAAACGGGCGTCGACGCCCTGTAACCGCCTGCCAGCACCCGCCCGAGCAGGCGGCCCGGGGGGTAACTTCCGGGCGCCGCCGGGCTGCCTGGATGTTCTTTGCACTGAAACGTGCTGGGATTAATGCCCAGTTCTGAAGCGCTATGACCTGCTGGAGCCCAACTCTGGGGCACTCTCACGCCTTTACCAAATCATCCATTCACCCTCGATGCGCGATAAATTCGCACCGAACCAAGCCTTTCCCTTCACTGGCATGGAATCTGCTGCCCCGATTTGGGGCATCCGGCCGCCCTGACGCTATTTGAACCTGCGTTTCGCATCAGGCCGCCAGTCATTCGGAGTTGGTAAATGTCGCACACCGGTCTTGCACGTGTCGTGTCCCTTTGGCTTGTAAGTTTTGGCGCCAGCGCCGGGCAGGAGGCCGTCCTGAATGGCGGGAATTCCGCCTGGCTTCTGGTCGCAACCGCCCTGGTCCTTTTCATGACCCTACCGGGATTGGCCTTTTTCTACGGCGGCCTGGTGCGTAGCAAGAACGTGCTCTCTGTGTTCATGCAGTGCTTTGTCATTACGTGCGTGGTGTCGCTGCTGTGGTTTGTATTTGGCTATGGATGGGCGTTTGGGGACGGCGGCGATTTCAATGCGGTGCTGGGGGGAGGGAGGCGGTGGCTCGAAGGGGTCTCGGGTGATGCCTTGACCGGAGACGCTCCGGAATCGGTCTACCTTATGTTCCAGATGACTTTCGCGATCATCACGCCGGCGCTCATCGTTGGCGCTTTTGCTGAGCGCATGCGCTTCCTCTCAGCGATTCTTTACACGGCAGGCTGGTTTGTCCTTGCGTATTTACCGGTCTGCCATTGGATCTGGGGAGGGGGCTGGCTGGCTCAACTCGGTATCCTGGACTTCGCTGGGGGCATCGTGGTGCACGTGAACGCTGGTGTCGCGGCATTGGTGGCGGCCGTCTTGGTGGGGCGTCGCAGGGGCTTTCCGGACGTCGCCATGCCCCCGCACAACATGACTCTGGTGGTTGGTGGCGCGGCAATGCTGTGGGTGGGTTGGTTCGGCTTCAATGCAGGCAGTGCGCTGGCTGCCAATGGCAGTGCCGGGATGGCCATGCTTGCGACGCATCTCTCCGCTGCCGCTGGAGCGTTGGCGTGGGGTGCCATCGAGTGGCGGCGCTACGGCAAGCCAAGCGTGCTCGGCGTTGTCACCGGGATGGTGGCGGGTCTCGGCACGATCACTCCGGCCGCGGGATTTGTTGCGCCCGGGGCCGCGGTGATGCTTGGCGGTCTGGCGGGAATGGTGTGCTACAGCGCGACGCACTACGTGAAGCGGGTGCTGAAGATCGACGATTCCCTGGACGTCTTCCCGGTCCACGGGGTGGGCGGGATGCTGGGTTCACTGCTGACCGGGGTCCTGGCCTCCGAGACGTTCGGTGGTACAGGCCTCGCGGCTGGCCGGACGATGCTGGTCCAGGTGGGCGTGCAGGGCCTGGGTGTCGTGGCGACCGCAGCCTGGACGGCCCTCGTAACCTACGGGTTGCTGAAACTCCTGGCGGCTACCGTTGGCCTGAGGGTGAGCCAGGAAGACGAGAACGAAGGTCTCGATCTTGCCGAACACGGCGAACGCTGCTACGGGTTGTAAAGCCCGCAGCACAGGTTTGATCAGGGCGCTCCGTTCAGAGCGCCTTGTGTGAGCCGTCGCAAGTGGGCGTCTTCCTGGTCGCCTTGCAGGCGCAGAGCCACAGCGTTTGGGCGGTTTCTACCTTGATTACTTCAGGCGTGAAGGCCGTCCCCTTGTGCGAGCCGTCGCAGAACGGCTGCTTTTTGGACAGGCCACATGCGCACCACCAGTACGTGCCTGGTTCGAGGTCGACTTTGATCGGGCTGTTTTGCGCGCAGACGGGCTTGTCCATGTGAACTCCTGGGTCGTCGTAGGGACATCGAGTTGGTGAACCCCTTGCCGTTTGCGGCGAATCGCCGAACTTTCAAACGGCGGGATGGGTGCATACAATAGTTTTCGACACCGGGCGCCACAAGGCGCCACCAGACTTCAGGCCAGTACGCGACTTTTACATAAAAAATCTACAACGCTGCGAGCACGCCCCAACTACCATGACCGACGCAAAACTCGTCGAAAAATCGCTGCTAAGGGTGCTAGTGCCGGCAAATGCACTGAACCTCGAAAATTTCCAGGAACTCGCCGGCAAGGCGACGGTGGAAGAAATACCCAGCGGCAAACTTATCTTCAAAGCAGGGGACGTTGATCGTAAGTCCGTCTACCTGCTTGAAGGCCAGATCCAGGTCACCGACGCCGCTGGCGCGTCCACAACCATCGACCACGGTACCGAACTCGCGCGGAACCCGCTGGCCAACAACCAGCCCCGGAAGCACACCGCCAAGGCACGCACCGACTGCAAGATCACCCGGTTGGACAGCGATCTGCTCGACATCCTGCTGACCTGGGACCAACTCTCGGGTATCGAAGTCAACGAAATCCATGTGTCCGACGGTGGTGACGACAACGACAGCGACTGGATGACCCGCATCCTGCAGTCGAAGGCCTTCCTGCAAATCCCGCCGGCCAATATTCAGGCGATGTTCATGCGCATGCAGGAAGTGCCGAAACGCGCCGGGGAAGCGGTGATCAAGCAGGGTGACGAAGGCGACTACTACTACATCATCAAATCCGGTCGAGCCAAGGTTACGCGTACTTCGAAAGCGGGAACGGAACTTACGCTGGCCACGCTCAAGCATGGCGATGCCTTCGGCGAGGAAGCACTGCTTTCCGAGGCCAAGCGCAACGCCACTATCGTCATGGAAACCGACGGCTGCCTGATGCGCTTGTCGAAGGAAGATTTCCTCGCGCTCCTCAAGGAGCCGATGATCAACTGGATAGACCCCGAAATTGCCCGGGAAAAAGTGGAGTCCGGCGCCAAATGGCTGGACGTCCGGCTCGAGAGCGAGCACGCGATCAAGGGCGTGCCGGGCAGCATCAACATCCCGCTGTTCGTCCTTCGACTCAAGGTCGATACGCTCGACCCCAACGTCCCTTACGTCGTCTACTGCGATACCGGGCGACGCAGTTCGGCTGCGGCGTTTCTGCTGAACGAACGTGGCTTCGTGACCTATGTGCTCAAGGGTGGGATCGACGCCCAGCCTGGCTGAGTGTTGCCAGTTCCGTTCGATCCCCCGGAGTCCGCACCGCAATGAGCATCCGCCGCTGCATGGTGGTCGGCTCCCCGATCGGCCATAGCCGATCTCCAGTCATCCATCGGCTCTTCGCTGAACAAACTGGCCTCGCCTTGCGCTATGAAAAGCGCGAAGTGCGGCCAGGAACCCTGGGCACTGCGCTTACCGATCTTCGCAGTGAAGGCTGCATCGGCGTTAATGTCACCATTCCGCTAAAGGAAGAAGCCTTCGAACTTTCCACCGTGCGTGCGCCGCGTGCCGCCGCCGCGGGTTCGGCGAATACCCTGTGGTTCGACGCGTCTGGTGCAATCCATGCGGACAATACCGATGGCGTTGGCCTGGTGCGTGATTTGCGCGCCAATGGCATGGAACCCACGGGTGCGTCGGTCTTGTTGATTGGTGCTGGTGGCGCGGCAATGGGCATCCTGCCGTCGCTGATGGCAGAGGCTCCTCGGCGCGTTACGCTGATGAACCGCGGACTCGCCCGCGCCGAAGGCTTGGCGACCACCTACGGCGTGCCCGTTCTGGCCTTGGACGCTGACGTCGATCAGTCCTTTGATCTTGTCATCAACTCGAGCGCGCTTGGGCTGGATGGCGCCACAACGGTCCCTTTGTCGCGGACGCTGCTGGACGCCAGCACGCAATGCTATGACATCGTCTACTCCCGGGATGAAACGGCGTTCCTGCGGTGGGCAGGTGCGATCGGGGTAACGCGCCGCCGCGACGGCCTGGGTATGTTGGTGGAGCAGGCGGCAGAAGCCTTCTTCCTATGGCATGGACTTAAAGTAGCCACCCGGCCAGTGATCGACTTCCTGCGCGCTCGCCTGTGACGACCCGATGGGCTAGCGGCGTGCGGCGTCCAGTTCGGCGAGCTTGAGGTAGGTCGCGACCGGAATGTTTTCCGCACGCAGCGTCGTTGCTATGCCGAGTGCAGCCAACTCGGCGTTCGAGAACAGCGCGCCCAAGGTGTGGCGGATCATCTTCCTGCGCTGGGAAAATGCTTGCCTGGCGACGCGCTCCAGCGCGGCCAGCAAGGCTGGAACTGGGGGATTGGCGAGCGGGACCAGTCGCACGATGCTTGAAACGACCGAAGGGGCGGGGCGGAAGCTGTCAGGCGCCACGTCAAACAGTAATTCCACCTCGCACCGTGACTGCGCGGCGATCGAAAGCCGCCCGTAGTCGGCGCAGTCCGGCTCTGCCGCAAGGCGGAGCGCCACTTCCCGCTGCACCATGACATGCATGTCCCGCACCGAGCCCGCCAATCCAAGCAAGCGCAAGAGCAGCGGGGTGGAAATGTTGTAGGGCAGGTTGCCGATAACCCGCAACTGCCCACCTGCAGGACACGTACTGGCAAAGTCGAACGCCAGTGCGTCGGCTTCAAGCAAGGTGAAATTGGACCGCTCACCTAATTTCTCCCCAAGCGCCGCAATCATGTCCGGGTCGATATCGAGCGCGGTCAGCCGTGCGCCGGAGGCCAGCAGTGGCACGGTGAGCGCGCCAAGGCCGGGGCCAATTTCGACCAGGGTGTCACCGGGCTGGGGTCCGACACAGGCCATGATGTGCCCGATGACGGCCTCGTCGATGAGGAAATTCTGGCCGAATCGCCGCTTTGCCCTGGTTTGCCCTTCGTTCATGCCGAAGCCCGGCGGCTGCGCGCCATCAGGCAGGCCATGTTGAAGGCGGCTTGAACGCTCGTGGGGCTCGCGTTGCCGCTGCCGGCAAGTTCGAGCGCGGTGCCGTGGTCAACCGAAGTACGGATGAAAGGCAGCCCCAAGGTGACGTTCACCGCTTCTCCAAAATCAAGCGCCTTCAAGGGCGCCAGTCCCTGGTCGTGGTACATGGCGATGACTGCATCGGTGCGGGCAAGCGCGTCGCGTGTGAAGGCCGTATCCCCTGGGAGCGGACCGCGGAGTCCAAGGCCGGCGGCACGCGCCAATGCGATGGCAGGTTCGATGACTTCGAGTTCCTCGCGCCCCAGATGGCCACCTTCTCCTGCGTGCGGATTGAGCCCACAAACGCTGAGCCGGGGCCGGTGGAGACCAAAATACCTGCGTAAGGCAGCGTCCACGGTGTTGAAGACATTGCCGAGGCGCGCGCCGGTGATCAGTGGCGGGACTGCCATGAGCGGAACGTGCGTGGTGGCCAGGGCCACGCGAAGCGTCGGAGTGGCGAGCAGCATCACGGGTTCGACCCCACCCGCAGCGGTGGCCAGGTATTCGGTATGGCCGGAAAAGGGGATGCCGGCATCGTTGATGACCGCTTTGTGGACGGGGCCGGTCACCATTGCATCGAAGGTACCGTCCAAACAGCCGGCAATGGCGACATCCAGGCAGGCCAGCACATAGGCGCTGTTTGCCGGATCGAGCACGCCGGGAAACGTTGTCGCCCGCAGCGGTACGGGGAGCACGTGGTAATGGCCGCCACGGTGGCGGCCGGTCTTCGCCCGGTCGAAGTCATGCAAAGTACACGAAAGTTTCAGTCTGCTGGCGCGCGCGCCGAGCAATTCGGGATCGGCCACGAAAACGACGCGTGCCTCGAGATCGACTGCGCCCAGCAGCAGCGCGATGTCCGGGCCAATCCCGGCAGGCTCGCCGGGGGTGATCGCGAGGGTGAGAGGGGGGCTATTCGTGTCCAGAACGAAGTTCGACATAGGCTTCGTTGCGAAGTCGACGCTGCCATTCCTGGAAGGCTTCTTCCCGCTTTCGTTCCGTCACCGATTCACGCGCCTTGGCGCGATTCACTTCGACCGTGCCGTCGTACTGACGGCGCTTCAGCACTTGCAGGATGTGCCAGCCGTACTGGGTGCGGAAGGGTGCGCTGACGTCACCTTCGGGCGACGAGCCCATGGCTTCTTCGAATTCCGGCACCATCTGGCCCTTGCTGGTCCAGCCAAGATCGCCGCCCTGCAGCGCTGAGGCGCGATCGTCGGAATTGGTCTTGGCGAGCGTGGCGAAGTCTTCGCCGGCGTCGAGGCGATCGCGGATCTTGCGCAGCCGGGCGACTGCCTCGCTGTCGGGTACCAGTTCGCTGGTGTTGATCAGGATGTGGCGGACGTGGGTCTGATCCACCATCACCTTGGCGCCGTTGCGGCGCCCGGTGAGCTTGATGATGTGGTAGGCGGTCGGGCTGGTAATGACGCCGCTAACCTGGTCTACCGCGAAGTTCCGTGCCGTGTCGGCGAACAGCGAAGGGATTTCACCGAGTTTTCGCCAGCCCAGATCGCCGCCTTCGAGGGCGTCGGTGCCATCGGACATGGAGATGGCGACTTGGCGGAAGGGTTCGCCGCCGTTGACGCGCTTCAGGGCTTCGTCGGCCTTGGCCCTGGCTTCGCGCTGTTCTTTCTCGCTGGCGCCGTCGGGTATCGAAATCAGGACATGGGCAATCTGGAATTCAGCGTCATCGCTTTCACCACGTTCCTGGTTGCTGAGGTAGTTGTCGATTTCACGGTCGGAGACCTGCACACGCTTGTCGACTTCCTCGCGACGCAGTCGTGAGACCAGGATTTCCCTGCGGATGTCCTCGCGGAAGATGCTGTAGTCGTAACCTTCGGTTGCGAGGATTTCCTTGAATTTGGCGTCGGTGAGGTTGTTCTTGCGCGCGATGTCGCCAATGGCCTTGTCGAGCGCCTCTTCGGTGACTTTCACGCCAGTCTGTGCCGCGATCTGGATCTGGATCTTCTGCAGGATGAGGCGCTCCATCACTTGCTTCTCGAGCACCGCATACGAAGGTGGCTCGCTGCCGCGCCGGCGGATATCGTTGCGGGCGCGCTCGATCTGCTGCTCGAGCTCGCTCTGCATGATCACGTCTTCGTCTACCACTGCGATGATTTTGTCGAGTTCGACCGCCATGGCGGTGGGTATGGCCACAGTGCCGGGCAGCAGCAGGAAGAGGCTGCAGAGGAGGATGGACAGGGACTTTCGCATGGCAGGCGTTTGCTCGGCCTTGGGCAGGCACCGGGGGCGGGCGGTAGGATTGCGCGGCATTCTAGCCTAACCCGCCGGGATAATCGCGACGCCGGGGGCGCCCACTAGAACAGGGGTTCGTAGCCCGGGATGTTGCGTTTGAGGAAGGATGTCGCGGTGCGCCCGAGGCCTCCCAATCCCTTGAATTCAACCTGCATGAACACAGCATTGTCGAACTTGCCCTCCACGTTCCTGATGTAGCGCCGACTGAAGACACGAACCCCCCAACAGCACGTTTCGAGTTCGATACCGCCGACGAGTTCCAGCGACTCTTCGCCCTGGAGGGAATAGTTCCAGCGCCCGATGAAGTTCAGGTTTTCCGTCAGCGGGAGCCGCATTGAGATGTCGGTCTGTTCGACGTCCTTGGGTCGCGTGAACAGGGTCGTGACGGTGCGATTGACGTTGCCACGCAAGCGATACGCCGCGTTGACCAAAGTGCCATCTGCCGGCGCATAGCGCAGCGAGAAGGCGGATTTCTCGGTCTTCCCGGTATCCGGATCCCATTGCAGGGTGACGCGCGCCGACCAGTCCTCCAACGGGGCGCTTGCAACCTCGGCGACGAGCTCGGATTCGCTGGTGGTGTCGACGGCCCGACCCGGCAAGGTGATGCGCCTGGGCTGGAAATACTGGACCTGTCCGATGCTGGTGCGAAGAATTTCCCGACCGTTGCCCAGGTTAAGTAAGCGGGAAGTGAGCGCCAGTGCAAGCTGGTTGGCGTCGCCCAGGCGGTCGCGGCCGGAGAACCGGTTTTCCCGGAACAGGTTGGCGAAGCTGAAATCGTACAGGCCGCTGTCGAACACCGGGATGTCGTCCTGGCCTACCTTCGGGATGTTGACGTAGTACGCCCTCGGTTCGAGGGTTTGCAGCAGCCGCGTGTCGGCGAACTCGAAGCGCCGCTCGGCGAAGAACTGCGCATCGGTGGTGAACACCGGCGCCATCCGGGAGGGATTACTCGGGAAGCGGCCTTCGTAGTCGCTGAGGAAATAATCCGTGCGCCGAAGGCCGAGCGCCGGCCGTACGAACAGCCAGGGCTTGATGAATGGCAGGGCAACCGTGGGTTCGAGGCTTACTCGTTCACCAGAGACGCTATCGGCGCGGCTGAAGTAGGTGAAGTCGCCCACCATCTGGAAATGCGGTTGCAGGTGGCGCATCGGGAAGGTCGTACGGGCGATGATCTGTGGTAGCCGTCGATAGGGCAGCAGGGCGTCGGGGATCGTTTCGTCGATGGACTGGAAGGCCTGGAGCAGCGCGCTGACGGCGTAGCGGTCGCGGCGGTAGGTCGACTCGATGCGGCGGTCGAGGTAGCGCTGGCTGGACAGGCTCAAGCTGCCGCCGAAATCTTCGAAGTACCGGGAGTCCGACACGTTCTGGAGCAGCGCGTAGACCCGGCCGTGGTAGTCGTCGAAGTACTGCTCGTGGCGCAGGCTCACCGACGATCGATCGTTGCCGCCCTTCAGCGGATCGTCAGGCAGGTAGCTCACGCGCAGGCTCGACTTGATGTCCGGGCCGAGGTAACGGTATTCGCCTTCCAGCATCAAGCCGCGACGCGACATCCAGTGCGGGCTCAGGGTCGCGTCCTGGTTGGGCGCGATGTTGAAGTAATACGGAATGCGGGTTTCGAAGCCTTCGGTGCTTGACGAGCCGAGGGTCGGGATGAGGAAACCCGACTTGCGCTTGCCCGTCAGCGGGAAGCTGGCATAGGGAAAGTAGAACACTGGTACGCCGCGCACCTTGAGCAGTGCGTTGGTGGCATAGCCGCGCTCCGCGTCGTGGTCGAGGCGGATACGGGTTGCCGAGAACTTCCAGGCTTCGTTGCCGGCAGGGCAGGTCGTGTAATCGACGCCTTTCAGGACCGTCATGTGCGTCTTGCTCTTGGCCACGACGCTCTGCGCGGCGCCGCGTCCCGGGGAACCGAGCAGCCAGTATTCCCCACCCTCCAGCTTGTAGAGTTCGTTGCCGAGGTCGAATTGCGCACGCTGGCCACGCCACAGCAGGTCGGAATCCCAGAGATGGACGTCGCCGAAGGCACGCGCCGAGTCGGCAGGTTCGTCGTAGGAGAGGTGGTCGGCGCGCAGGGAGAGCTTGTTGCGCACGAGCTCCACGCCGTCGTCGAAATCGGTGATGTCGTCTTCCAGCGCGCGCGTCTGGCCCGCGCGCACTTCCGTATTGGCGACATCGATCTTGGCGTCAGTGTAGTCCGGACGACTGGGCAAACTGCGGTCGACCGGACACAGCCACCAGTACTCCGGATTCGAACCCGGGTTGTTCGAATGCTTGGAGGGAAGGGCGGACGCGTTGGTCCAGCAGGCGGCCGCAGCCACCATGAATATTATTGTTTTGACCATTGGCCCGAGGTAGGACGTGGGGTCCAGCGTGAGACTAAAGTCGCACATGCGGGAGGGGGCTTCAACCGCCGCGGTGCAAAGCCTGCGGGGATTGCGGATAGCCCTTCGGGGAACGCTCAGTGCAGGCTGTCAGTGCCCCGTTGCAGGACACGCTCGACGTGTCGCCCAACGATTTCCAACTGTGCGTCAAGCGAGGTCTGGCTGAGGATTTCGACCCGCTGCGCGCTTTCCAGCGGGAGTCGCTCGGTCAGCCTGTAGACCAGGCGTTCGGCTTCGCACAGTGCCCCTGAAGAACTGGTGGCGGCAATTGGCACGAGTTCGCCAAGGCTTTGCAGTAGCTGCGCGAGATAGCCGTGGCGCGGACCAAGCGGCATTGCCGTCATGGGTTCGAACCAGCTGACGTGGCCCTGCAACACGCCAGACCCATCTGGCGACCAGTCGTGCAGGTGGAAGCGCCGGGATCCCTCCACCACCAGCGACAGCAGGCCGTCCGTGCCCTGGTTCCAGCCCGAAATCGTTGCAAGGGTGCCCACCTCGAAAGGCGTTGCGGGCACGCCGGCCTCGTTGCCACTGCGAATCGCGGGGATGCCAAAGCCAGCACCCGTGCTGATGCAGTGTCCGGCCAGCTTTAAGTAACGCGGTTCGAAAATGCGCAGTCGCAGCAGGCCACCGGGCATCAGTACGGTCTGCAGCGGGAACAGTGGCAGCGATTCGCGACCGTCAGCGCCCATGCCGGTCCACCAGGGCCTCCAGCAGGCGGTCCTGCAGGCCATTGAAGTTGCCGTTACTCATGATGAGCACCTGATCGCCCGAGCGAGATTCCTCCACCAATGCCGCCAGCAGCGTGACTACCGAGTCGTAGACGGAGCAGCGTGCGCCCAGCGCGGCCAGCGCTGCGTCGATGTCCCAGCCCGCGTCGGGCGGCGCGTATACCAGGATGCGGTCGGCGGCCTCGAGCGACGCGGCCAATCCGTCCCGGTGGGCACCGCTTCGCAGGCTGTTCGAGCGCAGTTCGAGCACGGCTATCCGCGGCGCTCGCGGCGCGCGCTCGGCAAGGGCTTCAAGTGTTGCAGCGATGGCGGTGGGGTGGTGTGCGAAATCATCGAAGACGCTGATGTCGTCCACGGTTCCCAGCAGTTCGAGGCGGCGTTTCACGCCGCGAAACCCTGCGAGGTGTTGGACGGCAGCCGTGGTGTCGCCACCAACGGCAGCCACCGCGACGAGCGCCGCCGCAGTATTGAGCGCGTTATGGCGGCCCGGTTGAGCACGGTCCAGCAGATGCCACGTGCCATCCGGCGCCCGTAGCGCATACGACGAACCGCTCCGGCCAAGAGTCCATTCACTGTCCTTGCTGCCAAAGCCTACCTGCCGGCTCCAGCAGCCGCGCGAGAGCACGTCGTGCAGCGCAGCCGCGTCCTTGTTCCACACCACGGTGCCGTTCCCCGGGACCGTGCGGAGCAGGTGGTGGAACTGGCGCTTGATGGCTTCAAGGTTCGGGAAGATGTCGGCGTGGTCAAATTCGAGGTTGTTTAGTACGGCAACGGTCGGGCGGTAGTGGACGAACTTGGAGCGCTTGTCGAAAAACGCCGTGTCGTATTCGTCGGCCTCGATCACGAAGCACCGCCCGCGCCCGAGGCGGGCAGGGGCCGGGAAATTGGCTGGAATCCCGCCTACGAGATACCCGGGTGCCAGGCCCTGGGCTTCAAGCAGCCAGGCAATGAGGCTGGTGGTGGTGGTCTTGCCGTGGGTGCCGGCCACTGCGATGACGTCGCGGCCCGGCAGCACGTGTTCGGCCACCCACTGGGCGCCGGAGGTATAGGGGATCCGGGCGTCGAGCACGGCTTCGACCAGCGGATTGCCGCGGCTCAGCGCGTTGCCAACCACCACGATATCGGGCCGGGGTTCGAGTACGGTCGGGTCCCAGTCTTCGCTGATGGGGATGCCACTGTCCCGGAGGAAGTCGCTCATCGGCGGATAGATGTTGGCGTCGGAGCCCGTGACTTCGTGTCCGAGCTCGCGCGCCAGCGCCGCGACGCCGGCCATGAAGGTGCCGCAGATGCCGGCGATGTGGAGATGCATGCAGGACCGATCTTTGCCCGGCTTACTGGGCGTTGGCGCCGTTGCCGTAGTGCGTGACGACGTAGTTGTTGAGGATGTCCTTGAATTCCGCGGCAATGGCGTCGCCGCGCAGTACCGTGAATTTCTCGCCGTCCACGAACACCGGGGCGGCGGGCGCTTCGCCGCTGCCCGGCAGGCTGATGCCTATGTTGGCGTGCTTGCTTTCGCCCGGTCCGTTGACCACGCAGCCCATCACCGCCAGGGTCATTTCCTCCACGCCGGGGTAGGTGTTCTTCCAGATGGGCATCTGGGTGCGGACGTAGGCCTGGATGTCTTCGGCCAACTCCTGGAACACCGTACTGGTAGTGCGACCACAGCCGGGGCAGGCGGTGACGAGGGGCGTGAACGCGCGCAAGCCCATGGTCTGCAGGATTTCCTGCGCCACGATGACTTCTTTGGTGCGGTCGCCGCCGGGCTCCGGGGTGAGCGAGACGCGGACGGTGTCGCCAATGCCGTTCTGGAGCAGGTAGCCCATGCTGGCCGTGGAGGCGACGATGCCCTTCGAGCCCATACCGGCCTCGGTGAGGCCGAGGTGCAGCGCGTAGTCGCAGCGCCGGGCGAGTTCCGAATAGACCCCAATGAGGTCCTGCACGCCGCTGACCTTGCAGCTCAGCACGATCCGGTCGCGCCGCATGCCGAGTTCCTCTGCGCGCGCCGCCGACAGCAGCGCCGACTGGATCAACGCTTCGCGGGTAACTTCGCTCGCGGAGCGGGGGTTCGGCAAACGTGCGTTCGCGTCCATCATCGAAACCACCAGGGACTCGTCGAGGCTACCCCAGTTGACGCCAATGCGCACCGGCTTGTCGTACTTGAGCGCGACTTCAATCATCGTCGAGAACTGGCCGTCGCGCTTGCGGCCGAAGCCGACGTTGCCCGGGTTGATGCGGTACTTGGCCAGCGCCTGGGCGCAATCCGGGTACTTGGTCAGCAGCGTGTGGCCGTTGTAATGGAAGTCACCGATGAGCGGCACGCGGCAGCCCAGGGTGTCGAGCATATTGCGGATGCGGCCGACCTGGGCGGCCGCGGCTTCGTTGTTGACCGTGATGCGGACCAGTTCGGAACCGGCAGCGGCAAGCTGCTGGACCTGCTTTACGGTGGCCGCGGCGTCGGCGGTATCGGTATTGGTCATCGACTGCACGACCACCGGGTGGTCACCGCCGATGGTGATGGGACCGACGCGGACGCCGACGCTGGAGCGGCGCGAGTAATTCGGGATATCTATCATGGCGTGGGGGGTTTTAGCCTGCTGATTTGATGGAACTTGCCGGGGGATATTAGCGCAGGTGCAAGGTCGCGCCAAAGCCGGAACAGGACGGCGCGCCCTGCTCGGAGCGGTGCTGGGCGGATGCTATGCTCCGGGGCCCGTCCAGCGGGCCCCGCCCGCCCCAGAAAAGAGGATTCGGACGATGTCAAAAATTGAAAAATCCGCTGCCGATTGGCAGTCCCAGCTCACCCCGGAACAGTTTGCCATCTGCCGCCAGCATGGCACCGAACGCGCCTTTACGGGCGAGTACACCGACTGCAAGACCGCTGGCCAGTACCTCTGCGTGTGCTGTGGCGCGGTGCTGTTTGATTCAAGCACCAAGTACAACTCGAGTTCTGGCTGGCCGAGCTTCTGGGCATCCGCAGTGGACGGCAACATCGCCACGCGCACCGACCAGAGTCTCGGCATGGTCCGCATCGAGGTGCTCTGTGCCCGGTGTGACGCGCACCTTGGACATGTGTTTCCCGACGGACCGCAGCCGACCGGCCAGCGTTACTGCATCAACTCCGTGGCATTGAACCTCAAACCACGGGAAGCATGAGCGGGGCGGAATCGCCCACCGTGGTCGACGTGCGCGGGTTGAACTGCCCGATTCCGCTGCTCAAGACCAGGAAGGCGCTGGCGGGCGCAGCCTCAGGCGCGTCGGTCGTGGTGCTGGTCACCGATCCCGACAGCGAACTCGATATCCGTGCCTACGCCGGGATCAACGGCATCGAATGCCAGGTCCGTGGGCCGACGGATGGCGTATGGCGCTTCGAGCTGACCAAGTCCTGAGGCGCCTCGGGTTCAGGCGCGCGGCAAAGTGACGCCGCGCTGGCCCTGGTACTTCCCGTTCCGGTCACGGTAGGACACTTCGCAAGGCTGGTCGGATTCGAGGAACAGCACTTGCGCCACGCCTTCGTTGGCGTAGACCTTGGCCGGCAGCGGCGTGGTGTTGGAAAACTCGAGCGTCACGTGGCCTTCCCACTCGGGTTCGAGCGGGGTCACGTTGACGATGATCCCGCAGCGCGCGTAAGTCGACTTGCCGAGGCAGAGGGTGAGGATGTTGCGCGGGATGCGGAAGTATTCGATCGTCCGCGCCAGTGCAAAGGAATTCGGCGGGATGATGCAGACGTCGGCGTGGATGTCGACGAAGCTCGCGGGATCGAAGTTCTTTGGATCCACCACCGCCGAATAAACGTTGGTGAACACCTTGAACTCCGGCGCACAGCGCAGATCGTAACCGTAGCTCGACGTGCCGAAACTAATCACCCGGTTGCCGTTTACTTCGCGCACCTGCCCGGGCTCGAAAGGGTCGATGAGCCCGTGCTTTTCCGCCATGTGTCGAATCCAGCTGTCGGCCTTGATCGGCATGTCGCGTTCTCCCTGTACTCAGGTGTTCTGGATCACGATGTTGGGGAATCGGCTGGAGTAGTCGCGGGCGCGCAACGCCAGCTTGGCCGCCACGCGCCGCGCCACCTGGCGGTAGATTTCCGTGGAGGCGGCGTCCGGCAGGGTGGCCACCGTGGGCCTGCCACTGTCCACGCCTTCGCGGATGCGGATGTCGAGCGGCAGTTCACCCAGGAGATCCACGCCGTACTGCTTCGCCATCGCCGCGCCGCCGCCGGCGCCGAAAATGTGCTCGACGTGGCCGCAACTGGTGCAGGTGTGCAGGCTCATGTTTTCGATGATGCCGAGTACGGGCACGTCCACCTTCTCGAACATGCGCAGGCCCTTGCGGGCGTCGAGCAGCGCGATGTCCTGCGGCGTGGTCACGATGATCGCGCCGCTGAGCGGGACCTTCTGGCACAAGGTGAGCTGGATGTCGCCAGTGCCCGGCGGCATATCGATGATGAGGTAGTCGAGGTCGTGCCAGTTGGTTTCGCGGAGCAGTTGTTCGAGCGCGCTGGTGGCCATCGGGCCGCGCCAGATCATGGGCGTGTCTTCTTCGATGAGGTGCCCGATTGAAATGGACTGGATGCCGTAGCTGAGCTTGGGCTCCATGGACTTGCCGTCCTTCGAATCCGGACGGCCCATTGCGCCCAGCATGCGAGGTTGGCTCGGGCCGTAGATGTCGGCGTCGAGAAGGCCCACCTTGGCGCCTTCGTCGCGCAGCGCGAGGGCCAGGTTGACCGCCGTGGTCGATTTACCGACGCCGCCCTTGCCGGAGGCCACGGCGATGGTGTTCCGCACCTCGGGTAGCGGCTTGACGGCCTTCTGCACAGCGTGGCTGAGGACTTTGGCGTTGAGTTCGAAGCGGGCGGGCGGGGCACCGGGCAGGACGGCCAGCACGGCACCGAGACGGGCGGTGAGTGCGCTGCCATACCGGGCCATCGGGAAGCCGGCCTCGAGCTTGATCGTGATGGCGTCGGCGCCAACCTCGATGTTTTTGACCATGCCGGCGCTCACCACGTCGCAACCCAGGTAGGGGTCGATGTCACGTGACAGGGCTTGTTCGATATCGGCTGCGCTCACGGGCATGTTGCTTCGTTCCTCGAACTCAATGGAGGCCGGATTGTACAGGATGTGCGCGGCGTTCCCGCCATGACAGGGTCCGCCCAATGGTGCTAACTTCGCGGGCTTCCGCAGGTGCCAGCCAGCACGGGTTCGAGCAGCCTTGAAACGCCATCCAGAATCAGGTCCAGACGCAGCACCATGAGCTCCCCTCGCCGCATCCTCGTGACCAGCGCCCTGCCGTACGCCAACGGGCCCATCCACATCGGTCACCTCGTCGAGTACCTGCAGACCGACATGTGGGTGCGGTTCCAGAAGATGCGGGGGCATGAGTGCTGGTATGTCTGCGCTGACGATGCGCACGGCACGCCCATCATGCTCCGCGCCGAGCAGGAAGGCCTGACCCCCGAGGCGCTGATTGACCGCGTCTGGCATAGCCACCGCGACGATTTCGCCGACTTCAACGTCGGTTTCGACAATTACCACAGCACACACTCGGACGAAAACCGGGAAATCTCGGCGCTGATCTACACCCGTCTCCGGGATGCCGGGCACACCACGGTGCGCGCCATCTGCCAGGCCTACGATCCGGTGAAGCACATGTTCCTCCCGGATCGCTTCATCCGCGGCAAGTGCCCGCGCTGTGCCACCCCGGACCAGTACGGTGACAGCTGCGAAAACTGCGGCGCCACCTACGCGCCGACCGATCTGGTGGACGCCGTCTCGGCGCTGAGCGGCGTCGCGCCGGAACTGCGCGAAAGCGAGCATATATTCTTCCAGCTGGGGCATTTCGAAGCCATCCTGCGCGAGTGGCTGGACCACAACGACCTCCAGGCCGGGGTCGTCAACAAGTTGCAGGAGTGGTTCGACGCTGGGCTCCAGGACTGGGACATCTCGCGTGACGCCCCGTATTTCGGCTTTGAAATCCCGGGGTTCCCCGGCAAGTACTTCTACGTGTGGCTGGACGCGCCGATTGGCTACTTCGCGAGCTTCCGCAACCTGTGCACGCGCAATGGCGTGGACTTCGATGCCTTCGTGCTGCCGGGCGGCGACACCGAGATGTACCACTTCATCGGCAAGGACATCATGTACTTCCACACGCTGTTCTGGCCCGCGATGCTGCACGGGTCGGGCTTCCGCTTGCCGACCAACGTGTTCGTGCACGGCTTCCTCACGGTGGACGGCCAGAAGATGTCCAAGTCGCGCGGGACGTTCATCACCGCCCGGACTTACCTCGACCACCTCAATCCGGAATACCTGCGCTATTACTTCGCCGCCAAGCTGGCGCCTGCAATCGACGACATCGACCTCAACCTCGAGGACTTCCAGGCGCGGGTCAATTCCGATCTGGTCGGCAAGGTGGTGAACATCGCCAGTCGCTGCGCGGCGTTCATCACGCGCGAGTTCAGCGGCAAGCTGTCGGCTGACGACGACGAACCGACCCTGCTGGAAAAACTTGCCGGTGCCGGCGACGACATCGCCCAAGCCTACGAGGCACGCGATTTCGCCCGCGCGATGCGCGAAGTTATGGGGCTCGCCGACGCGGTCAACCAGTACATCGACCGGCGCAAGCCCTGGGTGCTGGCGAAAGACCCGACCGCCCGCGACGAACTGGCCCGCGTCTGTGCGACGGGCCTGCGTGCGTTCCGGCTGCTGATGATTTACCTGAAACCCGTGGTGCCCACGCTGGTCGAGGGTGCCGAGCGCTTCCTGCGCTGCGGCCCGCTTAGCTGGGCTTCGTTGGAGGAGTCTTTCGGCGGCCGTGAAATCGATGCCTTCACACCGCTCATGAACAGGATCGAGAAAGCCAAAGTGGAGGCCATGGTGGACGCAAGCAAACCTTCCAACCCAGAACCGGTCGCGCCGGTCGCGGCCCCCGCGCCGGCAGTAGCATCGGTCGCCGAGGTAAACGCCAGCCCCACCATCAGCATCGATGATTTCGCCAAGCTCGACTTGCGCATCGCGCGCGTGGTGGCGGCCAGTGCGGTCGAAGGCGCCGACAAGCTCGTGCGCCTCCAGCTCGACGTGGGCGAACTTGGCCAGCGCCAGGTCTTCGCGGGCATCAAGGCGGCGTACTCACCCGAAGCGCTCACCGGGCGCATGGTGGTGCTGGTCGCCAACCTCGCCCCGCGGAAGATGCGCTTCGGCGTGTCCGAAGGGATGGTCCTGGCCGCCAGCGGCAGCGACAGCGGCGTGTTCCTGCTGAAAGCCGACGACGGCGCCCAGCCGGGCATGCGCGCCAAGTAGCGCCGGCCGCCACCGTTCGCGCCCCGGCCTGGACACGCGGATGACGCTGGACGACGCGGTGCCCTTGCTGCTTGCGGACATCCTGGCGATGCTCCCCCAGACCCAGTGCACGGCCTGCGGTCATCCGGGCTGTGCGCCGTTCGCCACGGCTGTCGCTGCAGGTCAATCGCCCACGGAGGGCTGCACGCCTGGCGGCCTGCCGCTGAGGCTGCGCCTCGACCGCTTGCTCGGAAGGGCTGCCACGGCATCCGTCAACGCGGCCAGCGTCACTGCGCTGCCAACACCTCTGCGGGCTGTCATCCGTGAAGCCGATTGCATCGGCTGCACCAAGTGCATCGCGCCATGCCCGGTGGACGCCATCATTGGTGCCGCAGGCCAGCTCCACACCGTCATCACCGCGCAGTGCACGGGCTGCGGCCTGTGCCTGCCGCCTTGCCCGGTTGACTGCATCGAACTAGCACCCGTCGCGCTGCCGTTTATCTGGCCAACGGACGCAACGCCGGCCGCCCTGGCCGTCGCCGCCGGGGCCAGCATTGCCGCCTGCACCCAGTGCGGTGACTGCGCGTCCGTCTGCCCCAGCTGGCTTGAACCGGCGCGGCTGGCGCAGGTGCTGGCGCAGGCCGATACGGAAAGTGCCGTCGCGCTCAGGCTTGCCGATTGCACCGAATGCGCGAAGTGCGACGAGGCCTGCGGCGAACGCATTCCACTCGCCGCCTACTTCACGCAGGGCAAGTCGATGCTGGCGGCGGTCGCCTGGCAGGCGGGGCTCGCGGCCGACAGCGCGGTTCGCCATGCCACGCACCTGCTCCGCCGCGCCGCGCCGCGGACCGGCCAGGAGTACGTCCCCACGCCGGCCAGCGACGCCCGTGCCCGCGACGAAATCGCCGCGGTTCGCGAACGCTTGGACCTGCGCCGCGCACGCGGCGGGCCCGGTACGTGAACCGACGCCAGGCCGGCCAGTTCTTCAAGCGGCTCGAAGCGCTCAATCCAGCGCCGGAGACCGAGCTTGTGTTCTCTTCGACCTTCGAACTCCTGATCGCGGTGATCCTCTCCGCGCAAGCGACGGATGTCGGCGTCAACAAGGCAACGGCGCGGCTCTATCCCGTGGCCAATACCCCGCAGGCCCTCCTGGCCCTGGGCGAGGAGGGCTTGAAGTCGCACATCAAGACCATCGGGCTCTTCAACGCGAAGGCGCGCAACATCATGGCAACCTGCGCTGCGCTCGTGGCCACGCACGGTGGCGAGGTGCCGCACGATCGCGCCGCGCTGGAAGCCCTGCCCGGCGTTGGACGGAAGACCGCCAACGTGGTGCTCAACGTGGCGTTCGGCGAGCCGACCATGGCGGTGGACACGCATATCTTCAGGGTGTCCAACCGCACGGGCCTCGCGCGCGGCAAGACACCGCTGGCAGTCGAGAAGGCGCTGCTCGAGATCATTCCCGGGCGCTACAGGGTGCACGCCCACCATTGGCTGATCCTGCATGGACGCTACACCTGCACCGCGCGGGCGCCGCGCTGCATGGCGTGTCCGGTGGCGAGCCTCTGCGAATGGGATGAAAATCCCGGTCGGCCCGTGCGCCGGGCCCGGCCTTGAGGTTTCCGCATGCTTGAATCCCGCGACGGCACGCGTCGTTATTTCTTCGACGTCTACCGGATGATGCAGGACGGCTCGCCCCTCGAGGGCATGGCGCGACTCGTCGCGGAGGTCATCGCGTGGCACCCCGGATACCACGACACCCTGCGCGACGTGCCGCAGCTCATCGAACGTGATTTTGGCCGTGACGAACCCGAGCACAACCCGTTCCTGCACATGGGCCTGCACATCGCGCTGCGCGAACAGGTCGAGGCGAACCGCCCGGGTGGCATCGCGCAATTGCATCAATCACTGCTCGCACGGGCGAGCGACCCGCACGAGGCCGAGCACAGCATGATCGAGTGTCTTGCTACAGAACTCTGGCGGGCCCAGTCAGCGGATCGGCTGCCCGACGAGCAAGCCTACCTGACGGCCTTGCAGGCGCTGGCCGCGCGGTGAAGCGCAAGGCTGGCGCTCCCCGGGATCACCGTTTATGGTGGGTTCGTGACGGCGATTCACGTCCGCATGTCCCCGGAATACTTCGACTTCGTATCTCAATACGGCGCCATTGACCATCGATGCCAGAAGCCCTGCTCCTTGAATTCCGGTTTGTCGCGGACCCGCGCTGGCTCGGTACCGTGCGCAAGCGCGTGCAGACCGTGGCTGCCGCCCTGGTCGCGGATGCCCGCTGGGTGTCCGAGGTGGTCATGGCGGTGAACGAAGCCTGCGCCAACGTCATGCAGCACGCCTACCGCGGTCGCACGGATGGCGAAATCGTGCTGGAAATGCGCCACAGCGAGGGTTACCTGGAAATCGCGCTGGTGGATTTCGCGCCGCCCGTGCCACCGGAAGCCATCCAGTCGCGCGAACTCGACGAACTCCGCCCGGGCGGGCTTGGCACCTACTTCATTCGAACGCTCATGGATCGCTGCGAATACGGCAACCTGGCACGGGGAGCCGGTAACATCCTGCGCATGAACAAACGCCTGCTTGGCGCCGTACCACACCGCACTGCAAGTCCGGGAGATCAGTGAGCCATGTCCTGTCGAGTGATGAACGAAGGCGGCGTGGCCGTGGTGAGCCTGGCCGGGGAAGTCGACCTCTCGGGCGCGTCGGAAATCCGCCGGACCCTGCTGGAACAATTGGCGGCCGGGCGTCCAACCTTCGTGCGCCTTCGAGAAGTGTCGTACATCGACAGCTCGGGCATCGCGAGCCTGGTCGAGGCCTACCAGGCCGCGAAGAAAAAGGGGCTGCGATTCGGCCTGCTTGAAGTGAGCGAGCCCGTGATGAACGTTTTGGCGCTGGCGCGACTGGACAAGGTCTTCCCGATCCACGCGAACCTGCCGACCGCCTCCTGAAGGCATGGGAGCGGGCCTGGCGCGCTGCCTTGGGGGCGGCGCCGCCAAGGCTCCTGATGACATAGCACAATGAACGGCCTTGTCGCCGACTGGGAGTAAGCATGGGAAACCTCGAGCAGCGATTGAGTGCCGGTCGAATCCGCATCGGACTTGGCCTGCTGGTCCTGCTGCTGTTCGTCGCGCATGCCGCCAACTGGATGCGACTCGGGTTCGTCGATCGATTCGAGAACCTGCTCTACGACCAGCGCCTGCTGATGACCATGCCGGGTACGCCCGACAACCGCATCGTCATCGTCGATATCGATGAAAAGAGCCTCACTGCGGAGGGCCGGTGGCCCTGGGGGCGCAACAAGCTGGCTGCGCTGGTGAAGAACCTTTTCGACAAGTACAAAATTGGCTTGCTCGGCTTCGACATCGTGTTCGCGGAGCCGGATACAAGTTCCGGCCTGAACGTACTGGAGAACATGGCGAGCGGGGAACTACGGGGCGACGCGGGATTCCAGCGCGCGCTGGCGCAGATGCGCCCTAGCCTGAACTACGACCAGAAGTTCGCCGAGGCCATCGCCGGCTACCCGGTGGTCATGGGCTACTACTTCAATTTCTCGTCCGATCCTGCTACTGCAGCCAAGATTGGCGGCCTACCGGCCCCGACCTTCGTGAAAGGCACCTTTACCGGCAAGGACATCGCGTTCCGTCGCGCCGACGGTTTTGGTGGCAACCTGCCCAGCTTGCAGCAGCGCGCCCGCAGTGCGGGCCACTTCAATCCGCAGGCCGACTCGGACGGCGTGGTTCGCCGGGTGCCTATGCTGGTCGAGTTCCAGGGCGCCTACTACGGATCGCTCGCGCTCGAAATGGCGCGCCATGCCCCCGGTGAAGCCCGCGAGGTAAAGCCTCGTTTCGGCGAAGCGCTGTTCGGCAGTGGCGCACCCGCACTCGAATGGCTGCAGATTGATCGCGGCGCCATTCCCGTCGATCGCAACGTGCAGGCGCTGGTGCCCTATCGTGGACGCCGCAACAGCTTCACCTATGTTTCCGCCACTGACGTGCTGACCGGGCAACTCGACCCGCAAATCCTCAAGGGAGCGATCGTGCTGGTGGGCACCACGGCGCCGGGCCTGCTCGACTTGCGGGCAACTCCCGTGGGCGAGGTCTATCCCGGGGTGGAAGTCCACGCCAACCTCATCGCAGGCATCATCGACGGTACGATCAAGCAGTTGCCCGGTTACACCCTGGGGGCGGAAGTCACCTTGCTGGTCCTCTTCGGCCTCGGTTTCGCCATCGCCGCACCATTGCTCACGCCGCTCATGTCGTCGGCGCTGGCGGGCGGGCTACTCTTCGCTTACTTCGGCATCAACATGCTGGCGTGGACGACCGCGTCATTCGTGCTGCCACTCGCTTCGGGCATGCTGATGCTGGCCACCATGTTCGTGCTGAACATGACGTACGGATATTTCGTCGAAACGCGCGGCAAGCGCCAGCTCACCGGGCTCTTCGGGCAATACATTCCACCTGAACTGGTGGACGAAATGGCGCGAGACCCAACGGCCTATTCCCTGGAGGCCGAAAGCCGTGAATTGACGGTGCTGTTCTCGGACGTCCGGGGCTTCACCACCATTTCAGAGGGCCTGAACCCCAAGGATCTGGCGGAGCTCATGAACCAGTTCCTGACCCCGATGACCCACGTCATCCACGACCACCGCGGCACGATCGACAAGTACATGGGGGACGCGATCATGGCGTTCTGGGGCGCCCCGCTGGGCGACGACGAACACGCCCGGCGCGCCATCCAGGCCGGCCTCGGCATGCTGGAGAAGATCGCCGATATCAACGTCGCCTTCGCCGCCCGCAACTGGCCGCCCATCCGCATCGGCGTCGGCATCAACACCGGCAGCATGAGCGTCGGCAACATGGGTTCCGAGTTCCGCATGGCCTACACGGTACTCGGCGACGCCGTGAACCTGGGCTCACGGCTCGAGGGCCTCACCAAGGTTTACGGCGTGGATATCCTGGTCAGTGAAACCACTCGTGACGCCGTCCCGGAATACGCCTATCGGGAAATCGACCGCGTGAAGGTGAAGGGCAAGGGCAAGCCCATCACGATCTACGAACCGCTCGGGCTGCGCGAGACTCTGGACGGCAAGTGGAAGGAGGAATTGCAGCGCCACAAGGAAGCACTCAAGTGCTACCGCGCCCAGGACTGGGACATGGCGGAAATGAATTTCGTGAACCTGATTCGGACCTCACGTTCGCCGGGCCCCTACAAAATCTACGTGGAGCGCATCGTGCACTTCCGCCAGTCGGCACCGCCGAAGGGCTGGGACGGCGTCTTCACGCACACCTCGAAATAGCGTTTGCCTGGCGGGGGCGCGGGTGGAAACGCAAGCGCCCGGGCGCGTTGACGTTGCGGTGGCATCCTGCGGGTAGGGTTAGAAGACAGGCTACCGGCCGGAATGCCGGCAGCCTGTCGGACCGGGCTCAGGAAATGAGCGAGAACTCCATCCTGATCCCGGCAAGTTCAATCAAATCACCACTCTTCATGGCGTAGGCCTGCGGCCCGATCGGGCTGCCGTTGACGATCGGGAAGCTGGCACCTTCGATGTGGGTCAGGAAGTAGCCCTGCGGTCGGCGGGAAATCACCGCAACCTGGACCGCCGGCTTGCCGAGCGTGATAAGTGCCTTGGTAAGTTCGAGCTGCCGGCCTGCGATAGGACCGGTCAGGACGTGCAGCTTGCCAAGCGGCAGGCCACCAACCGTGGCGTGGGGGGTCGTCGCGGCGGCTGGCGCATGGGGCGCAGCGCCTGCACCCGAGCCCAGGCCAGCCTGGATCGGTCGCATCGGCGCCATCGCAGGCGCGCCGGGCTGGAGGGATTGGATAGGCGCCATCGTCGGTGCGGCGGACAGGGCGCTTTCGGCACCTGCAGCCCTGGCCGCAGCCACGGCCGCGCTGGCCGATCCCGGACGGATGATCATCGTCTTTTCGAATTCTTCGTCGTCGGCGGTGGCGTGCTCGTTGACGTATTTGAGCTCGTGCTTGCCGATGCCAACGATGTCGCCATCGCGCAGCGCGTGCTTCTTGATCAGCTTGCCGTTGACGTAGGTGCCGTTGGTGCTACCCAGGTCTTCGAGGAAGGAGTCGTCGAGGATGGTGATCACGAGGGCGTGCTTGCCGCTGACCGCCAGATTGTCGATCTGGACGTCATTATCTGGCTTGCGGCCTACGGTCATCCGCTCTTTCTTGAGCTGGAATTCACCTTGCACGGCGCCGTTGAGGCTGAGTACGAGTTTGCCCATAGTTGAGTCCTGTCAGCCTCCCGTCAGGAAACTTTTGATTCTGGCGAGCAGACCGCCCGTTTGCTTGCTCGGTGCGACTGCCATGGCGAGGACCACTGTGACGTTGTCCTTACCCCCACCCTGATTCGCCAAGCGAACCAGTTCCTGAGCCGCGTAGGGAAGATTAGCACCATATTTACCGAGGGTTAAGCGAATTTCTTCATCCGGTACCATATCATTCAACCCGTCCGAGCAGAGGAGGTAGATATCCCCCTCCTCGGTGTCGTGTTCCTGGACGTCGACGACCACGCTCTGCTCTATCCCAAGGGCCCGGGTGACGAGGTTCTTGGGCGTATTGGCGTTGGCCTCTTCCGCCGTATAAAACCCCCGGTCGATCATTTCCTGGATCAGGGAATGATCATTAGTGACTTTCATGAGTTCGTTACGGCGGAAACGGTAGATTCTTGAGTCGCCGACGTGGGCGACGGTCACCCGGTTGGCGGTGAACAGGGCGGTGACGATGGTCGTTCCCATGCCCTGACACTGCGGCAGGCTGTGGGCGGTGTCGAAAATCCGGCCATTGGCCTGCTCGATCAGTTCGCGGAGGATGCGGGATTCGGAGGAAGTGCCGTCCGCCGGAGCCGGCCGTTTGCCCTGCGACCGGCCTCGCGCCTCGCGCACCCCGTCAAGGACGTACTGTGCCGCTATGGCGCTCGCTATCTCCCCGGATTTGTAGCCACCCATGCCGTCGGCCACCAGCGCGAGGCCGGTGCCCGGGTCAGTGACCGCGCTGTCCTCGTTATTGGTTCGCTTACGTCCCGGGTCGGAGACGTTGGCGAACTCGACCGGTGCAAACGCCATGGTCGGCGTGGCCTTAGCCACCCACCTGCTTGGCACAGGCCTGGATGTCGCGCGCCATGTCGGCACCGGTCTGGTAGCGCTGGTTGACGTCCTTCTGCAGGGCCTTGTTGATGATCTCCGACAGGCATGGACGTTGCGCGGCCAGTTCGGGCTTGATCTCGGCAATGTCCTGGTGGGGTTCGTTGGCGATTTTGTACATCAGCGTAGCCATTGATTCGCCCTGGAACGGCAGCTTTCCAATCACCATCTGGTAGAGCATTACGCCCAGCGAGAAGAGATCCGAGCGGCCGTCCACTTTTTTGCCCGAGAGCTGCTCCGGCGACATGTAGGACGGCGTCCCCAGCACCATGCCGGTCTTGGTCTTGCTGGAGTCGGTGATGCGCGCGATGCCGAAGTCCGTCAGCTTGACGGTCTTCTTGGTCGGCTCGTACATGATGTTGGCAGGCTTGATGTCGCGATGGACCACGTTGGCCTTGTGCGCGTAGTCGAGCGCCAGCGCCGCCTTGAAGATGATGCCGAGGACGATCGGCAGCGGCAGCAAGGTGTCGGGTTTGGTGTAGCGCGCCAGATCGTGGCCTTCGAGGAATTCCATCGCGATGTAGGCAAGATCGTGTTCGTCACCGGCGTCGTAGATCGTGACGATATTCGGGTGCTGCAGCCGGCCCGCTGTTTCGGCTTCCCGGAAGAACCGCTCCTTCACTTCCGCCAGTTCATCGGATTCGAACTCCTGGGACAGGGCCATGGTCTTGATGGCCACCACGCGGTTGATCTTCGGATCCTTGCCCAGGTACACGACACCCATCGCGCCCTTGCCCAGTTCGCGTTCCACCGCGTAACGACCCAGCATGGTCTGGGGTGCGCCCGGGCCGCTCGCGAGGATGGCGGTGCCGCCGGGGCCGCCGCCGGCCGGTCGGCCGCCCGGGAACAGCATCTGCGTGTCCATCAGGTGCCGCGCCTGGTTGATCTTGCCCTGGATGTCCCGGAACTTCGGGTTCTTCGAGTGCATGTACTCGTAGACCAGCATGGACTTCTCGGGCTTGCGCTTGACCTGGTAGTCGGTCGCCAGCGCATAGAGGGCCTCGAGGATTTCGTCGTCCACGGGGCAGCGGCGGAAGGACTCAAAGGCGCTGTCGAGTTCGCCCTTCTGCTGAAATTGCAGGGCCAGCTGGCGGTTGGACATGGCGGCCTTGAGGTCACTGTCGGCGGCGCCTCGTTCCGTGGCGAGGAAGCGCTTCGTGGTTAGCAGGAGGTGGCCAACGACCAGCATGACGGCGGCGGTCATGAGCTCTATCCAGCGCGCGGAGGACATCATCATCAGGAGTTCCGTGCCCACGAGCGCGACGACGATCCCTACGCTGGCCAGGGCCGCAGGACCTGCCTTGAGGCGGGGCAGGAGAGCGGTCAGGTAACCGGCAACCAGCAGGATGGTGGCCAGTTGTGCCCACCGCGACCAACTGGGTTCGGTGAAGAAATGCTGGTTGAGGATGCTCGCCACCTGGTGGGCGAGGATCAGCACCGGGCCTTTGGCGTCGCCAATCGGGGTGTGCAGGTCGGAACCCACGCCAAAGGCCGTGGGGCCTAGCAGCACCACCTTGCCCTTGAAGTTGTCCATCGCCGTCTCGCCCTGCATGACGTTGTAGAACGAATAGATGGGGAAGGGCGCGCGATGGTCTTTTTCGCCGTAGTAGAAGGTGTTCATGAACGAGAAGGCGTCGGTCTTGATGGACAGGCCACCCAATTGTACGGAGTCGCCGCGCGCCACCTTGATGTCCTTGACCGTGAGGTTGAGGCTCTTGGCCGCCGTCGCCAGCGCCAGCGAGGGGAAGTATTGGTCGTAATAACGCACCACCAGGGGTTCGCGGCGCAGGGTGCCGTCACCATCCAGTGGGTTGATCAAGGAGCCCAAGCCCGCCGCGGCTTCCCCGATCGGAGCCACCGGCGGTGCGGCCTTTACGGTGGTAAGCGGGAATTCTTCGTTGGTCCCGGTCGGATCGCTGATATTTTCTGCCGGGATCGCGAAGCGGCTGACGTACTCGGGCAGCGGATGGTCGGGATTGCCGATGACTTCACCCGGTTCGAACTGCATGCCGAGCACCGAAGAGCCGGTGTCCTTCATGGTTTTGCCCAGGATAGCGTCGGTATCCAGTGCAGCGACCGCGTCGGTCATCGTCTTGTTGACGTCGCCCGTAGCGCCCGCGAGGTTCGCGCTCGCAAGTTGTGCCTTGATCTGGTTGATCCACTTCAGGCCCGGGTCGACCTGGGGTTCGGAGTAGAAGATGGTGGACGCTACGGCCTTGGCACCGGCGTCGTTGAGCTTCTTGATGAGGTTGGCCTGGATGTCACGGGGCCATGGCCAGCGGCCGATGTTCTGGATGCTGAGGTCGTCGATGGCGACGATGGCGATTTGATCCTTGCGCGTGCTCGCATCGCGCGAGGACATCTGCACCCCGAGGTCGTAGGCGTTGCCTTCGAGTTTCTGCAGCACCGGCACGCCAATCATCCAGGCGAGGATGAAACCGACCGAGATGACTAATCCAACGAACCGGTCTGATTTCCAGAAGGCGTCACGCATGGCTGGTCAGTCTCTTGGCGGGCGGAAGTGTGGCCAATACTACCTTGGGCGATCACGAGCGCATAGGCCGTCCACGGATGCGTAAGCCCCGCTCAATCACACAGCCGAGTGGCTTCACTGCGCACGTGCTCGCGGGCGGCGCGCGTTTCGGCGTCACCCAGGATGCGCTTGCGGCCGCGCTCGTCGCGGTCGTAGAGGTAGCCGGCCTCTTCGGCCTCGATCGCGCGTCCACGGGCTTCCCGACAGGCGGCTGCTTTTGCCGTCACGGCCTGTGCCGCCTGCTGGCGATCGGACTCGCGGCGCGCGCGTTCGGCAGCGAATTGATCGAGCAGTCGCTGGGTCTTCCCGGTGCGGTCCGCCTCCACGCCGGGACCTTCCGGTGTCGGCAAGGAATGCAACTGAACCTGGCTTGCCGAGCGGTGCGCATGGCGGTCGTCGAAATGAGTCCTGCCCTGGGCATCCACCCAGCGATAGATGTCGCGTGCCGCGGCAAAGCCCGAGGCCAGCAGCAAGCACAGCAGGAGTACGGTGCGGTGGTGCGTGGTGGCAGCGTGGCGCATCGAGGGGGTCTTACCCAGAGGAAACAGATGCCAGTATAGCGGTGGCTTTTGGTAAGCCTGCGGTTTGGCTTTACGGCCTGCGAACACGGGTGTGCGGGCCGATCTTGCCCGGGAAAATCTCCCGATCGTTTGCGCCGAATGCGCGATTTCAAGGGTGTAAAAGCCTTAAAGCCATGTTTTGGCTTGCGATTTCAAGAACGCTCTGGAAATCGGAAAAACTTCGAGAGGCTGGGGCGCTGTCGTTAAGCTTGAGTCGCGCCTGAAAAGGAAGTCGGGCGAGGAGCGCGGGTGCAGGGGAGCACGCGGGCTTTCAGGGAAACTGCCTCAGCGAGGGGCTCAGGGATGAGCCGGGGCGGAAACGGCGTCGGCGGTCAGGGAAGACCGCCGACGCCGTTTAATTACGCGCCGACTGGCGGCTTGATCAGCGCTCGAGGAGCGGGAGCTTGCCGGGCTTGCCTTTCCACTCTTCGGCGTCGGCCGGCGGTTCTTTCATTTCGCTCAGCACGGGCCACTGCTTGGAGAGCTCGACGTTGAGCGCGAGGAAATGCTGTTCGGCGTCGGTCAGGTCGTCCTCGGACTTGATGGCTTCCGCCGGGCATTCGGGTTCGCACAGCGTGCAGTCAATGCATTCGTCCGGGTCGATGACGAGCATGTTGGGACCTTCATGGAAACAGTCCACGGGGCACACTTCGACGCAGTCGGTAAATTTGCACTTGATGCAGTTCTCGATCACTACAAAAGTCATGTTGAGTCGGCACTTTGCTTGGAGGTGGCCGCATTATAGCCAAGCAGCGCCGGAGCGAAACCATCCGGCAGCGTATGGCATGGAATTTCCCGGGTGACGGGCGATTGCGCGGGCCTGCGGCCGCCGCAATCCGCCTTCAGCGACGCGCCAGTCCGCACAGCTGGTAGAGCAGCGACTGGGCTTCGCGCGGGGTCAGCGCGTCCGGGTCCAACTGGCGGAGCAGGTCAAGCGCGGGTGATTCGATCTGGGCCGGTAGCGCGAGCGCCGGCTGCGGCGCGGACGCCTCTTCGGCCAGGTAGTGCGAGGTTAGCAGCGCCAGCCGCGCGCGCGCGCGGGCAACGACAGGACGGGGGACCCCCGCCAGCAGGGCCACGGCCAGTCCAAAACTCTGGTTGGCCGGGCCTTCGCGCACGGCGTGCAGGAAGACCACGCGCTCGTCGTGCTCGATGGCGTCCATCCGCACATTGGCAATCTCCGGCAGGTCGCGCGCCAGCGCCGTCAACTCGAAGTAATGCGTGGCGAAGAGGGTGTAGGACTGGTTGACGCAGGCCAGGTGCTCAGCCGCCGCCCACGCCAGTGACATGCCGTCGAAGGTGCTGGTGCCGCGGCCGATTTCATCCACCAGCACGAGGCTATGCGCGCTCGCCTGGCGCAGGATGAGCGCGATTTCAGTCATTTCCTGCATGAACGTGCTGTGGCCGCGCGCGACGCTGTCGCCGGCGCCAATGCGGGTGAAGATGCGATCGATAGGGCCGAACACTGCGGACTGCGCCGGCACGAAACTGCCGCTGTGCGCCAGGATCGCCAGCAGCGCAGCCTGGCGCATGTAGGTGGACTTGCCGCCCATGTTCGGTCCAGTCACCACCAGCATCCGGCGCCCGGGTTCCAGCTTGAGATCGTTGGCCACGAAAGGCTCTTCACCGTGCTGCTCCACCACCGGGTGGCGGCCCTGCTGGATTTCAATGCGGTCTTCCACCGTGAACTCGGGTGCCCGGAAGCCCAGTGTCTCCGCCCGTTCGGCAAAGCAGGCCAGCACGTCGAGTTCGGCCAGGGCGGCGGCGCAGGCGTGGAGGCACGGTGTCTGGGCGGCAATCTGGCGCAAGAGGTCTTCGTAAAGCTGCCTTTCGCGGCTGAGCGACTGATCGTGGGCCCGGAGCACGCGGGTTTCGAAGGTCTTCAGCTCGGGCGTGATGTAGCGCTCCACGCCTTTCAGGGTCTGGCGGCGCTGGTAGTCGGCAGGGACGTCATCGCCCCGGCTACGGCCCAGCTCCAGGTAATACCCGTGCACGCGGTTGAAGCCCACCTTGAGCGTGGCGATGCCGGTGCGTTCGCGTTCGCGCCGTTCGAGGTCTACCAGATACGCATCCGCGTCACCGGACAAGGTGCGCAACTCGTCAAGCTCCGCATCGTAGCCCGGCGCAATCACCCCGCCGTCGCGCTGGGTCAGCGGCGGCTGTTCGACCACGGCGCGCTCCACCAGGGCACGGAGTTCCTCGAAGCCAGGACAGCACGCGGCCAGCGCATCGAGTCGTGGCGACTGCAAGGCGGGCAGGGGTCCGGTGACGGCGGGCAAGGTGCGGAGCGTCGCGCGCAGGTTGGCGAGATCGCGCGGTCGCGCGCTGCCGAGCGCGACCCGGGTGGCAATGCGTTCAAGATCACCAAGCCCCCGCAGGACTTCGCGCAGCGTCGTCAGGTCCATCGCATGCAGCAGGGCGTCCACGGCCTGCAGGCGCAGGCGGAGCGCGGCGTGGTCACGGCTGGGACGCTGCAGCCAGCGCCGGAGCAGGCGACCGCCCATGGGCGTCGCCGTGGTGTCCATCAGTTCCACCAGGGTGTAGCGCTCGTCGCCCTCGGGACCAACGGCAATCTCGAGGTGCCGGCGGGTGGCCGGGTCGAGCACGATGGCGTCCTCGGCGGTTTCCAGCTGCGGCGCCTGCAACTGCGGCACCGGGCCGCAGTGGGTTTCTTCGCAGTACTGGAGCAGCGCACTGGCTGCGCCGCGGAGCACCGGGGCGAGATCGAGGCCGAGGCCGTGGAGGCTGGCGAGTTCAAAGCGCGTCCGCAGCCGGCGTTCCCCTTCCACCGGATCGAACTGCCAGGCGGGACGGCGGCGTGCGTTTGGCAGCGCCAGCGGCGGCGGGCGGTCGTCGGCCACGAGGATTTCTGCCGGGGCGAGCCGCGCCAGTTCGGCTTCCAGCGCGGCCAGATCCTCCACCAGGCTGACCCGGAAACGTCCGCTAGCGAGATCTGCCCACGCCAGTGCGTAGGCCGCGCCATCGACCAGGAGCGCGGCAAGCAGGGTCTCCGTGCGCGCGCTGAGGAGCGCATCGTCGGTCACCGTGCCGGGGGTGAGGATTCGCGCCACCCGGCGTTCCACCGGCCCTTTGCTGGTGGCCGGATCGCCCACCTGTTCGCAGACCACCACGGATTCGCCGAGCTTCAGGAGTCGCGCGAGATAGGACTCCGCCGCATGGGCGGGCACGCCAGCCATGGGGATCTTCTCGCCACTGCTGTCGCCGCGCGCCGTGAGCGTGATGTTGAGCAGCTTCGCCGCGCGCCGCGCGTCCTCGAAGAAAAGCTCGTAGAAATCGCCCATGCGATAGAACAGCAGGTGGTCGGGATACTCGGCCTTGAAGCCGAGGTACTGGCGCATGACCGGTGTGTGGTTCTCGAGAGTCCTGCCCTGCATGGTGTGTCCGGGTCCGGCGATAAAGGGTGACGAGGGCCGGGTGCCCATGGACGCGACGGCGCGTCTGGGGGCAGGAATCCGGCAGCGCGTATTAGACCGTAGCCTGAGGGACTAGGGGCAAATTGATCGCGACTCGCGCAAGCCTCAGCTACCGCCCGCGACGAAGGCCCGCCACCCGCCGAGCGCGGTGATGTCCCGACAGCCTTCCACGGCGACCGCTTCGCACAGGAAACCCTGCACCGAGCGTCCGCCTTCCAAACGCACGTGGCCGATGCCGAGCGGGTCCGGGATGCCGGCGACGAAGCTGCCGTAATGCGCTGTCGGCAAGGACCACACTTCCACGTCGATCGCGCCGCCACCGTCCTGCACCCGCACGAGCCCCGGCCGTTGCGGCGGGCCGTCGGGCAGGACGTGCAGTCGATAGCACGGCGCAGTGCGGGTAGTGGCCAGGAGCCGGCCGCCGCGCGACGTGAGCTGGCCGTTGAGCGGCAAGCCGGAGAGATGCGCGCCGCAGACCACGACGGCCGTTTCTGCGTGCCGCAATCCTGGCGCCGCCGCGCGCGGTGGCGCGCGATCGGCATCGAGCCGTGCCGCGAGGTGCAGCAGGGCGGCGTCCGTGCCGGCCGGCGCAAACAGGGTGACGCCAAACGGCAGGCCCGCGAGCGGACCGTGTGGCCGGACCCCCGCCGGCAGCGCCGTCGCGGCGTAGTCCAGCAGGTTCATGAAGTTCGTGTAGTGGCCGAGTCTTGAGTTGAGCGCGATCGGGTTGGCCAGCATCGCTTCGACGGTGTCCACGGTGCCCACGGTGGGGGTCATCACGCAGTCGACGGCCTGCCACACGCCAGCGCAGCGCCGCTTCGCCGTGCGCAGCGCGATCTCCGCATGGTAGGCGTCGGCGGCGCGCCAGCGTTGGCCGCCAGCGATGATGGCCTCAATCACAGGTAGCACGGCGCCAGGATTATGGTCGATGAAAGCGCCGACGGCCGCCTGGCGTTCGGCTACGCGCGGGCCTTCGTAAAGCGCGCGGGCAATCTCGAGGAAGGGCGCCAGATCTACCTCTACGAGCGTCGCGCCGCAGGCCACTGCATGGGCGATGGCGTCTTCGAAAAGGCGTGCGGCTTCGACGTCACCGAAGAATTCGCGTTGATCGGGGCGCGGCACACCAAGCCTGAAGTCGCCAAGCTGGCCGAAGTCGACGCCGAGCGGTTGCGCGGGCCGCGCGAAGGGATCGGCCGCGTCGTACCGTGCGGCCACGGCCATCACGGTCTCGGCATCCCCGGCGTTCAGGGCAAGGACCGAAATCGTGTCGAGGCTGCGGCAGGCCGGCACTACGCCCCGCGCCGATAGCCAGCCGAGGCTCGGCTTGTGGCCAATGAGCCCATTGAGCGCCGCGGGCACGCGACCGGAACCCGCCGTGTCGGTGCCGAGCGCAAAGCTCACCTGGCCGAGCGCCACGGCCACCGCCGAACCCGAGCTCGATCCGCCAGAAATGAACTTCGGGTTGATGGCGTTGAGGCAGGGCCCGAACGGCGAGCGCGTGCCGTTCAGGCCCGTGGCGAATTGATCGAGGTTGGTCTTGCCGATCGGTATCGCACCGGCATCGATGAGTTGCTGGACCACGAAGGCGTGCCCGGTCGGCGTGTAGGCATAGGCCGGGCAGCCGGCGGTGGTGGGATGGCCGGCAAGATCGATGTTGTCCTTGATGGCGAATGGAATGCCGTAAAGCGGCAGGCTGGCCGGATCGCGCGTTGCCAGGCACGCGGCGAATTCGCGCAGTGCGTCCGCCGGCAGGCGATGGATCCAGGCATTGTGGGGATCCTCCGCCGTGCGTTCCAGCAGGGCTTCGACCAGGCGGCCCGGGGTCAGGCTGCCGTCCGCATAAGCCTGCCGCAGGCTCGCGAAGTCGAGAACTTGAGGGAGTGTCGACCTCAAGCGTCCTCCTGCTGGATCAGTACCAGCGCCTGCCCGGCGGCCACCACGCCACCTTCCCGCGCGTTCACTTCAAGCACCACGCCGGCGCAGGGCGCGACCAGCGGGACTTCCATCTTCATGGATTCCAGGATGAGCAGGGTCTGGCCTGCAGCGACCGTCGCGCCCGTGGCGATTTCCACTTTCCAGACGCTGCCCGCCACCGGGCTTGCCAGCAGTTGCGCGCCGGCGGGCAGTGCCCTGTCGGTGTCCATCGCGACGGGTGCGTCGTCCACCATCACCTGGT
>JAYTTZ010000051.1:0-2776 GCA_043744805.1 Gammaproteobacteria bacterium
CGGGGGTTTTCTTCTCGGCAGCGGATGTGCAGCGCTATGCCCAGGTGGTGACGCTGGGTCAAACCGTCGTCAATGCGCTGTTCCCCAACGGCGAGAATCCGCTGGGCAAGTACGTGATCATCGGCAATGCGCCTTTCCTGGTAATCGGCACGATGACGGCCAAAGGCTTGAGCGGTCCCGGCGACGATCTGGACAATTCCGTCTGGCTTCCGTACACGACAGCCGCCACGAGAATATTCGGATATCGCTACTTCAAGCGGATCAACGCGAGGGTAAAACCCGGCGCGGATATGAAAACGGTGGAAGACGCGATTCGTGCGCTGCTCATTCAGCGCCATCGCAAGGAGGATTTCAAGATTCGCAACATGGCCGACATCATCAAGACGGCCAATGAAACCCAAAACACCCTGACGTATCTGCTCGCCGCGATTGCTGTGATTTCGCTCGTTGTCGGCGGCATCGGCGTCATGAATATCATGCTGGTGTCGGTTACCGAACGCACGCGCGAGATCGGCATCCGAATGGCGGTTGGCGCACGCAGTGCCGATGTGATGTTCCAGTTTCTCACCGAAGCGGTGATGGTCTGCTTTGTCGGCGGCCTGGCGGGCGTGGCCATCGGGGTCGTTTGCGGACTAGCTACGGCCACGATCGCTGGCTGGCGGGTGATCTTCACCCTCGCCCCCGTGTTGATTGCCTTTGCGTGCGCCTTTGTGACCGGCATCGTGTTCGGCTATCTGCCGGCGCGAAAAGCGGCACGTCTCGATCCCATCGAAGCGCTGACGCGGGAATAGAAGCAAGTCGTGAAGAAGATTGCCGTTTTGATCGCCGTCTCTGTTCTGACCGGGTGCGTAAGCACGCCGGCCTATCAGCGTCCGCCGGTGAATCTGCCGGCACACTGGCAGGCAGGGACGCACCTGGTCAAATCGTCGGCAATGCCTTCGGGACCGTGGTGGCGTACCTTTGCCGATCCTGCGCTAGACAGGCTCATGCAAACTGCACTGGGCGATAACCTGGACCTGGAAGTAGCGGCCGCCCGTATCGAACAGGCGCGCGCCGTTTCCCGCATTAATGCGGCAGGTGCCCTGCCCAGTATTTCTTTGGACGTGGCGGCGGCGCGCAGCAAAAAATTATCCGATACCGGCGCGGGCAACCAATATGTCGCGCAACTTAGCGTTAGTTTCGAGCCGGACTTGTGGGGTAAGTACGCAGCCCTTCGCCGCAGCGGCGAAGCGGCGGTTGCAGCGAGCGTGGAAACAGGCAATGCCATGGCGCTCGCACTGACCGGCCGGGTGGCCACCGCCTACTTTCAGACCGTCGCCCTGCAACAGCGCATTTCTCTGCAAAAAGACGGCATCGATGCGGCGCGCAGGATCGACCTGATCATCGAGATTCGTTACCGCCACGGTGCTCTCTCCGGCCTCGACCGGGCCCAATCAAAAGCCAACCTCGCGCGGATCGAGGCCGGGCTTCCGTTGCTTGAACAAGCGCGGCGACAAACATTGCATGGATTGGGTCTGCTGCTCGGCAGGAATCCGGAGAATGCCGATGTCGTATCCGCGGACCTTACCGACGGGACCGTGCCGAGAACTATTCCTGAGGCGCTGCCTTCAGATCTGCTGCTCCGCCGCCCGGATATCCGTCAGGCGGAAGCCAGTCTCAAAGCGGCCCACGCCGATATCGCAGTGGCGCGCGCAAACCTGTTCCCCAGTCTGTTGCTCACGGCAAAAGGCGGCGCCGCAAGCACGCAACTGGCGGGACTGTTGGGTTCGCCGGCCGCGATTCTTGGTATCGGCGTCGATTTGCTGACGCCGCTTTTTCAGGGTGGACGACTTGAAGCAGGCGTTGCGCTGAACCGGGCCCGCTATCGGGAGTTGCTGGCCAACTACCGGACTGTCATCCTCGGCGCACTGCGCGATGTGGAGAGCGCGCTAACGGCTTTCGAGGCCACGCAAACTGCAGAAGCTTTCCAGCGCACGCGTGCTATCGAGGCGGAACGCGGCTTCGCCCTCTCGCGCATTCGCTACGAGGCTGGACAGATCGATACGTTGAGGTTGCTCCTAGCGTTGCTCGACTGGCTAGACGCACAGGACTCGGTTATCCAGGCGCGTCTCACTGCGCTGAATGCGCTGATCAGCTTTCACCTTGCAGTCGGTGGCGACATGTCTGCCGACAGGACCGCTTCGGCAAAGTAGAACGGCATTTACACGCGATAGGTTGACAACACATGAAACAGCTAGCGATTGCTCAAGCCGTCGGCCTGCTGGCGCTGTCTAACGTTTTTATGACATTCGCCTGGTACGGTCATCTCAAGAATCTCTCGGGGAAGCCGTGGTTTGTCGCCGCGCTCATCAGTTGGGGCATCGCGCTGTTCGAGTATCTGCTTCAGGTTCCAGCTAACCGTATCGGGTTCACGGCACTGAGCCTGCCACAACTCAAAATTATGCAAGAGGCGATTACATTGATCGTCTTTGTGCCATTCGCGCTGTTCTATATGGAGCAGCCATTAAAGCTGGATTATGTTTGGGCAGGGCTGTGTATTCTTGGCGCCGTGTATTTTATGTTTCGTAGTTGACTGGCCGATCCACAATGCGGTCTCGTTGCGTGCTACGTTTTCTTCGCGTCCCCGGCGTCCTGGGCGGTTCAAGGTTTAAATGCGGCTCTGACTTAATGTCTGACTTCCTGCTTGCGGATCTACCGGTCAGCATGCCGGTCAGCATACGCGCGGAGACTTCGCTCGCCGACCCCGACACTTGCAAGTTCATCGTGAGCCGTACCT
>JAYTTZ010000052.1:0-2758 GCA_043744805.1 Gammaproteobacteria bacterium
GATCTTCCACGCATCCTCGTTGCGCACGCCACGCGCATACATCTTGATGGGCGGGACCTGGATGCCTTCCTCGAACACCGTGGTGGCGGTCAGTGGCCAGCTTCCGGCCACCTTGCCTCCGACGTCGTTGCAGTGGCCGAAGACCTGCGCAAAGCCAATCAGCCGACCCTCGGAAAAGATCGGCACTACTACGCAGAAATCCGGCAGGTGGCCGATGGTGCCGCTCGATTCATGGATGTCGTTATAGAGAAAGACATCACCCTCGTGGATTTCGTCGAGCGGGTAATAGTTGCGGATCGGATCGGCCGTCGCCGCCCAGGACACCCGGGTGACGCTGTTGCAGTCGACGGTATTGAGCGAAGCCCGGTAGTCGTGCTGCTCGCGGACGATGGTGGAGACGGCGGTGCGTTCCACTGCGGCCTCGCCTTCATCGATGGCCGCCTCGAGCGCCCACTCGAGCACGTCCAGCGTGACGCTGTCGATCTTGTCCTTGAGGGCTTCGATGCGCGGCCAGTGTGCGTCGCTGCGCGGGAAGCTCGCCTTGCGATGAGGCGCGTAGTCGCCGGTGAAATAGCGCGATTCATCGAAGATTTCCGGTGCCGACGGACCCTTCCTTGCCCCTGCGGGTGATGTCATGGTG
Source organism: Gammaproteobacteria bacterium (assembly GCA_043744805.1). GTDB lineage: Bacteria > Pseudomonadota > Gammaproteobacteria. The sequence continues at coordinate 641 of JAYTTZ010000052.1, forward strand.
CTAAGCCTCGCGTGGTGTCTGGACGCCGATGATCTGGCCTACCTCGTCTAGCGTGGCGCGCCAGCCAGGCTCCAGCACGAAGGTGGCGTCGTACTGTTCAATGACGGCAGGTCCGTCCAGCGGCACATTGATCGGCGCTGCGGAACGTTCGTAGACCGGCAAGTCGAGCTCACCGTAGCCGCGGAACACCCCGCGCCGCAATTCGCGCTGGGCGGCTTGCCAGCTCGTCCCCGCGCGGATTTCGAGCGCGGGTTTGAGGCGCGGGAAGAGACCAAATCCGGTGGCGCCGATGTTCACCAGTTCCACTGGCTGGCGGCCTTCGTATTCGTAGCCGAAGCGATCATCGTGCGCCCGGTGGAAGGCCTTGATGGCATTACGCACCGCGGACTCGCCCAGGGCGCCGTCCAGGATCGTGACCGGCACGCGCACTTCGTAGGCCTGGCCCACATATCGCAGGTCCGCGAAGGCCGTGATGGCGGTATCGCCAGCGGCGAAGCCCTCGCCTTCGAGGTCACCTTCCACCTGGCGATAAACCTGCGCGAATTCACGCGCGAGCCGCACGATGTCCAGCGTGTCTTCGCGCTGGACGTCCGTCACCACGCGATCCGACCGGACATCGGTCGACAGCAGGCCCTCGGCCGAGGTCACGCCGGGCGTCGGAGGCACGATGATGGTCCGAATCCCCAGCAAATCTGCTACCGGGCACGCGTTGAGGCCACCGGCGCCACCAAAGGCCATCAGCGCGTAGTGGCGCGGGTCGCGACCGCGCTTCACGGAGACCACGTTGATGCCCTGCGCGATATTGCTGGTCGCAAGTTCGAGGATGCCGAGCGCCGCGTCCTCCACGCTCATCCCCAACGGTTTCGCGATGTGCTGGTCGATTGCGCAGCGCGCAGCCAGGGCGTCGAGCCGGATGGCTCCCCCCAGCAGGTAGGGCGAGACCCGCCCCAACACGAGGTGCGCGTCGGTCAATGCCGGCAGCGTGCCTCCTCGTCCGTAACACACGGGCCCTGGCTGGGCACCCGCGCTCTGCGGCCCGACCCGCAAACTGCGCCCAGCCGCGAGCCAGGCGATGGAACCGCCACCAGCGCCGACCGTATGCATGTCGATCATCGGCGTCTTGATGTTGTAGATGTCGATGCGCCCTTCGGTAAGCATGTTCGGCGTGCCCTGGTCGATCAGGCAGATGTCGGTCGAGGTGCCCCCGATGTCGATGGTGATGAGGTTGGGATGTCCCGCTGCCTTGCCGTAATAACTGGCGGTGACGATGCCTGCCGCCGGGCCCGACAGGACGGCTGCAATGGGTTGTGGCGCCATCTCGGCTGCGCGAATGATGCCGCCGCTGGACTTCATCACGTACAGCCGTGCGTCGATGCCGGCCTCGCCCAGGCGACCCTGCAGCTTGTCGAGGTAACTCGTCACCAGTGGCATCAGGCCCGTGTTGAGGCAGGTGCTCAAGGTGCGCTCGTATTCGCGGTACTCGCGGATGACGTCGGAAGAAATCGAGACGAAGCAGCGCGGATGCTCTTCAAGGATGAGTTCACGGGCGCGACGTTCGTGGGCCGGGTTGCGGTAGGAATGCAGGAACGACACGGCAATCGCGTCCAGGCCCATGTCACGGAAATCGCGTGCGATGGCTCGGATGGCGGGTTCGTCGAGCGGCGTGCGTTCCTCGCCACGGAAATCGAGGCGGCCACCCGCTTCGCTGATGAGTTCGAGCGGGACCACGCGTGGCGGCTTCAGCCACCAGGTGATGTCACCGAAGTCGCCCGGCACGGTCTGCCGCCCCACTTCAAGCATTTCCCGATAACCGCGGGTGACGATGAGCCCGAGCCGTGCGTAGCGGCTTTCGAGGATCGCGTTGGTCGCGACCGTCGTGCCGTGGCTGATGAAGTGCACGTCGCTGGCGACGACGCCGAGTTCGTCGAGCAGTTCACGGATGCCGTTGGTAAAGGCGCGCGAGGGGTCGTCGGGCGTGGAAGAAGTCTTGCGCACGAAGCGCTGTCCGGTGGCTTCGTTGACTGCCACCACGTCGGTAAACGTACCGCCCGTATCTACACCGATTCGCCACGCCATTGCTCGTGCTCCTCGCTCGTACCGGGAAAACCGGGCAGCCAA
>JAYTTZ010000053.1:0-2753 GCA_043744805.1 Gammaproteobacteria bacterium
CATAGCCGGGCTATGGGCCTGCAAATCCGGCACCAACTGTCCTGGCTGGGGCCGATTCTCGCTATCGACGCCCCAAGTCCGACAGGCTGCTAGAGGTGCTTGGCGAGGAAGGCGACCTGGTCGTCCTGCACCTGGCGACCTTCGGTCACTACCTTCGACATCAGCAGGAAGCCATGGAAGACGCCGTCGTAGCGCTTGGCTTCCACGGTGACCCCGGCCTCGGCGAGTTTCTTGCCATAGGCCTCGCCTTCGTCACGGAGCGGATCGAATTCCGCCGTGGAGATGAACGCCGGCGGCAGGCCGACGTGGCTCGTGGCGTAAAGCGGCGAGACCAGTGGATGCCTTGCGTCCACTGCGGCGCCGTCGAGGTAATGGCCATAGAACCATTCCATCTCCGCCTGGCCGAGCAGGGGGGCCTGCGCATTTTCCTTGATGGACGGCGAGGACAAGGTGGCGTCGACCGCCGGGTAGGTCAGGATCTGGGCCTTGAGGGGAATGCCGGCGTCGCGCGCCAGCAGGGTCACGGCGGCGGCCAGGTTGCCCCCGGCGCTGTCGCCAACCACGCCCACGCGGGTCGGGTCGATGTTGAGATCGTCGGCATTTGCCAGCACCCACTGCAGCGCGGCGAAACAGTCTTCCACCAACACCGGTGCCTTGAACTCGGGCGCCTTGCGGTATTCCACCGCGACCACGGCCGCACCCGAAGCGTTGGCCAGGTGGCGGCAGTAGCCGTCATGCGTATCGAGGCCCATCAGCACCCAGCCACCGCCGTGGTAGTGCACCAGCACCGGCAGTCGGCCGGCCGTGGGCGAATAAAGGCGGGCGCGGATCGTGCCGCCGGCCACGGGAATCGAGAGTTCACGCACGCTGGCGACCGCTTCCTGGTCTTCCGGCTTCGTGGCAAACACGGCGTCGAAATAGGCGCGTCCTTCGGCGGGCGGGAAGGCGATCAGCGCTTGCACGCCGTTCTTCTTCAGGATGTCGAGCACGGCCAGGGATTCAGCGTTCAAGGGCATGGGGAGGTCTCCACGTAAGATTGTTTGACGTTGCATCGCGCGCAGGGCGGGGGCGCGCAGCGGTCGATTCTAGAGGGCCGGTGCGGCCCGGACCATCGGCAGCACTTGGTGCAGTTGCAGCATCACAACGACGGGATCAAGGCTGCGATCGGAGTGTTACGCTTGCGGCGCTTGCCGTTCCAGGCTTTGAACCCGAGGGTTCTCGATGAAGAGTTTCGCCACCCTGATCAACACCCTTGCCGCGGCGGCCTGTCGTGGCGACGGCGCGGCGGTCGCCGCCTGCTTCACGCCGGATGGCACCTACCACGATTGCTTCTACGGCGCGTTCCAGGGGCCGGACATCGTCACGCTCATCCACGACTACTTCCACCGCGATGCCCGGGATTTCCGCTGGGACATGCACGCCGCCGTGGATGATGGCCGGGTCGGCTATGCGCGCTACGTCTTCAGCTACACCTCGAGGCTCAAGGGCAGCGAAGGCCGCCGTGCGCTGTTCGAAGGCGTGTCCATCTGCACCCTCCAGGACGGTCGCATCGCGAGCTACCACGAAGTGGCCAACGCCGCGGTGGGGATGAAAGCGCTGGGCCTGGGCCCGGAAAAGCTCGATCGTTTCCTGTCGCGCGAAGCCGCGGCGCTCGCGGCGCGCGAGGAATCGGCGCACCACCTTACTGCCTGATCATCTGGCGGGGCGCGGGCCCCGGCCAAGCAGCCTTCCGGAACCACGCCAACCATGTCCACTCCTGCTCCCGGCATCCGCAAGGTCGCTGCGGCCGTCATCGGCAACGCGCTTGAATGGTATGACTTCGTCGTCTTCGGCTTCCTCACCGTCATCATCGCCAAGCTGTTCTTTCCGGCCGAACAGGAATACTCGGCGCTGCTGCTGACCACCGCGACTTTCGGCGTCGGCTTCGTCATGCGGCCGATCGGCGGCGTGGTGCTTGGACTCTATGCCGACCGCCACGGACGCAAGGCCGCGCTGCAGGCCATCATCGGCATGATGACGATCGCAATCGCGATCATCGTCTTCGCACCCACGCCGGCTGCCATCGGCGTCGGGGCGCCCTTGCTCATCGTTTTCGCCCGCCTGCTGCAGGGCTTCGCCACGGGCGGTGAATTCGCCATCGCCACGGCCTTCCTGGTCGAAAGCGCGCCCGCCGGCAAGCGCGGACTCTACGGCTCGCTGCAGCAGGTGGGCTTGAGCCTCGCCGCGCTCGGCGGCGCGCTGGCCGGCATGTTCGTGACCCTGGCCTTGACCCCCGAGCAACTCGAAAGCTGGGGTTGGCGGCTGCCCTTTGCGATTGGTCTGTTGATTGGGCCGGTGGGCATCTGGGTGCGCCGGCACCTTGATGAAACACCGGAATTCCTCGCCAACCGAATGACAGTGCACAGGTCCGTCCGCGAATCACTGGGCGATTTGTTCCGTTTCCACCTCCGCGCCGTGCTGGTGACTTTCGGGCTCATCATCTGCGGCACCATCACCTATTACGTGGTGCTGGTGTACATGCCGACTTTCGCCCGCAAGGAACTGGGCATCCCGCTGGGGGATGCCTTCACCGCGCAGGCCATCGCCCTCGTCTGCATGACCCTGATCGTACCGTGTGTCGGTGCATTGTCCGACCGCATCGGTCGACGCCTGCCGATGCTGGTGGGCAGCGCGGCCTGCCTGCTGGCCTTGCTCCCGCTCTTCCACTGGCTGCATGCCGCACCGTCCTTCGGGCGGCTCGTGATCGTGCAGTC
>JAYTTZ010000054.1:0-2752 GCA_043744805.1 Gammaproteobacteria bacterium
TTTGAGGGACTACTTGAGCGCCTTGCGCAGCACCGTATCGAGCTTGCTGGCGAAGTCGCGACGGTCGGTAGCACTCAAGGGCGCCGGCCCACCACCCACCATGCCGAGTCCACGCAGCTCGTCCATCATGTTCCGGCGCGAGAGATGGTCGGCGATGTTTTCCTGCGTATAGAGCTCGCCGCGCGGATTGAGCGCCAGGGCCCCGCGCCCCACCACGCCAGCGGCCAGCGGGATGTCGGCGGTGATCACCAGATCCCCGGCCTCCACCGCGTTCTCGATATAGCGATCGGCTTCGTCAAAGCCGTGCGGCACCCGCAATGCGCGCACGAAACGCGACGGCGGTGCCTTCAGCAGTTTGTTCGCCACCAGGATGAGTTCCACTTCTACCCGCGCCGCGGCGCGGTAGAGGATGTCCTTGATGACGACCGGACAGGCGTCTGCGTCGACCCAGACGCGCATCAATCCTGCAGGGCGCCGAGCTGTGCCACCAGCGCTTCACGCGAGTCGCTGAACTGCGGCGAGACCATCACTTCGTGGCCGAGGTTTTCCGGCGCTTCGTCGCAGGTGAAGGACGGCTGGTGCGAAACCGTGGCCTCGAACAGCGCGCCGCCCGGGGTGCGGACGTAGATGGAATCGAAGTAGCCACGATCCTTCACGTCGGAAGTATCGGTGAGGCCCAGGGCTTCGAGCCGCCCCTTGATGGCGTTCTGCTGCTGGTGGGTGTCCACCTGGAAGGCCATGTGGTGGATGTAGCCTTCGCCAAGGTTCCAGCTGCCCTGCGCACGGCTGGGCTCCACGATGAAATCAACGAACGAACCGCTCTTGCCTTCGCCCAGCGCGTAGCGCACGTAAGCGCCGTCTTCCGCCACGCGCCGACCGCCCCAGCCGTCGTGCATGAATTCATCCATCAGCTCGAGATCGCGCACCGACACGAGGATGCTGTGCGTGCCGCGGATCATGAGGTCTGCCGGCACCGGGCCGGTGCTGTGCGGGGCGCGGGTGTCGTCGGAGACCCCGGTGAGGATGTAGTCGATGCCGCAAGGGTGCTTGAAGTCGAGGCAGCGTTCGCCAAGGCGTTCGGTTTCCGTCACCGCGAAGCCGAGGCCCTGCAGGCGTTCGCGCCAGTAGCCGAGCGCCGACACCGGCACCGACAGGCTGAAGGCGTCGATCTGGCCCGAGCCGCGCCGCGCCTTCACTCCCGTGTGGCCCACCGGGAAGCTCGTGACGAGGCTGCTTTCCTCACCCTGGTCGTTGCCGTAATAGAGGTGGTAGATGGGCACCGCTCCATCATAGAGCAGGGTCTTCTTCACACACTTCAAACCCAGGGTCCTGGTGTGGAAGCTGTAGTCCTCCTGCGCGCCGCCGGTGCACAAGGTGATGTGGTGGTGGCGGTAGATGGCTTCGCCTGGCGTGGACAGTGGCATCGTTTTTCTCCGGCAAGGGGTGGTGGGGCTTGCACGCTAGCACGCGACCCGCGCCGGCGGCGACCGGTCGAACGGGAAAAGGAGCCGTTGGCGCGGCTCAGGTCCGTGCCGGCAGGCTGAGCGCCGCAATGGCAGCAAACGCGGCACCCGCGAGGAAGGTGCTCGATGGCCCCACCCATTGCCACAACGCCCCCGCGATGGCGCTGGCCAGCAGCAGCGCCAGCCCGCTCGCCAGGTTGAACAGCCCGAAAGCCGTGCCCAGCAGCGGCGCCGGCGCGGTGTCCGCGATGAGCTTGGATAACAAACCCTGCGTGAGCCCCATGTGGGCGCCCCACAGTGCCGTGCCCGCGAACACCATCCACGGCGCAGTTGCCGCAGCCAGCACCAGATCCGCCGCCACCAGCACGGCCACCCCCAGGAGAAGGAGGCCGCGCGGCGAGCGGCGATCGGCCAGGATGCCGACAGGCCAGGACACCCCCGCGTACACCGCGCTCATCACCACCAGCACCAGCGGCGCATAGCGGGCGGCAAGCCCCACGTCGCTGGCGCGCAGGATGAGGAAGGCTTCGCTGAAGCGCGCCAGGGTGAGCGTCGCGCCCACCGCCACCGCCACGAAGTAAGCGCGCGGCAACTCCCGCCAGGCCTGCCACAGGATGGGTTTGGCGAGGCGCGCGGCGGGGGCTGCCGGTTCCTGCACGCCCCACGCCAGCACGGCCACGGCCAGCGCCGCCGGGATCACCGCAAACCACAGCGCACTGCGGACGTCGTCCGCATAGATCCCGAGCAGCGCGACCGCCGCGAGCGGGCCGATGAAGGCCCCGATGGAATCCATGCTCTGGCGCAGCCCAAACGCCGCGCCACGCTGTTCCGGCGCCGTGATCTCCGCCAGCAGCGCGTCGCGCGGCGCGCCGCGAATGCCTTTGCCGATGCGATCCACCACCCGCGCCATGAACACCATCGTCACGGTCTGCGCCAGCGGGAAGAAGGGCTTGGTGAGCGCCGCCAGTCCGTAGCCAATCAACACCAGCGGCTTGCGCTTGCCCATGTAATCGCTGATCGCGCCGGAGAACACCTTGGTGATCGCCGCCGTCGCTTCCGCCAGGCCTTCGAGCAAACCCAGGCTTGCCGCGCCTGCGCCCAGTACGACCGTGACGTAGAGCGGCAGGAGGGCGTGGACCAGTTCGGACGAGGCGTCCATGCAGAGGGAGACGAGGCCGAGCGCCCAGACGCCGCGCGGGAGGGAGGAAGACATGCTTGGCGGGATCCGGACCTTGGGGGACATGGTCCTTTGCTTATACGCGCTCGGGCGCCGAAATCTCTATTGCGCC
>JAYTTZ010000055.1:0-2744 GCA_043744805.1 Gammaproteobacteria bacterium
TTCACCGGCCAGCTATCGAGGCCGAACTTGAGCACCGGATCAGGAAGCTGTCTCGCGGCGACTGCCATCTCCCGTGAGGCGATGACCGCCGAGTCATCCGCCGACAACTGGCGTGACCGATCGACAGCAAGGCGCCGCGCGGCCTCGAGGGTGAGAGCTGGTTCTACCGCGTGGGCAACAGCCTCGAATGGGAGCACGGCGGCACACGAGACCAGCATGCAGCACAAAAAATACTGACGAACCAGCAGGCGCTCCCCTACGGGCGAGCAGGATGAGGATCTCATGGGACCTCCAGATGGCAAATGGGCTAACAGCTGCCGCAGTCTTCGTGCGGCACCAAAGCGTCAAGCTGGCTGGAGGCTCAAATCAGAAATCTACAGTGGTGTAGATAAAGTGGAGGCTTGGTGACCCGCAACCACACGTTTTGCGGCAAGCACTGGATCTGGGGCGTCTGACTGTAGAACGGATAGGCCAGCGCCATGGCAGGGAGCGCGGGCAAGTCAATCTTGGCCTGAACCCGGCTATCGACGGACTGAGCGGATTGTTCGCAGTGCTGTTTGCAAAGATTAAGGTTTACCTGATCCATCCCGTGGCATGGTTTCGCCGCTCGTGAGGTCGTCATTGACCGCATCGCCAGACTGCCCTGGGTTTCGCCCGGGCAGAGGTAACCGGCGACAGCGGCCTGGGCAAACAGCAAGAAGCCGATGCTGAGCCAGGCGACTAATCTTCGATGGGAGCGAGACATGATTTGATTGTACCTCTTGTTGTCGATAGACCAGCAAGCACAGGCCGCCACAATCGCCACCGGCCCCAAACTATCGTCCATGCCGACTTCACCCACCGGCCAGGAGAGGACCATGCCGCCCGCGATGATGGCGAACATCCCAAGGACCACACGTCGGCCAGCGTTCTCCCTGAACATCACCCACGCGATCATCGCGGTAAGTACCGCTTCCAGGTTGAGCAGGAGGGAAGCTGTCGATCCGCTGGCGTGGGCCAGTCCAAACATCAGGGCAACCGAACCCGGCGCATCTGCACGCGGATCGAAGCGCGCCGGAAAGGGGCTTCCGAGCCTGCAGTTTTGCAGGAGTGCTAACTCAACCACTGCAGGCTGAACTTGGTTCTACCCCTTGTAGAGGTGACCGTGACAGTCCCCCCATGGGCCTCGACGATTGCCTGGGTGATGGCGAGCCCAAGCCCGGCACCGTCTGATTCCCGATACGTTTTGGCTCCTCCACTGCGAAAAAATCGATCAAACAGGCGCGGCATCAGCTTGGGGTCGATATTCTCACCAGTGTTTTCCACCGTCACGACCGGCCCTTCCGGTGTTTCTTCCACCAAAATCGTGACTGCGCCAGGTACCGTGCTGTGGCGCAGCGCATTGGACAGCAGATTGCTCACGGCCCTGCGAAACATCAAGCGGTCAGCATGAATCTCGGCACTCCCGTGACGGCTCAAGACAATTCCTCTCTCTTCGGCCACTGCCTCGTAGAAATCCATCAGCGCCTGGATTTCATGAGCAGCCGAAAAGCGCTCCTTGTTAGGCAATTCCACACCGCGTTCGGTTTTGGCGAGGAAAAGCATGTCCGAGACCATCCGGGCCAGACGCTGAAGTTCCTCGGCGTTGGAAGCCAGAATTTCACGATAGGTCCCGGCGTCTCGCTTCGCGGACAAGGTAACCTGCGTCTGCGTCAGCAGATTGCTGATGGGCGTGCGGAGTTCATGGGCCAGATCCGAGGAAAAATCCGACAGGCGCCGAAAATCGTCCTGCAGTCGATCCAGCATGCCATTGAGTTCCTGGGCAAGACTGGCCATTTCGATGGGAACCGCCTCGACCGGCATGCGCGCCTCCAGCCGCAGTCCACTGACCACGGCGGCTCTCGCTTTGATGGCATGCAGGGGGGCCAGGCCTTGGTGCGCCGCGAGCCAGCTGAGCAGCGCACTAAGCAAGAGAGCCAGTACGGCATAAAGCGCCAGCGTGCGCTGCAACTCCGCCATGAATTGCGTGTGGTGCTCGGTATCGATGGCCACGACGAGGTTCAGCATCAGGCGTGGTTCGTAGGCCGCACCAGCCCGCGCGAAGAGACCATGCAGCCTGCGGCGGCCGCTGTTCCATTCCTGGAAGACCGGCAACCCTTCGGATGAGGTTGCTGCCAGCAGGTTGCCAGGTGGTTCGAGACCTTCCGTCGTATAGAGCGAATCGCCATCTGCACCCTTCACGAGAACATACAAGCCATGGTGATGGCTAAGCGCCTCTCCGAGTCGCTGTCTGGCGTCGCCCGCCGACCGGGCGTCGTTCAGGATGGACTCAATCAGGCGCTGCTTGTCGCGGAGCGCGATGTGGTCCAGTTCCTGGAAATGTCGCTCGCTGGCACCCATGAAGAGCACGGTCATGCCGAGTACCAATGCGGCGGCAACGAGCGTGAAGAAAAGCGTCAGTCGCGTGGTCAGTGAAAGCGCTCGAAACACCTAAAGCTCCTCCGGCGCTTCCAGCACATAGCCCATGCCGCGCACGGTATGGATGAGCTTGGTCTTATGGGTTTCGTCGATCTTGACCCGCAGGCGACGCACCGCGACTTCAATGACGTTGGTGTCGCTGTCGAAATTCATGTCCCAAACCTGGGACGCAATCAACGAACGCGGTAGCACCTCGCCATGCCTTCGCATCAGCAACTCCAGCAAACCGAACTCCTTGACGGTCAGGTCGATGCGGTGCCCGCCGCGTGAGACGCGCCGACGGATCA
>JAYTTZ010000056.1:0-2724 GCA_043744805.1 Gammaproteobacteria bacterium
CCCAGCGCCGCGCGGAAAGTGTTGTGGAAGTGGTGCAGCGGCGCTTCGTTGCGGCCAAACAGGAAATCCGGCACGAGTCCGCTTTCTGCCGTGCGCTGCGTGCCTTCCGCCATGTGGAAGTCTTCGTGCTCCAGGGTGCTGTTCACCACTTCCATGGCCGCTTCCACCGAGATGATGGCGTTGCCGTCGCGCGCGGTCGCGTCGTAGGCGTTGGCCGCGCCGATGACGGTCTTGTGGCCCTGGTTGATCACGTCCAGCGCCGCCTGGCTGAAATAGTGCCCGATGCGCGTGATGGAGCGCCCCGGATCCCCGCCCTCGGGATAAAGGCGGAACAAGGTGACCTGGCGTTCCGACACCGTGATCTGGATATTGGGGAAAAGGTAGTAGAGCACCGTCGCCGATCCATCAATGCGCCAGCGTTCTTCCGGTTTGGCCAGCAGGCGTTCGATGGATTTGGACGGAAACGTGAGGCGACTGTTGCGGCCGAAGACATCGAAGGTAATGGCGTCGCCGTGCGCGAGCACGCCCAGGGTCTTCTGGTGCAGCCGCTTGAAGTGGTAGGACTCGCCGAAGGTATCGTTGGCGAGTTTCCAGTTCGCGCGCTTGGCAAGGCGATGCTCGCCGCAGTAGCGGTGGCCGCCCAGGTTCCAGCTGGCGAACTCCGCGTCCAGCGCGCCCAGCAGCGCGGGAACATCCAGCACGCCGTCGGGCCGAGGGTGGATCCAGAGGAGGCCATGGCGCTCCACGGCGGGCAGTTCGACGAGCTTGAAACACGCCTTTTTCACGTTTCCGAACTGGGCAAGTTCAGGCACGGCTGCAAGCTCGCCATCGTTGCGGTAGGTCCAGCCGTGGAAAGGACACACGAATCTCGGCGCCGTGCCCCGACCAGGCTCCACCAGCTGCGCGCCACGGTGGCGGCAGGCGTTGAGGAAGGCGCGGAAGTAGCCGTCGCTCCCACGCACGGCCAGGACCGGCAGGCCAAGTTCCTCCACGGTGAAGTAACTCCCCGGCGCAGGCAGATCGCCGCTCATGCCCACCACCTGCGGATGTTCGCGAAAGAACAACTGCCACTCGCGCTGGGCCAACGCGGGATCCACGTAGGAGGCTGCGGGATTGCGGACCTGGCAGCCGGCGTCGTGGTTGGTCTTGTCGGCGAGACGCGCCAGCAGGGTCTTCAGGAGCGCGATCTGAACGTGCTTTTGCATGGATTTCCCTCAGTGCGTTCGACCGAATCCGGGAACGCATGATGGGCCCGCCCTGCGGCGGGCGTCCATCCGGCGGCGCAGCGGCTTGCAGTTCCCGGCTTCGCCGGCAATCCTCCCCAATGCCCAACCACCCGCCGCATCGCCGGCGCTGAACCAGGAAAACCCGTGTCCCGAAACAAACGCCTCGGCCTGATGCTTTGGCCAGCACCCGGCATCGACGCCGGCTTCGAACGGGGTCGGTGGGCAGAAGCCACGGGCTTTGACGACGTCTGGCTGCCGGATGCAGAAGGTATGCTGGATCCGGTCACCCTGGCCGCTGCACTGGCCGCCGCAACGACGCGCATTCGCCTGTGTACCGGCGTAGTGCCGGTGTTCAATCGTCCCGCACCCATCCTTGCCGCCAGCGCCAGCGTGGTGACGTCACTCGCGCCCGGCCGCTTCGTCCTCGGCCTTGGATCGTCCACCAGCAATATGGTCGACCGCTGGTATGGGGTGCCGTTCAGGAAGCCGCTGACGCACGTTCGTGAATACCTCACCCTGCTGCGCACGATCTTCGCCGGCGAGAAAACCAGCTTCGCGGGCGAGTGCCTGCGCAGCCACGGCTTCCGCCTGCAGGCGCTGCCCAATCCGCCTTTGCCGCTGCATCTCGGTGCCATGGGGCCGAAGATGCTCCAGCTTGCGGGCGAACTCGCCGACGGCGTCGTGCTCAACGACTTCACGCCACCCGATCGCCTCGACTGGGCGCTTTCGCAAGTCGATCTGGGCGCCAAGCGCGCGGGTCGGCGGGTGGAGGAGCTGGAAATCGTGAAGCGCCGCGCAATCATGGTGACCGAAGGCGCGGACGACCATGCCGCGGCGCTGGAATTCTTCCGCCGCCATTACGCCTTCTATGCCTCGGCGCCGGTGTACCAGGAGGTGATCCTGCGGCTGGGCCACATCGAGGCCATCGCCGAAGTGCGCGCTGGATACGCGGCGCGCGACCGGGCCCGCGTGACCCGTGCCATCACGGACGACATGGTGGCGCAGGTGTTCCAGTTCGGACCCCGCGAGGCCTGCCATGCGCGCCTGCGCGCGGACTACGCGGCCGGCATCGACACCGTGGCGGTGAGCCCTCAAGGCGAAACGACCGCGGCATTCATGCGCTCGGCGAACGCGTTCACCCGCGAGGTCTTCGATCCCGGGGCGTGACGGTGACCTTCAGGACAGCGAGTGAATCTCCGCATCTGCGTAGCGCAGCCGCGCGGCCAGCACTCGGGCTAATCCTTCCAGGAGGTTCAAGGCCAGCCGCCGATGGTCCTCGGAAAGTTGATCGAAACCTGCCCGCGACAGCACGTAGAGATGGGTATCGGTAAAAGCGATTGCAGTGGCCGAGCGCGCATGGCCGTCGAGGAAGGTCATCTCGCCAAAGAACGAGCCGCGCCCGAAGGTGCTGATGTGGTGGACCTGGTGGTTTTCCGTCGGCAGGAGGATGCGCACCTCCCCCTTGCGGATGAGGAATAGCTCGTCGCCGCGGTCGCCG
>JAYTTZ010000057.1:0-10569 GCA_043744805.1 Gammaproteobacteria bacterium
CAGGCCCATAGCCCGGCTATGGGGCAAAAAGACGGTGCCGAATGGACGGCTGCGGTCGGTTCGCAGCCGACGCTCCCCAAGTCCGACAGGCTGCTAGGCTCCGCGGCACCCTGCGGTCCCGGCGCAAGCGCCGTCGTTTTGCCCGGCTACACCGCGAGCAGCGTGATGCTGGGCGAATTGACCACCGGATTGCTGTGGAAGCCCCGCACCAGGACGATGTAGTCGCCCGGCGCGGCGACCCCGTACTGGCGCACCACCCGGCGCGCCACCAGGTTGGGATGCTCGTGTCCTGCCGCGGAATCCAGCACCGGCACCGCGCCCCACAGGAGGTTCATCCGACGGCACACCGCGGCGTCGCTGGAGATGGCCAGCACCGGGGCGTCGGGTCGCGCCGCGCAAATGGTTGCAGCCGTGATGCCCGAAGTTGAAATCACCACCACGGCCCGCGCCTTGGTGTTCATCACCAGTTGCGCGGTGGCGCTAGCCACGGCATCGCCGTAGCTCAGGTGGCCGTGCGCCGCGGCCTCGTGCGCCTGGGTGCCTGCCTCGCGGGTGTGGAACTGGTAGGACTCGGTCTGGCGCGCGATGCGGCTCATCATCTCCACGGTTTCCACCGCGAAGTCGCCCACCGCCGTCTCGCCCGAGAGCATGACGGCGTCCGCGCCGCTGGCCACTGCCGAGGACACGTCGCTGACTTCCGCGCGGGTCGGGCGCGCGGCGGAAATCATCGATTCGAGCATCTGGGTGGCCACGATCACGGGCCTGTCGAACAGGCGCGCCGTGCGCACCAGCTGGGCCTGCGCCAGCGGCACTTCCTCGGGTGGGAGTTCGACGCCAAGGTCACCGCGCGCGACCATGATGCCGTCGGCAACGGCGAGGATGTCGATGCTGTTGTCGAGGGCCTCGGGCTTTTCAATCTTGGCGATCACCATCGGGCGATCACGGGCGTCGGCCATCACCGCCAGGAGCGATTCGACGTCGGCGCGCCGGCGCACGAAGGACAACGCGATGAAGTCCACCTTGCGCTCCAGCGCGAAGCGCGCATCGACGATGTCCTTTTCCGTGAGCGAGGGCGCGGACACCTCGACGCCGGGCAGGTTGATGCCCTTGTGGTTGCCGATGGGTCCTCCCTGCACCACGCGGCAACGCACTTCGGTGCCTGCCACGTCCAGCACGCGCAGTTCGGCGGCACCGTCGTTGATGAGGATCCGGTCGCCGGCCTTGACGTCGCTGGCGATGCCGGCGTACTGCGAAGGAACCAGGCCCTGGTTGCCCACCACGTCACGCGTGGTGACGGTGACCTCCGCGTCCCGGACGAGGACCAGCGGGCTTTCCTCGAAGCGACCGGTGCGAATCTTGGGTCCGCACAGATCCGCGAGGATCGCGGTATGGGTGCCCAGCGCCGCCGCCTGTTCGCGGATCGTGGCGATGGCGGCGGCGTGTTCGGCGTGGGTGCCGTGGGACATGTTCACGCGGAACACGTCCACCCCGGCTTCGATGAGCGCGCGCACCTGGTCGGGCTCGCGCGAACTCGGCCCGACGGTGGCGACGATCTTGGTCCGGCGGTACTTCAGTAAATCGAAGCGCGTCACTATCGGCATGGGGGCTCCTGGCGGCGTTGTCGCGGCGCCAGCACCTTACCTCCTTTTGCGGTTTCCCGGTCCGTCCTTTTTTTGAAGTGGCTTCACGCATCGCGGCGCCGGGAAGGCGTGCGCGACGACTTCGCGGAAATGCTCCAGGAAACCAACCTTCATGCCCTTGGTGATGTACGCCGGCAGTTCATCGAAGTCGCGGCGGTTCGCCGCCGGCAGCAGTACGTCCGTGTAGCCAATCCGGCGCGCGGCGATGAGCTTCTCGCGGATGCCGCCCACCGCCAGCACCCGCCCGGTGAGCGTGAGTTCACCGGTCATGGCCATCGGCTTGGCGAGTCCTTCGTTACGCGCCAGTGACAGGAGCGCGGTCGCCATGGTGATGCCGGCACTGGGACCATCCTTTGGCGTCGCGCCTTCCGGCACGTGCAGGTGGACGTAGGCCTCGTCGAAGAACTGGTGGTCACCCTGATAGTCGCCGAGGTTCGCCGCGATGTAGCTATAGGCGATTTCCGCCGACTCGCGCATCACCTCCCCCAGTTGGCCCGTGAGGCGGAAGCCGCGGTTCTTGGTGTGCACCAGCGAAGCCTCGACTTCCAGGGTCGCGCCGCCCATCGCCGTCCACGCCAGGCCCGTGACCACGCCCACGCCACGTTGCGGCGTCTCGCGGCGGAACATGGGCTGGCCGAGGAGTTCGACCAGGCGCGCGGGGGTCACGCGTTCCCGGGTCCCGGGATGTTCCAGTACCTTCAAGGCCACCTTGCGCGCCACGCGGTTCAACTGCTTCTCGAGGTTGCGCACCCCGGCCTCGCGGGCGTAGCCGTCGATCAGCGCACGTAGCGCCGGGTCGGGGAAGCTCAGTTGCGCAGCCTTGAGGCCAGCGCGTTTGCGCACACGTGGCACCAGGTGCTTCTTCGCAATCGCGAGCTTTTCCTCGGCCACGTAGCCGGCAAGCCGGATGATTTCCATACGGTCGAGCAGCGGCCTGGGAATGCTGTCGAGCTGGTTGGCCGTGCACACGAAGAGCACGCGCGAGAGATCGAAGCGCACGTCGAGGTAGTGGTCGAGGAAGTCCGCGTTCTGCTCCGGATCCAGCACTTCCAGCAGCGCCGAAGCTGGATCGCCGTGATAAGTACCCCCGATCTTGTCGATTTCGTCCAGCATGATGACCGGGTTGGCGCTCTGCACTTCGCGCATCGCCTGGGCGAACTTGCCTGGCATCGCCCCGATATAGGTGCGGCGATGGCCCTTGATCTCGGCCTCGTCGCGCATGCCGCCGACGCTGAAGCGGTAGAACTTGCGGCCCAGGGTTTCGGCAATCGAACGGCCGATGGAGGTCTTGCCGACGCCAGGCGGTCCCACCAGCAGGATGATGGAGCCCGCCACCTTGCCGGTCAGCGCGCCCACGCCCAGGAACTCGATGATGCGTTCCTTCACGTCGGACAGGCCTTCGTGATCCGCGTCCAGCAGCTTGCGCGCGGCGGGGATGTCGATCTTGTCGGGCGTGTATTTGCCCCAAGGCAGCGACGTCAGGGTGTCGAGGTAGTTGCGCGTGCCGGCGTATTCGGGCGAGCCGGTTTCCAGCAGCGAGAATTTCCGGATTTCATCGTCGATGCGTGCCTGCGCGTCGGGCGGCACCACGCCATCGGCAAGCTGCTCGCGGAAGCGATCGAGCTCGATTTCCTTGTCGTTCTTCGAGATGCCGAGTTGCTGCTTGATTTCCTTCAGTTGCTCGCGCAGGAAGAACTCGCGCTGGTGTTCGCTGACGCGGATCTCGACCTTCTCGCGGATCTGCGCCTGCAGGCGTACCACTTCCACTTCGCGCTGGAGCAGCACCATCACTTTCTCCATGCGCCGGAGCAGCGGCACGGTGTCCAGCACTTCCTGCAGTTCCTCGCTGTTGCCACTCGTGAGCGCTGCGGCGAAATCCGCGAGCGGCGAGGAGTCGTCGGGGCTAAAACGCTCGAGATAGGCCTTCACGTTTTCGCGGAAGAAGGGATTGAGCGCCAGCAACTCCTTGATTTTCTCGATGATGGCGAGCCCATAGGCGCGCAGTTCCTGGCCGTTTTCCGGTGGCGGCTCGGGATACTCCACGTTCGCCACGAACGGCGCCTTGTCCGACGCCCAGTCCATGATGCGGAAGCGCTGGAGGCCTTCGGCCACGAACTGGATATGCCCGTCGTTGCGCGCCGGCTGGTGCATGCGCACCACGGTGCCCATGCGTCGGAAGTCCGCCGTCGTGGGGAATTCGCGGCCATCGGTGCCGGCATACACGAGGCCGACGACGTGGTGGGGCGTGTTGCCCACCCTTTCCACGGTCTCGCGCCACGGTCCTTCCGGCAGCACGATGGGCATGGTCTGCGCCGGAAAATAGGGCCGCACCGGCAGCGGAATCAGCAGCAACTTGCTGGGCAGGGTGTCCCGCAGCCGCGCCGGGACTTGCAGGGTTGCTGCCTCGTCGACGGCACTGGCGGTGTTCGGGGGAGTGGGACTCATGGCATTCCTCATGGCTTTTGCGGGTTGCGCGTGCAGGGGAAATGCGGCCCTGCTTGCCCAATTTCAAGCCAAAGGGGATTCCGTCGCGCCGAGCTGGTCGAGATGGGCGAGGAATTCGGCGGCGCTCGCGTGGCGAGCGGACGGCGCCTTGGCCAGCAGCTTGTCGATCAGCGGCTGGTACTTCGCCAGCCGCGCCGGCAGCGCGGGTACGGGCGCGTTGAGGTGCTGGTGGATCAGCGCAGGCGCGCTGTCCGCCCGATAAGGCTTACGCCGCATGAGCATCTCGAACAGAATCACGCCCAGGCTGTAGAGGTCGGAACGTTGGTCGGTCGGCAAGCCCGTGCCCTGTTCCGGGCTGAAGTAACTGGGCGTTCCCAGTGGTCCTCCGACCTGCGTGAGGTCGGAGCTCTCTTCCAGGCGCCTTGAGATGCCGAAATCCGCCAGCGCCAGGCGATGCTCGCTCCGGAACAAGAGGTTGCCGGGCTTGAGATCACGATGGACGATGCCCTGCGCGTGGATGGCGCGCAGTCCTTCGGCAATCTGGCGCGCGTAGTCCAGCGCCTGCGCCACCTCCATGCCACGCGTGATGCGGACCTTGAGATCGCCCGCCGGCAGGAATTCCATGGCGATGTAGCCGTAGGTTTCGGTGAAGCCGTGCGCGATGAAGCGCACCACCCTTGGGCTTTCAATGGTGGCAATGAGTTCGGCTTCACGCTCGAAGCGCTGCGCGAGGTAAGGATCGGACAAAGTGGCCAGGTCGAGGATCTTGAGGACCAGCGGTGCACCGCCGGCGGCGGGCTCGGCGAGGTAGAGCCGGGAAAAGGC
The DNA here is from genome assembly GCA_043744805.1 of Gammaproteobacteria bacterium. Lineage (GTDB taxonomy): Bacteria > Pseudomonadota > Gammaproteobacteria. Next base: position 4,911 of record JAYTTZ010000057.1, read on the forward strand.
ACCCTGGCCAATCAGGCGCTCGAAGCGATAGCCGATCGCGGCGCCGTCCGGGGTGATCCGGGCCCGTAGGGCCGCGACATCGCGCAGGATCGAACTGTCGATGGCCATCGTCGCCGCGCCCGTGGAGTGGGTCGCGAGCGGACGTCGTCCCACCGCCTGCGCCACGCTGTCCGCCAGGCGAGCACCGGCAAGATCGCGTTTCAGCAGCACGTCGACGGCACCTTCGCGCACGGCCTGGGCGCCGAGGTACACATCCCCTTCTTCCGCCAGCAGGATTGCGGGCGGAAAGCCCGGGCTCCCGGCGTGGCGGCGAATCCAGTCGAGCCCCGTACTCGTGCCGCCCAGATCTTGGTCGATGAGCAGCAGGTCGTACAGGCCCCAGTTGAACGTCGCGCGCGGCATGCCCTGCTGTTCGGGGTCGTACTCGGTGACTTCGACATCCGGCAACACCGCCGCAAGCGCGCGGCGGGCCCGGGCGAGGTCTTCGCGGGAATCATCGACGATGATGACTTTCATGGCGAGAACTCCGGAGGGCTGCGGTGGGAGATCCAGAAAAAAGAAGGGCTGCACGAGGCAGCCCTAAATACGCTGGAGGCAGGTTGCCCTGCCTTACTCACCCACGGAGTTCGGGATTTCATGGCTGCGCGCCAGCAGGGCCCGGCCCTTGCGGGTCACGTAGCCTTCTTCGCTGACGAAACCGGCCGCGATGGCCTTGTGCAGCAGTAGTTCGGAGTGATCGCGCGGCACGTACACCACGCCATCGCCGTAGCGATGGTTGAGGAGTTGCGCGATGGCGGATTCGGTCGATGTCACGGTAAGGCCCTTGGGGGAAATCTGGACGATTAAGTCCAGCGAACTTAGGGCATTAGATTATCTAGCTAATTCTTAGTGTCAATATAAATCTTCAAACTAATGATTATCTTGAAATATGAGGTCTCGCGAGATACTCGTGCGAGGCCATTTCCGACAGTCGGCTGACCGTACGCCTGAACGGCTCGACCAGCCGCGTGCCGCGATAGAGGCCCGCGGGTTCGGCGGCGGCGGACAGCAGCAGCTTGACGCTGCGGTCGTAGAGTTCATCGAGGAGGTTGACGAAGCGCCGCGCGGCGTCGTTATCGTCGTCACCCATCAGCGGGACGTTGCTCAGCAGCACCGTGTGGAAGCAGCGGCCGAGTTCGATGTAGTCGAGCGTGCTGCGCGGCCCCCCGCACAGGGCCTGGAAATCAAACCAGACCACGCCGTCGGTCTGCGCCTGCACCGGCAGTTTCCGACCTTCGATCTCCAGGCTGCCGGCCTGGCAGGCGGCGCCCTTGGTGAGCGCCGCATAACGCTCGGCCAGCGCCGCCTGGCTGCGGGTGTCGGCCGGCACGTAGTAAGTCGCGGCCTGCGTAAGGGTGCGCAGGCGATAGTCCTCGTCGCCGGCGAGTTCCACCACCTCGAGGCGCTCCTTCAGCAGTGCAATCGCGGGCAGGAAGCGCTCGCGCTGCAGCCCGCCGCGATACAGTCGGTCGGGCACTTCGTTGGAAGTTGTCACCAGCACCACGCCCAAATCGAGGAGCGAACGCAGCAACCTCGCCAGCAGCATGGCGTCGGTGATGTCGGTGACCTGGAATTCATCGAGGCACAACACCCTGGTGTCACCGGCCCAGCGCCGGGCGATGGCTTTGAGCGGATCGGCCACGCCATGCAGGGTCCGGAGTTCGGCGTGGACCGCCCGCATGAAGGAATGGAAATGCTGCCGCTGCCACAGGCCGTCCGGCAGGCATTCGCAGAACAGGTCGACCAGCATGGTCTTGCCACGCCCCACCGAACCCCAGAGGTAGAGCCCGCGCACCACACGGGGCGCCGGTTCGCGCCGACGGGTCCACCAGCAGGATTGGGTCGTCGGCGCGGGCTGTAACGCGGCATGGATGCGCTGGAAGTGTTCCACGGCGCTGGCCTGCGCAGGATCCGCCCGGATGCCCTCGCGGGCGAGCAGCTGCTGGTAACGGCCTTTCGGCGTGCCGATGGCGCTCATCTGGCGCACGCCCGCAGGGCGAGTGGCGAGGATTTGGGAAGTAGGCAGTTCAAGTTCGGTATTCGGCATCGCCCGGGCGCGGACCCGGCAGGGCTGTGCGTTGGAATCGGGCTGTTTAGCAAACGCGGGCGAGCTGCGTATGCTGTCGGGCGCGCCCACTTCGCCCCGGTTAAGGCCGGCAGTTTACGAATTCGATGATGATGTCGCGACCTCGCCGCTCAATCCGGCGCAAATTGTTCGTCCTGCTGGCGTTAATCGGGCTGGGCCCATTGCTATTGCTCGCCTGGATCGACCTCCGTGCCCTGGATCAGCTTGGGGGCTCGCTGGCGGAAGAGCTGGCCCGGTCGCTGAGCGAGCAGACCCGTACGCACCTCGTCCAGCAGGCGGAATCCGAGGGCCGCCTGTTTGCGCGTGAGCTGGCGGCCTTTGATACAGCGCTACGCCAACAGGACGACCTCGTCAGCCAGGCCCTGTCGAACCCCCCGCCCGCTGCCACGCCGGACGGGGAGCGCTGGCACTTCGAATGGCCAGCCGGGGCGCGGCAGGAACGCGGACAGCACGCCGTCGCAGCCCTGGCCTCACTTGCTCCCGTCCTCCTCGCCCTTGACGACCGACGCCATCCATTGCGGCGCGAGGTGCTGCTTGATTCGGGTTTGCACGCCGTCCTTCCCGCGAACGCCAGCGGCGCCTTCCTGCGCGCCCCCGCCATCCAGGCCTGGTCGGGCACCGCGACCGCTACGAGCAACCCGCTGTGGCTCGAGCTCGCCGATGGCGAGCGCCCCCAACTCACTGGCGTCCTGCCCTTGCACGCTGCGAACGGCGCGCGACTTGGGCTGACGAGCCTGGGCTTCCCGTGGACCAGCCTGGTCACGCGCGTCGGCGGCGGCGCGCCGCCGGTGCATGGCAGCACGTTGGTGCTGGTGCGGGTGTCACCCGGGGAAGGCCTGGAGGTTCTGGCCTCGCGGGACGCGGCCGGCCGGATCCGTGGCGAGGAAGGACCGGACGGGCTTCTCCTCGATGCCCGCGGTCGGGATGCCCTCGTCGCGGCGCTGAACGCCGACCGCGAGGGGGAAACTCTCGCGCAAATTCGCAGCGCCAGCACCTTCTGCATCCATCGTCCGCTCGGCGTCGACCACGTCCAGCTCGTGTGGCTGGTGCCTGCACGACTCGCCACCGAGAGCGCGCGGGCGGCCGGCGACTATGCCTTGGCCAACACGCGCCGACACATGGACGCCGTGATGCCGTTCGTGCTCACCGTGGCGACCATCATCGGACTGCTGGCCGTCTACGCCGCGCGCACGGTCACCGATCCCGTGTCGCAGCTGAATGCCGTAGTGCATGCGGTGGCGGAAGGCGACTTCACGGCGCGCGCCAACATCCACACTGGCGACGAGATGGAAACCCTGGGCCGGGATTTCAACCTCATGGTGCCCCAACTGGCGGAACAGGCGCGGATGCACGAGTCGCTGTCACTCGCCCGCGAAGTGCAGCAGCGCATGCTGCCGAGCGCGCCGCCGAGCTTCCCGGGGATCGATCTTGCGGGCACGACGCGCTACTGCGAACAAACGGGCGGCGACTACTTCGATTTCCTGGATGGCCGCCCCTACGGGCGCGACACCCTTGGCGTGGTGGTGGGTGACGTGGCCGGCCACGGCGTGCCGGCAGCGCTCTTGATGACCACCGCCCGCGCGCTGCTGCACGGCATGGCGGGCTACCAGGCGGATCCGGCCGCCAGCCTGCGCCTGCTCAACGAGCAACTTGCCGCGGATGTGCGCCCCGGTCACTTCATGACCTTGTTCATCGTGCGGGTCGACCTCACGGCAAGGCAGTTCCTGTGGGCTTGTGCAGGCCACGATCCCGCCCTGTGGTGGCATGCGAAAACCGGGACGCTCACTGAGCTGGCAGGCGCCGACATCCCCCTCGGCATCGATCCGGCGTGGCAGTTCGCGGCCAGCGTAATCACCGGGTTCGACACTGGCGACGTGCTCCTGCTGGCGACCGATGGCGTGTGGGACACGCGGGCACCCACGGGCGATCACTTCGGCAAGGAGCGCCTGCGCGAGATCCTGCTAGAACACCACGCCCGGCCCGCATCGGAAATTGCGGGTGAAACCCTGGCCGCCCTCGATGCGTTTTCCGGTGGGGCGGCGTCGCGCGACGACCTGACGGTGGTGGTGCTCCGCATCGACGGCTAGAACAGGTCGAGCTGCGGGCCCTGGCTTGGCGGCTTGAACAAGGTGGTCACGAGCTTGTGATCGCTGCGATTCAGCCCGTGCTCACGTGCCGCGCGCCGGAAGCGCGCCTTGATGAGGTCGGCCACCGCGCCGGTACCCACCAGCCGCGTCCCGAAGTTGGCGTCGCTTTCGCGGCCCTCGCGAACGTCGCGAATGAGGCCCATCACCCGCGCTGCGCGCAGCGGGTAATGCGTTTCGAGCCATTCCTTGAACAGCGGATTGACCTCTCGCGGCAAGCGGACCATCACGTAGCCGGCATAGCGGGCGCCGTGTCCGGCTGCGTTGGCGAGCACTGCCTCCAGTTCGTGGTCGTTCAGGGCGGGAATGACGGGTGCGAACATCACCCCGCACGGCACGCCGGCTTCGCTCACCCGCCGGAGGGTTTCAAGGCGACGTCGGGGCGCGGCAGCGCGCGGCTCCATCAGGCGCATGAGCGATGGGTCGAGGCTCGTGACCGACACGAATACCTGCACGAGGCCGAGCTTGGCCATGGGCGCCAGGAGGTCCAGATCCCGCTCCACGAGCGCCGACTTGGTGACGATGGTCACCGGGTGGTTGGCCTCCGCCAAGACCTCCAGGATTTCGCGCGTAACCCGCAGGCGACGCTCGATGGGTTGGTAGGCATCGGTGTTGGCGCCAAGCGCAATCACCCGGCAGCGATAGCCCGGTGCCCCCAGTTGCTTGCGCAAAAGCGCTGCAGCCCCCGCCTTGGCAAACAACCTGCTTTCAAAATCGATGCCGGGAGATAAATCCACGTAGGCGTGGGCCGGCCGTGCATAGCAGTAGATGCAGCCGTGCTCGCAGCCCCGGAAGGGATTGATCGACTGTTCGAAGGGGATGTCGGGAGACTGGTTGGTGTTGATCAGCGTGCGCGCATTTTCCCAGGTCAGCGTGGTCTTGAGCGGCGGTGGCGGCTCGACACCAGACGGCCAACCATCGTCGAAGTCCTCGCGCGAATGTTCGAGGTATCGCGCGCCTGGGCTGGAGATGGCGCCGCGCCCCTTGCGGGCGGGAGGCTGGGTCATCGTGCTTGCTCCTGGTGCATGCAAGGTGGATACATTCGCGCGGGCCCAGCCCAGGTCGAACCGGGGCTTCTGCCCACGACATGGGCGCACGGCGGGTAGTGCAGGGCCTTGCGACGACTATCGCCAAGTCGCTCGAGGCCGTGCGCCGTCGGTTGGTCCAAAACCCGGAGGTTGGGCTCGAAATCCGCACATTTCTGCTGGACTCGACGTCCCCAGAGCACCTTCTCGCGCCGTGGACTGCGCGAACCCTGGACCCGAGGCGGGCCTGACCATTTCCGCGGTGGGCTCTAGCAGCCTGTCGGACTTGGGGAGCGTCGGCTGCGAACCGACCGCAGCCGTCCATTCGGCACCGTCTTTTTGCCCCATAGCCGGGCTATGGGCCT
>JAYTTZ010000058.1:0-2705 GCA_043744805.1 Gammaproteobacteria bacterium
ATGTCACAGGCCAGCAGGCACGCGAGCCCGGCCCCCTGTGCGGGCACCTTGCCGGTTGCGCGCAATGCAGGCATTCCACCGGGAAACGTCCGCAAGGCGCCCTCGTCCACAGCGTCCGCGCCATCGACGGAAAGCGCAGTCCACGCGTGCAATAGCGCGGGCCGCCCGGAAGTGCCAGCCGCAAGGCCCGGACCCAGGCGCGCCAGTTCAATGAACGGATACGGCAGCGCGCCATCGGCCATGAACGCGACGGCCTGCAGGGAGCTTGGATCAGGCATGGGAACCTCGGTCGTCTGGTGGCGCGGCAAGCAGGGTTGACTCTTGTACCATCCGGCATCGCCGTCCGGCGACTTATCCAAAGACTGCGGGAGGGGACATGCGAGGTCTACGCGGCAAAACGGTTCTTGTCACCGGCGCGGCCGGCGGCATAGGCAAGGCACTGTGCCGTCGCTTCGGCGAGGAAGGCGCCATCGTCCTGGCGACTGATCTCAACCAGGCTGGGCTCGACGACATCAGTCGCGAAGTCACGGCGGCGGGCCACGCCATCGAAACCTGCACGCTCGACATCACGGACTACCACGCAGTCCATGCGGTCGTGGCAGGCCTCATGGCCCGTCACGGCCGCATCGACACGCTGGTGAACAATGCGGGCTGGGATCTGGCCATGCCCTTCCTCGATACCACGCCAGAACTCTGGACCAGGATCATCGCCATCAACCTCAACGGCCCCATCAACCTGCAACACTGCGTGGTCGCCCACATGGTGAAGGCAGGTACGGGCAAGGTCGTGAACATCGCGTCCGACGCAGGCCGGGTGGGGTCGTCCGGCGAAGCGGTCTATTCCGCCTGCAAGGGCGGCATCATCGCGTTCACCAAGACGCTGGCACGGGAAGTGGCGCGCAAGGGCGTGCGCGTGAACTGCGTCTGCCCCGGCCCCACCGACACGCCGCTGCTGCAGGCGGTGGCCGGCGACGGCGACTACGGCAAACGCCTGCTGGAAGGCCTGAAGAGCGCCATCCCGCTGAAGCGTCTCGGCCAGCCCGAGGATCTCGCCGGCATGGTGGCCTTCCTCGCCAGCGACGACGCCAATTTCATCACCGGCCAGACCGTCAGCGTCTCCGGTGGCCTGACGATGAGTTGATCCAAGAAGCAAACACAGGGAGCTGCCTGAATGAGTGAGTACACCGACATCCTCTACACCGTCGAGCGCGGCGTAGCGACCGTAGCCATCAACCGGCCAGATAAACTCAACGCCTTCCGCGGCCGTACCGTCGAGGACATGGTCCATGCCTTGAACCGCGCGGCCTGGGACGATGCCATTGGCGTCATCGTGCTGACCGGCGTGGGCGAGCGCGGCTTCTGCACGGGCGGGGACCAGTCGGTCCACGACGGCAACTACGACGGCCGCGGCCTCATCGGCATGCCGATGGAAGATCTCCATGCGATCATCCGCAACGCGCCCAAACCGGTCATCGCGCGGGTGAATGGTTACGCGATCGGTGGCGGAAACGTGCTGGTCACGCTCTGCGATCTCGCAATAGCTGCCGACACCGCGACCTTCGGCCAGGTGGGTCCGAAGATGGGCTCGGTCGATCCCGGCTTCGGCACGGCCCTGCTTTCGCGCGTGGTCGGCGAGAAGAAGGCCCGCGAGATCTGGTTCATGTGCAAGCGGTACTCGGCCGACGAGGCGCTGGCCATGGGGCTCATCAACAAGGTGGTGCCAATGGCGGAACTCGACGCCGAAGTGCGCCGCTGGTGCGATGAACTGATGGAAAAAAGCCCGACCGCGCTCGCCATCGCCAAGCGCTCGTTCAATGCCGACAGCGACAACATCTATGGCATCGGCGGCCAGGGCTTCCAGGCGCTCAAGATGTACTACGCGAGCGACGAATCGAAGGAAGGCGTGAAGGCGCTGATGGAAAAGCGCAAACCGAATTTCCGCAACCCCAAACCCTGAATACTCTGGAGGAAACCTGCATGAAATCGATTTCACTCGCCCTCGCCTTCGGTCTGTCCCTCGGCAGCCTGTCCTCGTTCGCCGCCGATGCGCCGGCCACACCGACGACCACTCCTGCACCCGCTCCGATCCCCTACGGCGCGCCCGTCAACCTCGCTACCGCACGCCAATGCGTTGAAGCCGGCAAGGTGGCCGCCACCAACAACCAGTGGTTCATGGTGCTGACCGTGGTGGATACCGGTGGGCACATCGTGCTTACCGAACGCATGGACAATACACAATTCGGTTCGGTGGAGCCGGCACGCCAGAAGGCCTATACGGCCGCCGCGTTCCGGCGCTCCACCAAGATCTTCGAGGACATGATTGCCAAGGGTGGCAGCGCGCTTCGCCTGCTCAAACTCCCCGACGCGCTGCCCATCGAAGGTGGTTTGCCGCTGGTCAAGGGCGGCAAGATCATCGGTGCCATTGGCACTTCCGGCGGAAGCGCCCAGCAGGATGGCGTCGTGGCCCAGGCCTGCGTCGACGCGCTGGGCAAGTAATCGATTGACTGTCCTGCCTGTGGCAAGCCCACAGGCAGGCTGCTGAAAATCCGGACCCCAAGCGGCGCGCCTCGAGCGAAGCCCAGCCCGCGCGACGCCTGCCCAACGCAACAACCGCCGCGACCAGCCCGCTAGCAGCCTGTCGGACTTGGGGCGTCGATAGCGAGAATCGGCCCCAGCCAGGACAGTTGGTGCCGGATTTTCAGGCC
>JAYTTZ010000059.1:0-2704 GCA_043744805.1 Gammaproteobacteria bacterium
TACGAATTCCGGGTCAGGGAGCGACTGCTGGGCGTGGCGGTGGTCGATCACCTGCAGGACGGCCTCTCGGCGGTGTACACCTTCTTCGACCCGCAAGAGCAGGCCCGCAGCCTCGGCCGCCTCGCGGTGCTCAAGCAGATCGAACTCGCCCGTGCGCTGCAACTCAAGTGGCTCTACCTCGGCTACTGGATCGAAGACTGCCGGAAGATGCGCTACAAGCGCGAATACGCTCCGCTCGAAGTCCTCAAGGGTGGCCAGTGGTTGGCCCTCGGCCCGGTAGCCGCAACGCCTGCGCCTTTACCCGGGGAGACCTGATCGGGCAGAATCGGCCACCCCGTCCGGGGCACCCTCCCCCACGGTTGAAGAGGAAGCATGGCGAAAGAAGATCATATCGAGCTCAAGGGCAAAGTTATCGAGACCCTGCCGAACACGATGTTCCGGGTCGAACTCGAAAACGGACACGTCATTACCGCCCACATCTCGGGCAAGATGCGCAAGAACTACATCAGGATCCTGACTGGCGACACGGTACTGGTGGAACTCACGCCCTACGATCTTTCCAAGGGTCGCATCACTTTCCGCGAGCGCTGATTCACTCGCCTCCCATGCCTTGAAGCAGCTGCCTGGCCCGCGCCAGGTCTCCTGGCGTATCGATCCCCAGGCCGCACGGCGCCACCGCGTCCGGCACGAGGATGCTTGCCCCGTTCGCCATTCCCCGTAGTTGTTCCAGGTGCTCCAGCAGCTCCAGCGCCGCAGGTGGCCATGCCACGAAGCGCTTGAGGAACTGCGCGCGATAGGCATACAGCCCGATGTGCCGCCGGAATGGGCCGTCAGCCTGCCAGCCTGAAACGCCGTCCCGCACGAACGGGATGGTCGCGCGACTGAAGTAAAGCGCGCGCGCGCCGGCGTCCCGCACTACCTTCACCACGTTCGGATCCAGCCAGTCGGTAAGCGACCGGAGCGGCTCGCAAACCGTTGCCATGTCGGCCACGGCGTCACGCGCCAGGCATTCGGCCACCTGCCGAATCACCGCCGGCGCCATGAATGGTTCGTCGCCCTGCAGGTTGACGATGATGCGCTCAGCTGGCTCGCCCCGTTGCTCGCAGGCTTCGGCAATGCGCTCCGTACCGGACTCGTGGCTTGCCGCCGTCATGCAGACTTCTGCGCCGAAAGCGCGTGCCGCGTCGGCGATGCGTTCGTCGTCGGTGGCCACCACCACGACATCGGCACCACTCTCCAGCGCCCGGCCGTGCACACGCTGGAGCATGCTCTGGCCGCCTAGATCGACCAGTGCCTTGCCCGGCAGCCGGGTCGAGGCCATGCGCACCGGGATGTAGACGGAAAAGCCCACGCCCATTTCTATTTCGCCAGTTGCTCGATTTCCTCGTCCGTCAGTTCACGAGCCTCTTCCTCCAGCATCACCGGGATGTCGTCCCGGATCGGATACGCCAGGCGCGCGCTGCGCGAGATCAGCTCCTGCCTGGCGCGGTCGTAAGTCAGCGGCCCCTTGGTCACCGGACAGACCAGGATTTCCAGCAGTCGCTTGTCCATCGATTCCTCCCTTCAGCAAGGTGGCTAGTTTCTGCGCGAAGATATCAGGTAGCTCGGCGATGATCGGCACGAGCCAGCAACGGCTGGTCGCGAACGCCTCGCACTTGATGGCGTCCTTTTCCGTCATGAGGATAGGATGCTCGTCCTTGAAGTCGAGATCCTGCGACTTGAAGCGGTGGTGGTCGGGAAAGACGTGCGGGATGATCTTCAGTCCCTTGTCCTTCAGCATCTTGAAGAAGCGCTGGGGATTACCGATGCCCGCCACCGCGTGCACCGGCGTGTCGCGGAAGTCGGCGAACGGCATGGCGAGTTCCCTGCGCTGCAGGTTGATGGGGTTCACCGGCACGTACTTCATGGCGTATTCGTTCACGGCCGCAATGCCGTTGGTCACGATGAAATCCACTTCGTCGAGGCGTGAGGGTGCTTCACGCAAGGGTCCCGCCGGCAACAGGCGCCGGTTGCCGAGCCGGCGTACGCCGTCGATCACCGCGATTTCGATCGAGCGCCCCAACGCGTAGTGCTGCAGGCCGTCGTCGCTGATGACGACGTCGCAGTCCGTGTGTTCCAGCAGCGCCTTGACGGCCGCACCGCGATCCGGCGCCACCGCCACCGGGCAGCGCGTGCGACGTGCAATGAGCACCGCCTCCTCGCCCACTGCGTGTGGGTCGCTGTCGTGACGCACTTGCTGTGGCCAGCCACTCGCCCGCCCGCCGTACCCCCGCGCCACGATGCCGGGCTTGTAGCCCAAGGTGCCCAGGTAGCCGGCCAGCCAGATGACGAGCGGCGTCTTCCCGCTGCCGCCCACCGTGGGATTGCCCACCACGATCACCGGCACCCTGGCGTGGTAGATCGCCAGGAGGCCGCTCGTATACGCCTTGCGTCGAAGCACGGAAACAAGCTGGAAAACCCAGGACAGCGGCACCAACGGCAGCGACAACGGATTGCGTCCATACCAGAGGTTGTCAATCCAGCGTCCTTCCCCCGGCTGGGGCCGACGGCGCCGCGCGCTTACCATGGACTCACTCTGCGTCGCGCACTTTCGTGGGGAAGGACACATGGCTCAAGCCCGCCTGGCTTGCGGCGTCCATCACGTCGATCACGCGCTGGAAATTGGTGTCGCGGTCGGCGCTGATCACCACCGTGGGCTCCTCGA
>JAYTTZ010000060.1:0-2690 GCA_043744805.1 Gammaproteobacteria bacterium
GTGGTCTCGGTGGTGCCGTAGCCTTCGTAGATCACTTTGCCGAACTTCGCCTTGAAGGCTTCGCGGATGTCGTCCGAGAGTTTTTCCGCGCCGGCCACCACCAGGCGCAAGGACTCGAACATCTGCGGATGCACCCGCGAGTTGCGGGTATACAGCCGCAGGAACGTGGCGGTGCCCAGCAGCATGGTGCCGCGGTACTCGGCCACGGCCTTGGCGATGTTCACCGCATCGGTGGGATCGGGATGGCACACCACCGGAATGCCTTCGCACAGCGGCATCAGGGTGGCGCCGGTGAGGCCAAACGCATGGAACAGCGGCAGGGTGGCCATCACCACGTCGTGATCTTCGGTGTTCATCATGTCGGCGATTTGCTGGATGTTCCCGAGGATGTTGCGATGGGACAGCATCACGCCTTTCGGCACGCCTTCGCTGCCGCTGGAAAAGAGAATGGCGGCCACGCTGTCGCTGCGCACGCGGGTCATGAAGAGCCATTTCAGTACGCGCGTCGGCAGCAGCACCACCAAGGCCAGGGTGAGTACGCGGCGCTGTGGCGCGATTTGCGCCGCGAGATCTTCCAGGCGATGCACCGTGGTGCAAGCGAGGAGCGCCTCCGGATCGACGCCGCGTTGCACGAGGCGCTCCAGGAAGCGGGTGGAAGTGAACACCGTCTTGATGTCGGCGCTGGCAATCGCGCCCTGCACCGCCGCCACGCTGGCCGTGTAGTTGAGGTTCACCACGGTCTTGCCGCAGAGCAGTGCGGCGAGGTTGGCAATCGCGCCGCCGTTGGTGGTGGGCAGCAGCAGGCCCACGTTGGGCTCGCGGCAGAGCCGGCGCACGAAGCGTGCAATGAGGATGACGCCGGTGAGGGTGCGCCAGCCGGACAGGCCGCCGCTCACGGTGTCGGCAATCGCCAGGTCGCCGCCCGTGCGTTTGGCGGCGGCGATGAACGCGCCCGGCACGGTGCCCAGTTTCTCGGTATGGCGCTGCCAGGCTTCGATGGAGAGATCGAACACCCGGCGCTTCAATTCCTCCACCGGCAGCGAGAGGGGCTGGGGTTCGCCGAACGCACAGATGATGCGGCGGCGCAGGCTGCCGCCGCGATGCAGGCGCAGGCGCGCGGCGGCCCGGGAGAACGTACTGCCCCACAGCCCGCGCAGGTAGAAGGGCACAATCACGCCTGCGGCGCCGTGGGCCGCCGCTTCGTAGCCGCGCTTGAATTCCCCCAGGTGTCCGGTGCGGCTGATGCCGCCTTCCGGGAACACGCCCACCACTTCGCCCCGGTTCAAGCTGCTGCGCACGGCGGCAAAGGTGTCGCGCATGCCGCGCCCGCCGATGGGGATGACACCAAAGGCGTTCAGGAAGCCACGCAGGTACCAGCGCTCGAAGAGCGCGCGGTCCATCACGAAGCGGATGGGGCGCGGGCAGGCGATCTGCAAAATGGCCCAGTCGATCCACGAGATGTGGTTGCCCATTAAAAGCACGCCGCCTTCGCGCGGGATGCGCTCGAAGCCGGAGATCTCGATGCGGTAGCGCTGCGCGATCAGCACGCTGGCGAGGAAACGCACCAGGCCCTGGGGCAGCTTCCATACCGTGTACACCGTGCCCAGCGCCGAGATGACCAGCAGGAAGATGAAGATGCCGCGCCCGTTCACGCCCGCGCTGGAGAGCAGGGCGGTGACGCCGAGCAGGCCCAGCATCAGCACGTTCTGGATGAAGTTGTTGCCGGCCAGCACCCTGCCGCGCTCGGCTTCCGGCGCGTTGTACTGCACCAGCGCGTTCAGCGGGATGACGAACAATCCGCCAAAGGCGCCAAAGGCAATGAAGGCTGCCACCTGCAGCCAGAACGAAGGCAACGCCGGGATCATCAGCAGCGCGGCCGTCACGCCCACCGCGCCGAGCGGCACCAGCCCAAGCTCGATGTGGTCGCGCGACGAGGCCCCGGCAACGAGCGCCCCGATCACCACGCCAATCCCGGAACACGCCAGCAGCCCCTGCACCATCACCGTGTTGGTCAGCCCCAGGGAGTCCTTGGCGAATTCGGGGTAGGCGGCGACTACCACCTGGGCGATGGCCCAGAAGATGGCGAGGCCGAAGATGGCGACGAGGGTGTCGGGTTGGCGGGCGAGGGCACGGAGGTTGTCGCGCAGGTAGCCGGCACGCCAGTAGTGGCGGGACTCCAGCCGCAAGGTCGGGTTGGCTGCCGGCGCGGTGGGCAGCCGCCAGGCCAGCAGGAACTCCAGCACCGAGCAGCCCACCATCCACCAGGCGAGCGGGGTGAGATGGGCGAGGAGTTCGCCGCTGTCGGTGCTGGTGATGCCTTTGAGGCGCTGCTCGAAAAGGATGGAGAAGACGAAGATCCCGGCAAGGATGGCCAGGGTCGACACCGCCTGCACCAGGCCGTTGGCGCTGGTCAGCCGGGTGGCGCCCACCAGTTCCTTGATGAAGCCGTACTTGGCCGGGGAGTAGATGGCGGCCTGCACGCCCAGCAGCAGGGTCATGCCGAAGGCGCACCAGAACCAGCCGAGGTGGTAGAAGAGCGCAATCAGCAAGGTGAAGCCCACCGCGAAACCGGCGGAGATTTTCATCACCTCCGGCTTGGCGTAACGGTCGGAGCAGTAGCCGGACGCCGTGAAGAGCAGCACGAAGGGCAGCAGGATGAGGCCGTTCAGGATGGCGGTGAGGGTGACCTG
>JAYTTZ010000061.1:0-10482 GCA_043744805.1 Gammaproteobacteria bacterium
GCCCCATAGCCGGGCTATGGGCCTGCAAATCCGGCACCAACTGTCCTGGCTGGGGCCGATTCTCGCTATCGACGCCCCAAGTCCGACAGGCTGCTAGCGAGATAAGAGCACCGTCGCAGCTGAAATTCCGCAGGCGCAAACAGAGGGGGCTGCGTTAGTATTCTGCGACTGATCTGGAGATCCTTCGTGACCGTTCGCTGCTCCATCTTCCAGTTCGCGACCGACCGCAGCATGGCGCCCGCAGATCTTGCCCGGGCGGTGGAGGAGCGCGGCTTCGATGGCTTGTTCGTGCCGGAACACACGCACCTGCCGCTGTCCTCGCGTTCGCCCTTCTTCGCAGGCGGCCTCCTCCCGGAAGCCTACCGCCGCACCTACGACCCTTTCGTCGCCCTCGCCATGGCGGCCGCGGTAACTTGCCGCATCCGCCTCGGCACCGGTATCTGCCTTCTCACCCAGCACGATCCCCTCACGCTCGCCAAAACCGTCGCGACCCTGGACCACCTGTCCGGCGGACGGGTGGTCCTCGGGATTGGCGCAGGCTGGAATCGCGAGGAACTCGCCAACCACGGCACACCCTTCGAGCACCGCTGGGCGTTGCTGAAGGAACGGGTGCAGGTGCTTAGAACCCTCTGGCGCGAGGACGAACCGAGCTTCAAGGGCGAATTCACGCGCTTCGATCCCCTATGGTCCTACCCCAAGCCACTGCAGGCCGGGGGACCGCCGATGTGGCTCGGATCGAACTCCCCGTTCGTAGCTGATCGGGTGGCCGACTACGCCGACGGCTGGATGCCCATCCGGGGGCGCGGCAAGGATGAGGATCTTGCACCACTCCGCGAGGCCTGCGCGCGGCGTGGCCGCCGGTTCGACGATCTCCACCTGGCGCTGTTCCAGGCGCCGCACACGGAAGCCGAATGCCGCAGCTACCAGCAGCTGGGCTTCCACGAACTGATCTTCGCGCTGACCGACAACCATCCAACGTCGGCGCTGGACAAACTCGATGAACTGGCCGCATTGGCCGACCGGCTCCGCGCCGGCTGAAAAGGACAAACACGCATGAACCACCAAGCATCGCTCGCCACTCCGACCCCTGACGACGCACTGGACGAAGTGCTGCTGCGCGACAGTGCCAGCGCGTTTTGCGCCGGCTCCGCACCTATCAGCCGCCTGCGCGCGCTGCGCGGCCAGGAGCCCGCCTACTCCACCGCCCTCTGGCAGGAAATGTCGGATCTCGGCTGGACCGGCATGCTGGTGGCCGAACGCGCCGGTGGCCTTGGCCTCGGCCTGCGTGCGATGGCGGTGATCCTCGAGGAACTGGGCAAGGTGGCCGCGCCGGAACCGCTGCTTGAATTCGCCGGCCTTTCCGCGCTGCTGCTCGATGAACTGGGCAGCGAAGCCGCCGACGCAGTGTCTGCGAAGCTTGCCGACGGCAGCGCGCTGGTCGCCACCGCCTGGCAGGGTCACGCCCGCGACCCGCGCATCGAATGGGACTCGGTGGTGGCCAGGGATTCGGCCCAGGGACTCGTGCTGAACGGCCAGAAGTTCGCCGTGCCGCATGCGTCCTCAGCCACCCACCTGCTGGTGCCCGTGCTGCGCGGTGAAGCCCCCGCCGTGGTCCTGGTTCCGGCGAGTGCCGCAGGCCTGAAACGCCAAGTGCAGGCGCTGGCCGATGGTTCCAGGCTCACCCGTTTTGAATTTTCCGACGTGGAAGTGGGCAGCGACGCCCTGCTGTCCAGCGGCCCGCAGGCGGAACTCGGGCTGGACCGCGCGCTCGACGCCACCGCGATCCTCGCCGCAAGCTATCTCAATGGCCTCGCCAGCGCCGCGTTCAAGCTGACGCTCGACTATCTCAAGACCCGCGAGCAGTTCGGCAAGCCGATTGGCGCATTCCAGGCCCTGCAGCACCGGGCGGTCAACCTCTACATCCACGGCGAACTCTGCGGTGCCGTGGTCGCCGAAGCCACCCACGGCTGGGCCCACGCCAAGAGCCGCGCGGAGCAGATCCGCCTCGCCAGCCGGGCCAAGCACCGCGCCAGCGACACGGCCACCCGCGTCACCCGCGACGCGGTGCAGATGCACGGCGGCATCGGTTTCACCGATGACTGCAACGTGGGCCTTTACCTCAACCGCGCACTTGCCCTCTGTGCAGCGTTTGGCAATGCCACCTGGCACGCACGCCGCTTCGCCCAGTTGGGAGAGGCCGCGGCCTCCAGTGAAGTGCGCCGCACCGATGTGGTGGAACCGACTGACGGCGACTGGAACAGCCTGTCGGACGAAGATTTCCGCCACCTCGTGCGCCACTGGTTCGAACGGGAATACCCGGGCGAGATGCGTTACTCGGCGCGTCGCCTGCACTGGCATGAAACACGTGACTGGTACGCCAAGCTCGTCGCCCGCGGCTGGGCCGCACCCTCCTGGCCGCGCGAACATGGGGGCATGGGCCTTGCCCCCGCCAAGCTCCTCATCTTCATGGAAGAGCAGGAGCGCTGGGGCGTGGCGCGCACGCCGGACATGGGCGTCATCATGGTGGGGCCACTGCTCATCAAGCACGGCACGGACGCACAGCGCGCCCACTACCTGCCGCGGAGCCTCAATGGCGAATACATCTGGTGCCAGGGCTACTCCGAACCGAACGCTGGCTCAGACCTTGCGAGCTTGCGCATGGAAGCCGTGGTGGACGGCGAGGACTTCGTGGTCAACGGCCAGAAGATCTGGACCACGCTCGCGCAGGACGCCTCACATATTTTCCTGCTGGTGCGCACCGACAAGCAGGCGAAGAAACAGGCCGGCATCAGCTTCCTGCTGGCGGACATGAAGAGCCCGGGCATCACGGTGCGCCCCATCCGCAACCTCGCCGGCCACGAGGAGTTCTGCGAAGTCTTCTTCGACAACGTCCGCGTGCCGCGCGCCAACCTCGTGGGGGAACCCAACAAGGGCTGGACCATGGCCAAGGCGCTGCTGTCCTTTGAACGCATCTTCCTCGGCAGCCCCAAGCAGTGCCAATACGCGCTCCGCCGCGTGGGCGAGGCGGCGGCGCACGGCGGCATGCTGTCGGAACCCGCCTTCCTCGAGCGCTTCACCAGACTCAAACTCGATGTGTTCGATCTGGAAACGCTCTACACCCGCTTCGCCGACATGGTGAAGCGCGGCCAGACCCTGGGACCGGAGGTGTCGATGCTCAAGATCTGGGCGACCGAAACTTTCGCCGCGCTCACCGAACTGGTGATCGAAGCAGCAGGGTCGCAGGGCGCCGTGGTGGACAAGGCGAGCTTCGGCAACGCCGAAGTGGAGTTCATGAGCCTCTTCTACAGCGCCCGCCCCGCTACCATCTACGGCGGCAGCAACGAGATCCAGCGGAACATCCTGTCGAAGGCGGTGCTGGAACTGCCCGACGCGTAGGGGCCCGGCACGGTGTGCGGCGATGGCTTCCTGCTTGCGCAGGAACGGCGGGTTTGCGGCGGGGCCGATTTCGACCGACTGCCGTAACGCGCCTTACAGCTCGCCGATCAGGTTGAAGAACCAGCCGTAGCTGCGATAGGAAACCTCGGTGAGATCGTCGGAGTAGTCGGTGAAGTTATCGCCCACCCCGAACTTGAGGTGCTCACCGACGTGGCGATACACGCCGACCCGTGTGCGCGCGCGTCCCTACCAGCGAAACAAACGCTTTCATCGGTTGAAAAGTCGTCACACACGGCACGGCAGGACGTCGCAGGCTTGGGTCGCCGCATGTCTCCGCGCAGCGTCAAAAGAGGTTCGCACCAGCAGCAAGCTTGCGGGGGGCTTCCGCATCCAGTCCAGCGGCTGGGTGCCGTCGCCGTACGACCCAGTGGCCTGGCCGTGGTCTGGCCAGGAATGCGCCAGGTCCAGGGCGTGGGCGAGAACATCCAACCGCGCGCTCAGGGCACGGCGGACAGGTCGAAGACGAGGACTGGATAAGGCAGGTAGCGTTCGGTGCGGCAGAGGGCGCCGCCCAGGCTCTTGCCGTCCGCTGACTGGTACTGCCACCAGGCTTCGCTGCCGGTGTACGGCGCGGGCATGAGCGGCGCGAGCTTGCCGTCGATCGTGGCCTTGGCGGCGGTGCATTCATCGAGGCTCAGGTAGGCACGCTCGGCATGCACGCGCCGGACGACGTTGCCTTCGAGGTCAAGCGTGAGTTCGACGTCGGTCAGGATGGGCTTCAGCGCCGGGTCCACCAGCGGCACCCGCATGACGAGCGTCTTCTCGCCTGCAGGCGGCTTGCCGTAGCTGTAGGCATGTGGCAACGGTGCGTTGGCTTCCGCGCCGAAGGCCAGCACGAAGCGGGCGTCCTGCGCGAACGCAGTGCCGGCCCCGAGCAGCGCCCCTGCCATCACCCCGGCGCGCGACGTCTCCAGGATCACGCGCCGCCACTGACCTGGGCCGGACGCTGCCATCAGGTCTGGAACACCGGCATGACTTCCTTCGCGAAGAGCTCCACCGATTTCTGCGCGTCGGCGCCGCGAATGCCCGGCATGTGCATCCAGCAGACCATTTCCGTGCAGCCGAGGCCGTCGCGGTACTTGGCGATTTCGCTGATGGCGAATTCCGGCGTGCCCACGATGTAACGCTGCTTGAAGGTCTCGAAGCTGACCTGCAGGTGGTCGGTGATGACGCTGCCGTCGTCGTTGCGCAAGTTGCGATCGCCAGCGGCCGAGGCCTTGCCGTAGACCTCGCGGTAAAGGTGTTCGATGGCCGGGGCAGCGATGGCCTCGGCTTCCTGCATCGTCGCGCCCACGAAGACCTGGCGGATGATGGGCTTGCCGGGAATGGTCCAGCCGATTTCACGCGCGGTGTCTTCGTAGGGCGCGTAGTGCGCGCGGAGTTCTTCCACCCCGTGGCGCGGCGACATGATCTGGATGGCGTGGCGCCTGGCGGCCCGGCGCAGCGAAGCCTTGGCGGAGACGCCGTACCAGAGTTCCGGATAGGGCTTCTGGAAAGGCTTGGGCGTCATCACGGTGTGGGGCACCTTGAAGTACTTGCCGTTGAACTCGAACTCGTCCTTGGTCCAGGCCTCGATCATGAGATCAAGCGACTCCTCGAAGCGCCCCACGCGCTCCTCGCGCGGAATGCCGTGGGCGGCAAATTCTTCCGCCACGTAACCCGGGGCCACGCCCACGATGAGCCGGCCTTCGGCGATGTTGTCGAGCACCGCGAGGTCTTCGGCGAGCTTGAGCGGCGCATACAATGGAACCAGCATCACGGCCGTGCCGATTTTCATTTTCTTCGTCACCGCCGCAGCGGCGCCCAGCGTGGGAATTGGGCCGGGGCAGAGGCCGTCGGTCTTTGCATGGTGGGTGGCGAGGTACATGGAGTGGTAGCCCAGTTCCTCGGCGCGCGGCAGGCACTTCAGCATGTCGAGGTAGGGTTCGTGCCAGGGAATGCCACAGCCCGGCGGCAGCTGGAAGGTAAAGAGCAGTCCGAATTTCATGTGGGATTCCTGGTTGCTCAGACCATGACCGGGGCAATCTTGCAGCCCAGGGATTTAAGGCGTTCCCGGATAGCCAGCGCCACTTCGATGCAGTTGGGTCCGTCGCCGTGGATGCACAGCGCTTCTGCATCCAGCGGCACGGGTGTGCCATCGATGGCTTGCACGGTCCCGGTTCGAACGTAGCTCTCCACCTGATCGGCAGCAAAGACCGGATCGGTGTGGTGCTTGTGGCGCTGGATGATGAGGCTGCCGTCGGCGGCGTACTGGAGGTCGGGATAGATTTCACCCACCACGCGGATGCCGCGCTTCTTGCACGCCATGGGTAGCGCGGACGAGGTCGGCGCCGGCCAGTAGAGCATGGGTGTGGCGGAGAGCTTGAGGATGCCTTCGGCCACGGCTTCGGCGAGTTCCTCGTTGGCCTTCAACACCGAATAGAAAGCGCCATGCGGTTTGATGTGGTGGAGCTTCATGCCTTCCATCGCCAGCACCGCCTGCAGTGCGCCCACCTGGTAGACCACGTAGGCATAGGCGTCTTCGGCCGTGATGTTCATGGTGCGTCGGCCAAAGCCCAGCAGATCCGGCAGGCCGGGGTGGGATCCCACCACCACGCCGTGCTGCCTGGCGAGCTTCACGGTGTTGATCATGGTGACCGGATCGCTCGCGTGGAAACCGCAGGCCACGTTGGCCGTGGTGATGTGGGGCATCATTCCTTCGTCGTTCCCCATCTGCCAGTTGCCAAAGCTTTCGCCCATGTCGCAGTTGATGTCCATTTGCTTCAGCATGCAGCCCCCTGTGGATTCGAGTTCTTCGGTTATAGCCCGAGTGTATACCCAGCCCCGGCAGGGGCTAGCAAAGCGCAGGTCAGCGTGCTTGCCCCTGGTAGCCCCGCAGCAGCTGGTTCGGCCGGAAAGCCTCCCCTCGGGCCGTCCCGCAGTGACCGGAACGGCCCTGCCAGAGGGCGCAATTTTTGTGCCCCAAGGGGGTGATGATTCCGCCCGAGTCGTTTATAGTTCGCCCCCTACGCGCCCGTAGCTCAGCTGGATAGAGTACCTGGCTACGAACTAGGGGGTCGGGAGTTCGAATCTCTCCGGGCGCGCCAGAAAGACAATGACTTAGCCGACTCCTGCCGTCGGCTTTTTCATTTCTGGGGTTCGAGGGGAACGCTCAGGGGAACAATTTAACGCCGCTTGCTTGCTGCTCACGAACTCCTTGGTGATCATGCCAGTGCGTACTTCGGGAGTGGCCTGCCTTGCCTTCACTTGGCCGCCTCCCACGCAACGGGGCAGCGCACTCGTGGGAGCGGGAGGGGGCTGCGGCATCGGCTTAACACGCCGCTTTCAAAGCCCCCAAAATTGGCTGGCAGAGCGCACCCGCTTTGCCGTTGGTCGCGGCCCGATTAGTACGCACTTCTAATTGTCCTGAACACCCCCCGGGTAGGGCCTTGGGCGTCGCCAATCCTATAACGCTGCCCCCGCGCGAATTTTTTTCTTGCGGTAAAACCTACGTCGCGTCTTGGCCGGCCTGTGACATCTGGCTATTCCGCTGAGAGCGTGTCAGGAAGATTTCCCGGTCGAACCCAAGCCGATGCCCCAACCGCCGCTAGGCGCACCGCCGCCTGTCGCAATCAAGACTTGAGCAGTCAGTATGTGATGCGTGCCACATTTCGGTATCAGGGCGACATTGCGAACCAGTCCGCATGGCGGGGAACCACGATCAGGGCGGTAGTGGGTATGACATTCAAGGTCGGATTTACGGCCAGGACGGTACCGCGCAGGGCTCCAGCTTTGTGGTGAACAGCCAGGACTCCGGCGATCAGATCCGTCCTTCGATAGCAGCGCTCACGGACAGTGGCTTCGTGGCGACGTGGAGCTCGTTCCCGCTGGACGGCGGTGTGGCCGGAATCCACGGCCAACGCTTCGATGCCGATGGGCTGCCGATCGGAGAGGAGTTCCAGGCGAATACCTACATCCCGGGCACGCATGATCGTTCATCAGTTGCGCCGTCGGCAGACGGTGGCTTCATTGTGATCTGGAACTCGGACGGGCAGGACGGTAGCTCGCAGGGCGTCTACGGACAACGCTTCTCGCCATTGCTCGCGAGCGTGACTGAAGATACGCCCATCACGCTTGCTCGGTCCGCGCTGGTGTCGGGCCTCATGGACATCGATGGTGACCTGCTCACCGTGGCTGGGATCATGGCGGGGCATGGCACCGTGGTGGACAACGGCGACGGCGCGTTCACCTACACCCCGGCCGCCAACTACAACGGTGCTGACAGTCTCGCCTATACGGTAAGTGATGGGCAGGGTGGCACGGTGAACGCGACGCTGAATCTGGCAGTGATTGCGGAGAACGATGTCCCGCTTGCGGTAGCGGACAGTGTGACGACGGCAGAGGACACGGTGAAGGTGTTCGATGTCGCGGTGGTCGCGGCGCTGGCGGCGAACGATACAGATGTGGACGGTGACACGCTGACGGTGACAGGCCTGGTAGCGGGCCCGACGGCGCATGGCGCGCTGGTAAACAACAACGGGACCTACACCTATACGCCAGCGCTGAACTACAACGGCGCGGACAGTTTCAGTTACACGGTTTCAGACGGTCACGGCGGGACGGCGCTCGGCACGGTCAACCTCACCGTGACGCCGGTGAACGATGCGCCCGAGGGCGCATGGAGCGCGCCGCCGGAAACCTTGGCCTTCGGCGACTTGAGGACGCTCGTCGCCACGACGGCCATTGCCAGATCCTTCACCAGTGCTGATTTCAACGGTGACGGGAATCTGGACTTTGCGACCGTAGTGCCGAACGGGATAGAAGTGCACCTTAACGACGGCGCTGGCGGATTCGGTACAAGCAACACCTTCCCCTGCGCTGATGTCGGTCAGATCTCGTCTGCTGATGTAAACAATGACGGCTTCTTGGATCTGCTCAACCCCACGGGTGCCCCGACCGCCACAGGCGCAGGCGGACTCAGCGTGCTTTTCGGGGATGGGCTCGGCGGGTTTGCCGCGCCGGTCTCCTACTCGTTTTCTTCCGTCTCGGTCAATGTATTTGCGGCTGATTTCGACAACGATGGCTGGACGGATGTTGCCGTCTCCAATGGCAACTGGCGCGGATTTGACACCGCGATACCCGGCCATTCGGTATCGATATTGCGGAACACAGGCGGAGGGAATTTTCAGGTCATTGCCTCGTATTCCACGCCCTCCGGGTACTATGTCTCTGGCGGAGACATGAACGGCGACGGCAACATCGATCTGGTCGTATCCGCGCAATCTGATTCCGTTACGACAATGCTCGGTGACGGGACCGGTCATTTCCCGGTCTCGCTCACCATGCCAGTTCCTTATGGAATGCGGTTTGCAGTAGGCGATGTGACGGGCGACGGTCTTCTGGATGTGGTTACCAGCAACATTGCCATCAACGCCGGAGAGGTTACCGGCAACACCAACTTCGTTTTTGTCAGAAACGAACTGAACACAGTTTCAGTCTATGCCGGAAAGGGCGATGGAACCTATCTGGCGCCACAAGAGTACGCCGCAGGTGGAAGGCATCCTTACTGGGTGAGCCTTGCAGACATGAATGGCGACGGTCGTCTGGACGTGCTGACGTCCAATTCCTTCTCCAATACCGTCTCGGTACTGCTGGGCCAGGCGGACGGAACGCTCGCCAGTGCGACGACCTACCCGACGTTCGGATTACCCGCCTATGTGGCCGGGACAGATTTGACGGGAGATGGGAAGGCGGATCTGGTGGTCGCCGCGCTAGATGGCGGATTTCCCTATGGCCTACTGCCGAACACGAGCGCGGGATTGCAGGTCGTTGAGGACACTTCATTCACGGTAAGTCGGGCGGACCTGTTGACCGGGTTTTTGGATCCTAACGGCGACCCACTGGGTATAGGCGCCGTCACCTCCACCCATGGGTCGGTCACGGACAACGGCGACGGGACGTTCACCGTGACGCCAAGTGCAGACTACAGCGGCCTGCTGTCGCTTTCGTACAGTGTGGTCGACGGTCAGGGCGGGATCGTCGCGGCGACGGCGAACCTGATCGAGTACTTCGCCGGTTGGAAATTCAGCAATTTCCTTGCGGGCGATGCCGGTAACAATATCCTGAGTGGCGGAACCGGCACCGACACCGTGAGCTATGCCGGTGCTGCCGCGGCGGTTACCGTCGATCTCTCGCTCAGCACTGCGCAGGACACGGTCAGCGCGGGCGTTGATACCTTGGTCAGCATCGAGAGCCTGATTGGCTCGAACTTCAATGACACCCTGCAAGGCAATGCCCTGAGCAACCGCCTCGATGGTGGTCCCGGTGCGGATATTCTTGTCGGCGGCGACGGTTCAGATACTTACATTGTGGACAATGCTGGAGATCTGGTAGTCGAGTCGAATGGTTCCGCAGCCGGTGGCACCGATACCGTGCTCTCGCTGCTGGCGAGCTATACCCTGCGCAGCAACGTCGAGAATGGCCGAATCATCAGCAGCGGCGCCGCGACCCTGATCGGCAATACGCTGGGCAACGGGCTGACCGGTGGTATCGGCAACAACATCCTCACCGGCGGTCTCGGCGTGGACAGCCTGACCGGGGGTCTCGGTGCCGACCGCTTCGACTTCAACCTGGTGACTGAGTCGGGCATCACGACCACCACCCGTGACATCATCAACGACTTCTCGCGTGCCCAGGCCGACAAGATTGACTTGTACTCTATTGATGCCGATGCAGCCGCTGCTGGCAATCAGGATTTTTCGATAATCATGAACTCGGCCACCTCTTTTTCACAGACGACGAGTTTCACGGCATCAGGACAACTCTATTTCGATACCACGGCCCATGTTCTTTACGGCAACACCGATTCTGACCCAGAGCCAGAGTTTTCTATCAAGATCTTGGGAGAGAGCTCCTTAGGGCCTGTTGATCTTTCAGGAAAGAGAAGGGAAGTCGGCATGATGGACCCGGTAACATTGGGGTCGCTACAACATCAAAATAAGCGAGCCCATCATGCCGAGGACGATGCTATCAGATGAGAATTGGGAG